>NZ_CP173721.1:920520-1227360 GCF_045181065.1 Microbacterium sp. M | reverse complement strand
TCGCCGCGGTCTCCTCGGCGATCGCGCGCAGCCCGTCCGGACCGTGATAGACCGCGTACATCGAGGCCATGACGGCCAGCAGCACCTGCGCGGTGCAGATGTTGCTCGTGGCCTTCTCACGACGGATGTGCTGCTCACGCGTCTGCAGCGACAAGCGGTAGGCGGGCTTGCCGTCGGCATCCACCGAGACGCCGACGAGCCGGCCGGGCAGCTGCCGCTCCAGACCCTGCCGCACTGCCATGTAGCCGGCATGCGGACCGCCGAAGCCCATCGGGACGCCGAAGCGCTGCGTCGTGCCGACCGCGACATCCGCACCGAGCGAGCCGGGCGAGGCGATCAGCGTGAGCGCCAGGAGGTCGGCCGCGACGACCGCGAGGCCGCCGGCGACGTGCGCCGCATCGATGACGGCTGATGGGTCCCACACGAGCCCGGATGCTGCGGGGTACTGCACGAGCACCCCGAACAGCTCGTCCGGCAGCGCCTCGCCGGCAGCGAGGTCGCGCTCGACGAGTTCGATGCCGACGGCATCCGCTCGGGTGGCCAGCAGCGCTTTGGTCTGCGGGAACGCGCCGGAGTCGACGACGAACACGTTCGAGGCGACCTTCGACGCGCGTCGCGCCAGCAGCATGCCCTCGGCGACGGCCGTGGACTCGTCCAGCATGGAGGCGTTGGCGGTCGTCAGGCCGGTCAGCTCCGAGACCATGGTCTGGAAGTTGATCAGCGCCTCGAGGCGCCCCTGCGATATCTCGGGCTGGTACGGCGTGTACGCCGTGTACCAGGACGGGTTCTCCAGGACGTTGCGCTGGATCACGCTCGGGGTGATCGTGCCGTAGTACCCGAGCCCGATCATCGGCGTGTTCACGGTGTTGCGGGCGGCGAGCGCGCGCAGCTCGGTGAGCGCCTCGGCCTCGCTCGCGGCGGCCGGGATGGCTGTTTCGCCCGGCGCGGTGAAGATGGATGCCGGGACGGCCTGGCGCATCAGCTGCTCGACGGAAGCCTCGGCATCCGTGATGCCGAGCGCGTCGAGCATGAGCCGCTGCGTCTCGGAGGTCGTCCCGATGTGACGGTCGGCGAAGGAGACCACTGCGCGATCAGCCCTCGGTCAGCGCGACGTACGCGTCACGATCGAGCAGAGCGTCGGTCGCCCCATCGGCGACGGACACCTTGATCAGCCAGCCGCCCTCGAACGGCTCGCCGTTGACCAGCGACGGGTCATCGACGGCGGCGTCGTTGATCTCGACGACCGTGCCGGATACGGGTGCGTAGAGTTCGCCGACGGACTTGGTCGATTCGATCTCGCCGACGACGGCGCCCGCGGCGACCTCGGTGCCGACAGCGGGGAGCTCGACGAACACGACGTCGCCGAGCTTGTCAGCCGCGTAGTCGGTGACGCCGATCGTGGCGACGCCGTCCTGCACGGCGATCCACTCGTGCTCTTCGCTGTACTTCAGGGTGGTCAGGTCGGTCATTTCGTCCTCCGGTAGAAAGGCAGATCGGTCACGACGGCGGGGATCTTCGTCCCCCGCACGTCCAGGAAGAGGTCCTCGGCGACGGCCGCCGGGTCGATGTACGCCATCGCGATCGGGTGGCCGAGCGTGGGGCTGAGCGCCCCGCTGGTGATCTCGCCGACGACGGTGCCGTCGTCTGCGACGACGGCGTACCCGGCGCGGCCTGCGCGCTTGCCCTCTGCCGAGAGCCCGACGAGCACGCGGGCATCGGATGCCGCGGCGACGCCGTCCTTGCCGACGAAGGCCTCCTTGTCGACGGCGACGACACGGCCGAGACCCGCCTGGGCCGGCTTGGTGTCCAGCGACAGCTCGTGTCCGTACAGGGGCATGCCGGCTTCGAGGCGCAGCGTGTCACGGGCGGCGAGGCCGGCCGGCACCAGACCGTGCGCCTCGCCGGCGGCGAGCAGCGCATCCCACAGCGCCGCGGCGTCGGCGGCGTGGACGAGCAGTTCGAAGCCGTCCTCGCCGGTGTAGCCGGTGCGGGCGAGCAGAAGCGGCTCGCCGTTGTAGCGTGCCGACGCCCAGGCGTAGTACTTCTGCTCGTTCCACGGGATCGAGACCTCTTCGATACCGGTCGTCGCCGCGACGATCGCCTCGGCCGCGGGCCCCTGGACGGCGAGAAGCGCGTAGTCGTCGGAGACATCGGCGACCGTCACGTCGAACGTCTCGGTGCGCTGCTGCAGCGCGTCGGCCACGACATCCCGATTCCCGGCGTTGGAGATGATCAGGTAACGGTCCTCGGCGAGGCGATAGGCGATGACGTCGTCGACGATTCCGCCCGCGGCGGCCAGCACCAGGGAGTACTTGGCCTTGCCGATGGTCATGGTCGAGATCCGCCCTGCGAGGGCGTGGTCGAGGTAGCCCGCGGCATCCGGCCCTTCGATGAGGAACTCGGCCATGTGCGAGATGTCGAAGAGTCCTGCGGCCTGCCGGACGGCGTGGTGCTCGGCGAGGTCGGACGTGTAGCGAACCGGCATCTGCCAGCCGCCGAAGTCGGTGAACGAGGCGCCGAGCGCCTCGTGACGCGCACGCAGCGGTGTGTAACGAGCTGGGGTCATGGAGTTCTCCCGGTGGGATCGGAAGGATGCCGCACTGATTGCACGGTATCCGAGAACTCCCCCTCTGTCATGGGCCTGAGAGTTTCACCCGCAAGGGGCTTTCACCGTCGGCGGATTCCTCGCGGCGCGAGCAATCACTTTTCAGAGCGGCCTGACCGGCGCGGTACGCGATACCTGAGAGATTGGCGGGGAGGCTTGCTCCTTCGGTGCCCGGCCGGCTTCACCGGGGCTCTCCCGCACGGGTCGTGGGGCCTTCTTCAGTTGTCACGTACAGCTTAGCGTCGCCGGTGGCGGCACGATGTCGGACCCCGAGAGGATACTGACGACATGACGATCGGTCTCCGGAAGTGGGCGCCATCAGACCTTCCTCTGCTGCATCGCGGCAACGCGCCCGACATGACCGTCCACATCGCGGGCCCCGAGACCGAAGAGCAGGTCGGCGAACGCCATGAGAAGTATCTGCGGCTGTGGCGAGAGGGCGCCGCGCGGATGTTCATCGTCGAGGACGACGGGGTCGCGGCGGGTGCGATCGGCTGGTGGACGACGGAGTGGGACCGGCAGCCGGTCCACGAGACCGGCTGGTTCATCGTGCCAGAGGCGCAGGGCAAGGGCATCGGACACGCCGCCGTCTCCCTCATGATCCAAGACGCGCGCGAGCACCACACGCAGCGTCTGCTGACGGCGTTCCCCTCCGAGAAGAATCTGCCCTCCAATGCGCTGTGCCGGGCAGCCGGGTTCGAACACGTCTCCACACGGGCGTTCCCCTTCCGCGGGCAGACGCTGCAGACCAACGTCTGGGTGCTGGATCTCGGAGTCCCGATCGCCCCGTGATCAGCGCCCTCCGGCGAGCTCCGCACGCACCTCGTCGCGCAGCCGCCCCATGTTCTCGGGGTCGGGTGCGGCCTGCAACAGGGTCTTCGTGTACTCGTGCTGCGGGTTGAGGATCACCTCGTCCGCCGGGCCCCGCTCGACGATGTCGCCGCGGTACATCACGAGGATCTCGTCGCTGAAGTGCCGCGCAGTCGCGAGGTCGTGCGTGATGTAGAGCACACCGAGGTTCTCTTCGCGCTGCAGGTCGGCGAGGAGGTTCAGCACCCCGAGCCGGATGGACACGTCGAGCATCGATACGGGCTCGTCGGCCACGATGAAGCGGGCACCGGGTGCCAGAGCGCGCGCGATCGCGATGCGCTGACGCTGCCCCCCGGAGAGCTCGTGCGGGCGCCGCTCGGCGAAGCTCTCGGCCGGAGAGAGGCGGACGCGTTCCAGCAGGTCCAGCGCCTTCGCCCGCACCTCGTCGCGCGACAGCTTCGGGTGATGGATGCGCAGCGGACGCTCCAGGTGATGGATGATCGTGTGGAACGGGTTCAGCGACGCGAACGGGTCCTGGAACACCATCTGCACGTCCGACCGGTAGCGCGCGAGCGCCCTGCCGTGGGTGCCGCTGGGCGCACCATCGAGCAGGATGTCGCCCGCCGTCGGCGTCTCGAGCTTCATGAGCATGCGCGCGATCGTCGATTTGCCGCTGCCGGATTCGCCGACCAGGGCGATCGTCTTGCCCGCCTCGATCGTGAAGGACACGTCCTTCACCGCATGCAGCGTCGTCGATGTGAATCCGGATCGGAGCTTGAAGTCCTTGATCAGATGGCGTGCCTCGAGCGTGCTCATCGTGCGTCCTCCTTCGCGGATGCCGTGACGGATGCCGTGAGCCCGGCGCCGCTGCGGACGAAACCACCGCGCTCGCCCTTCAGGCTCGGGAAGCTGGAGAGCAGCTTCTTGGTGTACTCGTGCTGCGGCGTGCGGTAGATCTCTTCGGCGCTGCCCTGCTCGACGATCTCGCCCTGCAGCATGACCGCGATCCGGTCGCTGATCTCGATCAGCATCGGCAGGTCGTGGGTGATGAAGATCACGGCGAACCCGAGACGCTCGCGCAGCCGCATGATCTCCCGGATGATCCCCCGCTGCACGACCACGTCGAGTGCCGTCGTGGGTTCGTCCATGATCATGACCTGAGGATCCAGCGCGAGCGCCATCGCGATCATGACGCGCTGGCGCATGCCGCCGGAGAGCTCGTGCGGGAAGCTCGTGAGCCGCGAGGGGTCGACGCCCACCAGGCCCAGCAGCTCCTGCGCGCGCTCGGTCTTCGCCTTCCTGCTCATGCCGGGGCGGTGCGTGTCGAACACGTCGAAGATCTGCGCCTTGACGCTGATCACGGGGTTCAGGGAGTTCATCGCCCCCTGGAACACCATCGAGATCTTGTCCCAGCGGAACGCCCGCAGGCCGTCGTCCTGGAGGGCGACGATGTCGATGTCGTGGCCGTCGCGGTCGTGGAAGACGATCTCGCCCGACGTCATCAGAGCAGGCGCCTTGAGCAGACGGTTCAGCCCGTACGCGAGCGTGGTCTTGCCGCAGCCCGATTCACCGGCCAGGCCGAGGATCTCGCCGCGATGCAGCGTGAGGGAGACGTCGCGCACGGCCTTGACGGGCGGGTCGACCTCGTATTCGATCGACACTCCGCGGGCGGTGAGGACTGCTTCGGGGGCGGTCATGCGCCCACTCCCTTCGTCTTGGCTGCCTTGCGCACACGGCGCGCGGCCTCGGGTGCGACCCGCAGCTTCGGGTTGATGATCTCGTCGATCGCGAAGTTGATCAGCGACAGACCGCAGCCCAGGAGCGCGATCAGGATCCCCGGTGGGATGAACCACCACCAGGCGCCGGTGCCCAGCGCCTGACCGGACTGGGCGTCGTTGAGGATCGTGCCCCACGTGATCGAGTCGGTGGCGCCCAGGCCGAGATAGGACAGCCCGGCCTCTCCGAGGATCGCGAAGATGATCGCGAACAGGAACTGCGCCGCCAGCAGCGGCAGCAGGTTCGGCAGGATCTCCACGAGGATCACCCGGAAGGATCTTTCACCGGCGACCTTCGCCGCGTACACGTAGTCCCGGCTGCGGAGGGACCGCGCCTGCGTCCGCAGCACGACCGCCGCTCCGGCCCACGACGTGATGCCGAGCACGAAGGCGACGAGCAGCCAGCTGCGCGTGCTGAAGTAGGTCGCGATCACCATCGCGAGCGGGAGCCCGGGGATCACGAGCGCGATGTTGGTCACCAGCGAGAGGCCCTCGTCGCGCCAGCCGCCGATGTAGCCGGCCAGGACGCCGAACAGGAGCGAGAGGATGATCGCGATGAGGCCGGCGACGATCCCGACAAGGAGCGATCCCTGCGTGCCGTGCGCGAGCTGGGCGAACACGTCGTAGCCGAGCTTGGTCGTGCCGAGCAGGTGCTCGGCACTGGGCGGCTGCAGCGCATCGTTTCCGGAGTACCGCGGATTCTGCGTGACGAGCGGTCCGATGATGCCGAACAGCACGATCGTGACCACGATGACGACGCCGGTGACGAACTTGGCGGACATCGTCGGCATCATGGCGCGCCATCCGCCCCTGGTCTGCTTCTGCGTGACGAGGGCGACGGTGTCCATCGGGTTGGACGTCGGTTTCGTGATGGTGTCAGACATTGTGGCGTGCCCTCGGGTCGATGTATCCGTAGACGAGGTCCATGATGAAGTTGGCTGCGAGCACCGTGAGGGTGATCACGAGGAAGACGCCCTGCATGAGCGCGTAGTCGCTGTTCTGCACGGCCTGGAACATGAGCTTCCCGATTCCCGGGTACGTGAACACCTGCTCCATGACGATGGAGCCGGCCACGACGAATCCGAGCGTGATCGCGAACCCGGCGATCGACGGGATCGCGGCGTTGCGCGATGCGTACATCGTGAGGATGCGCTGCGGTCGCAGACCCTTCGCCTCCGCGGTGGTGACGTAGTCCTCCGCGAGCGTGGACACCATCATGTTGCGCATGCCGAACAGCCAGCCGCCGACGGAGCTGATCACGATGGTCACCGCCGGCAGGATCGCGTGATGCACGGCATCCGCGAAGAAGGCCCAACTCCACTCCGGTCCCTTGGGGAAGTCGAAGACGCTGTATCCGCCGATGATCGGGAACCACCCCAGGCCGACCGCGAACACGGCGACCAGCACCAGCGCGAGCCAGAAGTACGGGATGGACTGCAGGATCGTGGTCGCCGGGATGAGGTGATCGACCCAGGTCCCTCGCTTCCACCCGACCCAGGCACCGAGAGCGATGCCGAGGACGAACGAGATGACGGTGGCGACGCCGACGAGGATCAGCGTCCACGGCAGCGCCTGCCCGATGAGCTCGGCGACCGGAGTCGGATACTTCGTGACGGAGATGCCGAGATCTCCGCGCAGCATCCGACCCCAGTAGCCGATGTACTGCTCCCACATCGAGGAGTCGTCCGAGCCGAGCAGCAGCTTGATGTTGCGGACCGTGGTCTCCGAGACCTCGCCGCCGCTGCGCTGCAGCTTGGCGATCATGATGTCGGCCGGGTCCCCCGGCATGAGCCGAGGGAGCAGGAAGTTGAGAGAGATCGCGGCCCACAACGTGATGATGTAGAACCCGATCCGGCGGGCATAGTACTTCATGTCACTTCGACTTCCTGCTCCCGTGCATCAATGCGTGATCAGCCGGCCGGCTGCAGCTGCGGCAGGATGAATCCGGCCGAGACCGAGCCCCAGGACGGCGGGAACGCGTACAGATCCTCCTCCGTCGGCCACCCCGTGAAGTCCTTCGCGTTGTAGAAGGTCTGGGTGGCGTTGATCACGAGCGGGATGTACGGAAGGTCGCGCACGATCTCGGTCTGGATCGTGGCGTACTGCTCCATCTTCACCGCCTCGTCGTTCGTCGCGTTGGCGGCGGCGATCGCGGCATCCACTGTCGGGTTGTTGTAGCGGCTGAAGTTCCAGCGTCCGGCGGGAACTTCCTCGCCGACAGCGCTGGTCGACTCCACTGCGGTGCCGCCGAGCCAGTCGCGGTAGATCTGGAACGGGTCAGCGACCGAGGTCCCGATCATGCCGCCCACGATCAGTTCGTACTGTCCGGTCTGGCGGGCGTCGGAGAACTCCTGCCACTGCACGGTGCCGACATTGATCTTGATGCCGGCTTCGGCGGCCTGCTCGGCGATCAGCTTCGCGGCGTCGTTGTAGTCGGTCCAGCCATCCACCGAGATGAGGTCGAGCTCGATGGGCGTGCCGTCCTTGCCGTACATCCCGTCGGCGTCCTTGACATAGCCGGCCGCTTCGAGGATGGCACCGGCGCCGGCGGCGTCCGGGCTCTGCGGGCTGACTTCGTTCGCCGGATCGGCGACCCACTTCTCGTCACGCGGCAGCAGTGCGTACGTGGGCGAGATGTCGCCGGTGAGGTCGACGAACGCCTTCTGCTTGATTGTGCCGCGGTCGATGGCGATGTTCAGCGCCTGCCGGACGGCGACGTCGGTCTGCTCTCCCGTGCAGCCCAGGTCCGCATTCGCGCACGTGTAGAGCACGGTGGGGTCCTGGGGCGTGTTGACCCAGTCGATCTTGCCGTTGCCGGTGACCGAGTCGGGATTGGGGATGAACATGCCGGCCCAGTCGAGCTCGCCGGCGGCGAGCAGGTCCTGCGCGGCCTGGTTGTTGTCCACGGCGATGTACTGCACGGTGCCGACGCCCAGATCGTCCGCGTCGCGGTAGTTCTCGTTGGCGACGAGCACGTACGACTCGCTCGTGACGCTGTCGACGACGTACGCGCCCGATCCGACGGGCTCCTCGTTCGTGAAGGTCGCGAAGTCGTCGACCTCGCTCCACACGTGCGCCGGGAGGATCCAGGTGCCGCCCATGCGCTGCCACTCGGAGGTGAACTGCGGCGTCGAGTAGGTCAGGACGACGGTCGTGTCGTCCTGCGGCTCTGCCGAAACGAGCCCCTGGCCCTCGGGGTTGTTGCCCTCGTAGGTGAACGTGAAGGCGACGTCCTCGGCGGTGAGCGGCTCGCCGTCGCTCCACTTCAGGTCCGGCTTGATCTTGACGGTGATGACCGTGCCGTCCTCGTTGTATTCGTACGACTCGCCGATCATGCCGGTGGCCGGCTCGTCCGCCGTCTTGTTGAAGAAGAAGAGCGGCTCGAGGATCGGCCCGAGCGCTCCGTGCAGCACGGTGGGAGCGAAGGGATTGAAGTTGGCTTCGATCGGGGTCTGGCTGCCCGCCCAGACGCGCAGCGTCGTGTCGGTCTCGCCGCCGTCGCCGGTTTCGTCGCCGCCACCACCCGAACAGGCGGTGAGGCCGAGCGCGAGGACGGATGCCCCCGCGATAGCCGTGATCGCGACACGGCGCTTTCCATTGCGGATCATGTGTTGTATTTCCTCTCGATGCTTCACTGCTGGAGGGTGGTGCTCGTCCTTGAGAACCCCGGAAGGGGTTTGTTAGGACAGTAACCTAACAAATGGTCACACAGGGAACAAGATTCATGGTCACGGGGATGTAACGTTTGCGATTCCGTTATGTGACACCCCGGAATTGAAGTTCTGGTCACAACGACTCTAAGATGGTCATCGGAGGTTAAAGTCATGGTGACCAGAACTAGAGATGCCGATATCCGCGTCGCGGTGTCGACGGCGATCCTGACGTTGCGCCGCGGCGACGACGGCACTCAGGTGCTGTCTCTGCCGCTCGTGCTGCGCACCAGGGACCCGCACCAGGGGCAGTGGGCGCTTCCCGGCGGATGGCTCGTCGAGCAGGAAGGGCTCGAGCAGGCCGCGGCGCGCACGCTCGCCGAGACGACCGGACTCTCGCCGAGCTACCTCGAACAGCTCTATGCGTTCGGAGACGTGGACCGCTCCCCCAGTCGCGTCGTGTCGATCGTCTACTGGGCGCTGCTGCGCCAGGACGAGGTCGACGCGCAGAGCGCCGCGCACGTCGCCGCGGGCAACGCTCCCGAGAACGTGCGCTGGTTCGACGCTGTCGCCTTGCCGCAGCTGGCCTTCGACCACAACCAGATCGTCGACTACGCCCTCTGGCGGCTGCGCAACAAGGTCGGGTACAGCCGGGTCGCGCACGGCTTCCTGCCGCCGACGTTCACGCTGTCCGACCTCCGTGAGGCGTACGAGACGATCCTCGGCCGCCGCCTGGATCCGGCCAATTTCCGCCGCCAGGTCGAGGCCACGGGGACCCTCGTGCCGACCGACGGGTTCCGCACCGGCAGCCACCGCCCCGCTCGCCTCTACCGCTACAACACCGACGTCGAGCTCGCCGATCGCGGCCCGCTCGTCTCCCGCTGAGATCCGCGCGTCCCGGCATCCGACCCATCCAGATCATCCCGAACCGACCAGAGCTCCCGACGAAATGAGCACCCGATGAGCACCGCATTCGTCCCCGTGTCCCGACTGCGCACCGACCCGTCCGTCGATCACGCCATCCAGGCGATCGTCGACGGATCCAGCGTCGACGCGACCTGCAGCACCGATCTCGCCGCGGGCCCCTGGGACTTCGACGCGCGTCCCGGTTACGGCCCCGGCTCCTCGATGGGCGATGTCATTCCCACCGGCGCACCGAGGCAGGGCGAACTTCCCGTCGCCTACCGCGAGGCGAGCGAGGACGATCTCCACGCGCGCATCGTGGCCGCCAAGCACACGCTCGGCGACCGGGTGGTGATCCTCGGTCACTTCTACCAGCGCGAAGAGGTCGTGCAGCACGCCGACTACGTGGGTGACTCGTTCCAGCTCGCCACTGCTGCGAAGGGCCGACCGGATGCCGAGGCGATCGTCTTCTGCGGCGTGCATTTCATGGCGGAGACCGCCGACCTGCTCTCCGGAGCCGATCAGGCCGTCATCCTGCCGAACCTCGCAGCAGGATGCTCCATGGCCGACATGGCGGACATCGATCAGGTCGAGGAGTGCTGGGAGCAGCTGGCCGACGTCCTCGGCGACCTGGATGCCGCGGACGAGGATGGCCGCGTCCCGGTGATCCCCGTCACCTACATGAACTCTTCCGCCGCCATCAAAGGCTTCGTCGGACGCCACGGCGGGATCGTGTGCACGTCCTCGAATGCCGCGACCGTACTGGAATGGGCGTTCGAGCGCGGTCGGCGCGTGCTGTTCTTCCCCGATCAGCATCTCGGGCGCAACACGGCCAAGGCGATGGGCGTCGAGCTGTCGCAGATGCCGATGTGGAATCCGCGCAAGCCGCTCGGCGGGTCGACGACCGACGAGATCGAGGACTCCCGCGTCATCCTGTGGCACGGATTCTGCTCCGTGCACCGCCGGTTCACGGTCGGGCAGATCGACCAGGCTCGGGCCGAGCACCCCGGAGTCCGGGTCATCGTGCACCCGGAATGCCCCATGGAGGTCGTGGATGCCGCGGACGAGGCGGGTTCCACCGATTACATCCGTCGCGCGATCGATGCCGCCACGGAGCCGACCACCTTCGCGATCGGCACCGAGATCAATCTCGTCCGCCGCCTGGCGGCCCAGTACCCGCAGCACGAGATCTTCTGCCTCGATCCCGTCGTGTGCCCGTGCTCGACCATGTACCGGATCCACCCCGGGTATCTGGCGTGGGTGCTGGAGGAACTCGTCGCGGGCCGCGTCGTCAACCGCATCCGGGTGACGGACGATGTCGCCGACCCTGCGCGCGTGGCCCTCGAGCGAATGCTGGCGGCGAAGCCGCCCGTGGCGAGCGCGCGATGACCATCGCCGTCGTCGGCTCCGGTATCGCCGGACTCACCGCTGCACTGCATGCGCACGAGGCCGGGCAGGAGGTGACGATCTTCACCAAGGGCTCGCTCGGCGACGGCTGCACGCCGCATGCGCAGGGCGGAGTCGCCGGTGTCTACCGCGACGGCGACTCCCCCGCCGCGCACGCTGACGACACGCTGTCCGCCGGTGCCGGTCTCAGCGATCCGGATGCCGTGGATGTGCTCGTCTCGGATGGCGCCGCCCGCATCGCCGAGCTGATCGCGCGCGGGGTCGCCTTCGACCGCGCGGACGACGGCACGCTTCTGCTCGGACGAGAGGCGGCGCACGGCGCGGCGCGGATCGTGCACGCCGGTGGCGACGCGACCGGTGCGGAGATCGCCAGGGCCCTGACGACGGCCGTGCAAGCCGCCGGCATCGAGGTGGTCGAGGGCGCGTTCCTCGTCGACCTGCTGTGCAGCGATCACGCGGTGCACGGCATCCGGCTGCTCATCGACGGAGCGCTCGTCGACCGTCCGGCAGATGCCGTGATCGTCGCGACGGGCGGCGCCGGGCAGCTGTTCGCGCACACGACCAACCCGCTCGGTGCGACGGGCGACGGCATCGCTGCGGCGATGCGTGCGGGTGCGGCGGTGACCGATCTGGAGTTCGTCCAGTTCCATCCCACGATCCTGGCCGCAGGTGATCCGTTCCTCATCTCCGAGGCGGTGCGCGGCGAAGGGGCGACTCTGGTCGACGAGGACGGGCACCGGTTCTGCTTCGACGAGCATCCTGATGGGGAGCTCGCGCCCCGTGATGTCGTGGCCAGAGCCATCGCACGTCGTGCGGCCCAGCAGGGCTCGCCGGTACGGCTGGATGCCAGGGCTCTCGGTGCACGGCGGCTGGCCGAGCGGTTCCCGACGATCGATCGCGTGACCAGGGAGCGCGGGTTCGACTGGGCGCGCGAGGCGATCCCGGTGACCCCGGCCGCGCACTATCTGATGGGCGGCATCGTCACGGATCTCGAGGGACGCACGACTCTGCCCGGTCTGTTCGCGGCCGGAGAGGCCGCCCGCACCGGAGTTCACGGCGCGAACCGTCTGGCGTCGAATTCGCTGCTCGAGGGTGCGGTATTCGGTGCGCGTGCCGCGGCTGCCGCCACCCGCTCGTCGAGCGAGGACCGCGCAGCCGACCGAGACGAAACGCGGTCGATGCTGATCAGCAGTCACCGCGTTCCGACTCGCTCCGCTCGCTCGACGGACGAGGGGGGCGACGGCGCGGGATTCTCGCGTGCGGCGCTCCAGCAACTCATGTGGGACAACGTCGGCCTCCTCCGCACCGACGACGGGCTCGCCGACGCGGTCGCCACGCTCCGCTCCTGGCAGGACGAGGCTGTCGCTCCGGCATCCATGGCCGAGTACGAAGACGCGAATCTGCTGCTGGTCGCGGCAGCCACGGCATCCGCCGCTGTCGAACGCACCGAATCGGTCGGCGCGCATTTCCGCGAACGTTCCCTGATCGGAGTCCGATGATCACCGCAGCGATCCTCACCCGTGTCGTCTCGTCCGCCCTCGAGGAGGACGCCCCCTGGGGCGACCTCACGAGCACAGCCCTGCTCCCCGCCGATGCGACGGCCACCGCCGATCTCGTCGCGCGCGAGGCCGGCGTCTTCAGCGGCGGCGACGTGTTCGCCGCCGCCTTCACGCTGACCGACCCGACCGTCGCCGTCGACGTGCACGTCGGCGACGGCGACGTGTTCGCACCCGGTGATGTGCTGGCCTCGGCATCCGGCCCGGCGCGGAGCCTGCTCACGGCCGAGCGCGTCGCGCTCAACTTCGTGCAGCGCATGAGCGGCATCGCGACGCTGACGGCCGCGTACGTCCACGCGGTCGAGGGCACTGGGGTGCGCATCGCGGACACCCGCAAGACGACGCCTGGGCTGCGGGCGTTCGAGCGGCATGCCGTGGTCTCCGGCGGCGGCAGCAATCACCGCTACTCGCTGTCGGATGCCGTGATGGCCAAGGACAATCATCTCGCCGTCCTCACCCGCACCGGGGCCGACCTCGCCACCGCGTTGCGCGAGGCTCTCACACGTCTGCCGCACACGACCCACGTGGTCGTCGAGGTGGATCGTCTGGATCAGATCGCCGCGGTGCTCGACGGCGGAGCGGACACCGTGCTGCTCGACAACTTCTCCCTCGACGATCTGCGCGCGGGCGTCGCGCTGATCGGGGAACGCGCGACCGCCGAGGCATCCGGCGGGGTGAACCTCGACACCGTCCGCGGGATCGCGGAGACCGGGGTCGACGTGATCTCGGTCGGAGCGCTCACGCACTCGGCGCGCGCTCTCGATCTGGGACTTGACCTGCGGATCGGCTGATGCTGTATCTCGACCACGCCGCGACATCCCCCGTGCGCCCCGAAGTGCTCGAGGCGATGCGTCCGTACCTGACGGGTGTGTTCGGAAATCCCTCCAGTCACCACACGGTGGGCGAGGCCGCGGCGAGCGCTCTCGATGACTCCCGTGCCAGGGTGGCGCGTGTGCTCGGGATGCGGAAAGGCGACGTCGTCTTCACCGCCGGCGGCACGGAGGCGAACAACCTCGCGATCAAGGGCGTCGTGCTCGCCTCGGAGCGCCGGCATCTCGTGGTGTCGCCGATCGAGCACGAGTCGATCCTGGAGTCGGCGGCGTATCTCGCGCGCTTCCACGGCACGACGGTGTCGACGGTGCCGGTGGATACCGCGGGTCGGATCGCCGCCTCCGCTCTCGCCGGCGTGCTGCGCGACGACACCGCTCTGGTCTCGCTCGGTCATGCCAACAACGAGATCGGGACGATCCAGGATGTCGCGGTGCTCGCGGACATCGCGCACTCGGCGGGAGCCGTGCTGCATGTCGACGCCGTGCAGTCCGCTGGCTGGCTGCCGTTGGCCGGTCTCGGAGCCGACGCGCTCTCGATCGCCGGCCACAAGATCGGGGCGCCCAAGGGTATCGGAGCACTGGCCGTCCGCGGCCGGATCCCGCTCGAGCCCCTGATCCACGGCGGCGGGCAGGAACGGGGGCGTCGCTCCGGGACGGAGAACGTCGCCGGCGCAGTCGCACTGGCGACGGCGCTGGAACTCGCCGATGCGGAACGGGATGCCGTGGCGAACGGCGTCGGCGAGCGCACACGCGCGTTCATCGACGACGTGCTCGACAGCGTCCCCCAGGCCGCGCTGACCGGTGACCCCCAGAACCGCCTCCCCGGCACCGCGAGCTTCACGTTCGAGGGCGTCAGCGGCGAAGCCGTCCTGCTCGAACTGGAGCGGCGGGGGGTCGTCTCGTCGAGCGGTTCGGCATGCGCGGCCGGCAGCGACGAGCCGTCGCACGTGCTCATCGCGTGCGGCATCCCGCCCGAGGTGGCGCAGACGTCGGTGCGGTTCACGTTCGGCCGCACCCCTCTGCCGATAGAGGGCCCAGCACAGCTCGCGGCGCTCGTCGCCGGCGCGGTGCGCGCGGTCCTGCCCGCTCGTTGAATCGAGCGGGCGGAGCCGGCAACGCCGCGCGGCCATAGACTCGGGACGTGCCCGCACCGATCGTCACGCTCATCGTCCCCGGACGCGACATCGCAGCCTTCGTCCCGGCCGCCCTCGACTCCCTCCGGGCGCAGACCGAGGGTCGCTGGCGCGCACTCCTCATCGACGACGGATCCCTCGACGCCACCGGTGACGTCTTCGCGGATGCCGCGGCATCCGACCCTCGTTTCGACGTGCTCCGTCACGAGCGCTCGATCGGGCTGGGAGCGGCGCGCAATGTCGGACTCGACCGTGTCGACACCGAGTACGTCGGATTCCTGGACGGTGACGACGAGCTGACGCCGACCGCACTCGCGCGCCTCATCGGGACGCTGGAGACGACGGGCAGCGAGTTCGTCGCGGGTGCCTATGTCCGCTCACGACATGACCGCGGAGCGTACGTCCCTGGCCGCGTCCAGCCGTGGGTGGCCGCCGCCACGGATCCGCAGCGCCTCGGCACCACGATCTTCGAGCACCCGAAGGCGTCGGCCAACATCGTGGCCTGGTCGAAGATCAGTCGCAGCGACCTGTGGACGGGCCTCCGCTTCCCGGAGGGCGTCGCGTACGAGGACCAGATCGTCGCACAGAGGATGTACACCGTGGCTCGCGCGTTCGACGTGATCCCCGACGTCGTGGTGCGCTGGCGGCTGCGCGCAGACGGCTCGTCCATCTCGCAGGGCAAGGCGCAGCTGCCCGTGCTCCGCGATTACCTGGACGCCCTCCGCGGCGGCATCCGGGTGCTGCAGGATGCCGGGGCGCACGCCGCCGTGGCCGCTAGGCTGGAGCTCATCCTCGCGATGGACGTGCCGCCGCTCCAGGAGATCGCCGGCACCCACCCCGACCCCGCATACGCCGCGGAGGTCGCGGCGTTCACGGACGAACTGCGGTCATTCCCCGAGTTCGCCGACGCCCACCCCGACCCCACTCTCGCGGCCGCGCTCCACTGGTGATGTCCCGGCGCGCCCGCGTGTCAGGAGACCCATGAACACGTACCTCGACTCCCTCTTCTCCCTCGCCGACCGCACCGCGATCGTGACGGGCGGCAGCTCCGGCATCGGCCGCGGCATCGCCACGGCGCTCGCACACGCCGGAGCGGCGACCGTGATCGTCGCGCGCGGCGCCGACCGCGCCGAAGCCGTCGCCCGCGAACTGACGGATGCCGGATGCCGCGCCGCGGCTGTCATCGGCGATCTGAGCACCCGCGCCGGCATCCATGCGCTGGCGGATGCCGCGATGGAGCCGTTCGGCGAACCGGACATCCTGGTGAACTCGGCGGGCATCAACATCCGTCCGTCCTATCCCGACATCACCGAGGACGACTGGGATGCCACGATGACCGTGAACGCCCTCGCACCGTTCCTGCTCGGCCAGCGCTACGCGGCGGGGATGGCGGAGCGCGGTTACGGTCGTCTCATCCACATCAGCTCGCAACAGGCGCATCGCGCGTTCGTGGGCAGCGGGATCTACGGCGCCTCGAAGGGCGCCGTGGAGTCGCTCATGCGATCCGAGGCCGAGGCATGGGGTGGTACCGGCGTGACGAGCAACACGCTCGTGCCCGGGTTCGTGCTGACACCGTTGAATGCGCGCCTGCAGGAGGATCCGGAGAAGATCGCGGCGCTTGCGGCGCGGACGATGATCGGCCGCAACGGCCTGCCAGAGGACTTCGCCGGCGCCGCGGTGTTCCTCGCCGGCGCCGGGTCGGCGTACGTCACCGGGCACTCGCTGTTCGTCGACGGGGGCATGTCGGCGCACTGACGCCGAACGGCGTGTGCCGCACCCCGGACGGGGTCGCCGTCAGCACCGCGCGTCGCTCCTGCGACGCGCGGTGCGCGCGAGGTCCTGTCCGGGATCCAGATCAGACGCGGGCGAAGGCGACGGCTGCGGGGCCGTGCATCAGGCCTCCGACGCGCAGAATGCCCGCATCGCCCTCCCGCTCGACGACCACGTCGCCCGAGAGCACGCGCGCCTGATCGAGGTCGATCCCCCGCGCCGTGATCCGGTGCTCGCCCTGATCCTCCAGGAAGACGATCCGCTCGGTCGGCGTCTCCCAGTCCCGCCGCCACCGCCCGTCGTCGTCGTCGTCGCGATCCTCCTGGGCGGTGCGGCCTGTCACAGCTGCCGCGTCGGCGATCGGGAGCTTCCACTGCCCGAAGCCCTCGAGCGTGCGCTGCTGCAGTTCGGGGATGTCGCCCTCCGCCGTCGGCCCGACGTTCAGCAGCAGACGCCCGCCCTTCGAGACGACGTCCGTCCAGTGCTTGGCCAACTGCATGGGGTCGAGGGTCTCCCTGGGCGACTCGAGCCGGTTGTAGCCGAAGGACCACCCCAGACCTCGGTTGTTCTCCCAGACGTCCTTGTCCTCGTTCGCCTTGCCGGCGGAGTACTCGGTCGTCGCCACGTCGTAGTAGGTGCGTCCCCAGCGGTCGTTGACGACGCCGTCGGGGTTCGCGGCGAAGTAGTCGCGGAACAGCTCGTGCAGCCCTCCGGGCTCGCGGTGCTTCCCGGCATCCGGCCACTCGATGTCGTTCCAGAGCACGTCCGGCCGGTATCGACGGATCAGGTCGCGTACATGCGCGGCCGCGTAGTCGTGATAGGCGGCGTCGTTCGGCCGAAGAGTGTGCACCTGGTCACCGGTGCGATGGGGCGGGAGGTCCGTGACGGACCAGTCCAGTCCGCCCGAGTAGTACACGCCGAAGCGGAGTCCTTCCGCTCGTACCGCGTCCGCGATCTCGCCGACCAGGTCCCGGTGCGGACCGCGATGCACGGTGTTCCGCGTGCCGGTTCCCGGTGCATCCCACAGGGTGATCCCGTCGTGGTGCTTGGTCGTGGGGACCACGTATTCCGCTCCGGCGCGCGCGAACAGGGCGGCCCACGCCCTCGGATCGAACCGTTCCGCGCTCCATTCGTCGAGGAAGTCATCGTACCCAGCGCCGCCGTAGGTCTCCTCGTGGTGCCGTTGCGCCGGGCTCCCCGGGATGCGGATCGTGTTCAGGTACCACTCCGCGTACGGGTTGTGCGCGAACCAGGTGTCGTCGTCCTCGATCTCACCGAGCGCGCCGATCGGCTCGGCCCAGGCCGGCACGGAGTACGCGCCCCAGTGGATGAAGATCCCGAACTTCGCGCGGCCGTACCACTCGGGCAGCTCGCGATCCAGGTCGGTCCAGGTCTTGTCGGTCATGAGTACCCATCGTTCAGGACAGCGCCACAGGTCGGATGTATCAGCGCCTATTGTGCGGAACTCCCCGGCCAGGGTCAAGCAATTCCTGCAATACGTCCGATGTTCGCGTCACGCTTGCGGCGGGTCGACCTGCGGGTCCGCGACTTCCAGCAACGGCACGGGCGCGGTGAGGGCCGCCACGGCATCCGCTCCGGCCGAGTCGTCCGGAGCCTGATCCGCCCGGCGCGCCGCGAGCGCCGCCGCCACGGCGCCCGAGAACCCGGCGGCCGCGCTCGCCTCTGCCGCTTCCTCCGCGCCGACGATTCTGGATGCCGCGATCTGCTGCGCTGCGAGCTCGGCGTAGAGTCCACCGGCCGCAAGCAGCTCGGCATGCGTGCCCGATTCGACGATACGACCCGCTTCGAGGACGTGGATGACGTCGGCGCCGATCACGGTCGACAGGCGGTGCGCGATCGACAGCACAGTGCGCCCCCTCGCCGCCTCATCCAGAGCCTCCTGCACGACGCGCTCCGAGACCGTGTCCAGCGCCGACGTGGCCTCGTCGAGCAGGAGGACGGGCGGATCCTTCAGCAGCACGCGCGCGATCGCGACTCGCTGCTTCTCTCCGCCGGAGAGCCGGTACCCGCGTTCGCCGACGACCGTGTCGTAGCCGTGCTCGAAACCGCTGATGATGTGGTCGATGTTCGCGGCTCTGCACGCCGCGATGACCTCGTCCTCGGTGGCGTCCGGCTTCGCGTACATCAGGTTCTCGCGGATCGTCGCGTGGAAGAGATACGTCTCCTGCGAGACGATGCCGATCTCGTCGATGATGGACTCCTGCGTGAGATCGCGCACGTCGGCGCCCGCGAAGAAGACCTGCCCTTCAGCCGCCTCGTACATCCGCGGCGCGAGGTACAGCACCGTGGTCTTGCCAGCGCCGGACGGACCGACGAACGCGACGTGCTGACCCGGCTCTGCCGCGAAGGAGACGCCCTGCAGCGTCGGGCGCGCGTCCGCCGCCGCATCCGGATACCGGAAGACGACGTCGCGGAACTCCACCCGCCCGCGCGGTCCGGGCGCGTCGGCGACCTCGACGGCATCCGGCGCATCCTGGATCGCGGGGACCAGGTCCAGGTACTCGAAGATGCGGGCGAACAGGGCCGCCGACGTCTGAAGGTCCAGCGCGACGCGCATCAGACCCATCAACGGCATCAGCAGACGCGCCTGCACCGTCGTGAACGCGACGACCGTGCCGGCGGTGATCGCGTCGACTCCCCCGGCGATGAAGTATCCGGCGACGAGGTAGATGATCGCCGGCACGGACGCCATCAGCACCTGCACGACGGCGAAGAACCCCTGGCCGCTCATGGCTCGGCGCACCTGCAGCACGACCTGGTTGCGGTTCTCCGCCTGATAGCGCTCCGACTCGGCGCGCTGCCGGTTGAACGACTTCGACAACAGCATCCCCGAGACGCTCAGCGTCTCCTGTGTGATGCTCGTCAGCTCGCTCAGAGACTCCTGCGTCTCTCCCGCGATGCGGGCCCGCACCTGGCCGACGCGGCGCTGCACGATGATCAGGATGGGCATCATGACGACGGCGATGAGGGTGAGCCGCCAGTCGATGAGGATCATCGCGACGAGGGAGGCGACGACGGTGACCGTGTTGCCCAGGATGCTCGTGACGGTGTTCGTGAGCACGCCCGAGACGCCGCCGACGTCGTTCTGCAGACGCGATTGGATGACGCCGGTCTTCGTGCGGGTGAAGAAGCCGAGTTCCATCTCCTGCAGATGCTCGAACAGTTTCACGCGGAGATCGCCTGTGACGCGGTTGCCGACGGTCGAGGTGAACCACGTCTGCGCGACGCCGAGGGCGGCGGAGACGAGGAAGAGTCCGATCATGATGGCGACGAGTCGGATCAGCAGCGAGACATCGGGACCGGATCCGTCGACGGGGAAGAGCGCATCGTCGAAGATGCGCTGGACGAGCAGCGGCGGGATCACGGCGATGGCGGCTCCCGCGATGACCAGGATGCCGGTGATGACGATGCGCCAGAGATAGGGGCGGAACAAGCCGACGACACGGTTCCCGAGCCCGGGGATGCGCGGCGCCTCGGCATTCAGGCGCTTCTGCGCCGCCTCGTCGACTCCGCGGAATCCAGCCCCGCCACCAGAGCCGCCGCCGCGACCCCCTCCACCGTGTCCGCCGCCCATGCTCATGCGGTCAGCCTAACGCCGAAGAATTCTCGGGATCCGTCCTCGGATCGGGAATGCGATGTCGCACCCCGCGGTTACTCTTGAGGCTTGCCCTCGTGCGGATGCTGGTTCTGACAGTTCCGCCGGTGGCCGTCCGCCCGTCCTGAACGCAAGGAGACGTCATGGCCACAACCACTGGTTCCATACCCACAACCGCCAAGCAGGCACCCATGATCCCGCGCTCTGACATGCGCGTGATCTGGCTGCTGCTGGTCGCCGCATTCGTCGCGATCCTCAACGAGACCACGATGGGCATCGCGATCCCGCACCTCAACGAGGATCTGGGATTGCCGCCCGAGCTCGGTCAGTGGCTGACGAGTGCGTTCATGCTGACGATGGCCGTCGTGATCCCGACGACCGGATTCATCCTGCAGCGCTTCACCACCCGCCAGGTGTTCATCGCCGCGATGAGCGCGTTCACGCTCGGCACCCTGGTCTGCCTCGTGGCACCGGGATTCACCGTGCTCCTCGCGGGTCGCGTGATCCAGGCCGCCGGTACCGGTGTCATGATGCCGCTGCTGATGACCACGATGATGAACGTCGTGCCGCCGCAGTCCCGCGGACGCATGATGGGCCGCGTCGGTCTCGTCATCTCGCTGGCCCCTGCCATCGGCCCGACCCTCGCCGGAGCGGTCCTCACGACGCTGAGCTGGCGGTGGCTGTTCGCCATCGTGCTGCCGATCGCGATCGTGGCACTGCTCATGGGTGCGAAGTGGATGACGAACCTCGGCGAGACGAAGAAGGTTCCCCTCGACCTGCTGTCGATCCCGCTTGCCGCCTTCGGCTTCGGCGGCATCGTGTACGGCCTCAGCCAGTTCGGCGGCCACGGCGCCGGCGCCGCCACCACCGGCATCGTCGCGCTGGTCGTCGGCGCGATCGCCCTGGCACTGTTCGTGTGGCGCCAGCTCGTGCTGCAGCGCATCGACGACGCACTGCTCGACCTGCGCGTGTTCCGCTCGCGGAACTTCACGATCGCCGTCATCATCATGGCGATCGTCGCGCTGTCGATGTTCGGCACCCTCACGCTGCTGCCCCAGTACCTGCAGACCGTCGCGGGGCTGGATGCCCTGCAGTCCGGGCTCATCCTGCTGCCCGGCTCGGTCCTCATGGGTCTGCTCGGTCCGGTGATGGGACGCGTCTACGACTCCCGCGGTACGCGCACGCTGCTCGTACCGGGGACGATCATGATCTCCGCGGCGCTGTTCTACTACTCGACGGTCGGTGAGCACACCCCGTGGGTGATGCTCGTGATCGTGCAGACCGTGATGTCGGTGGGTCTGGCCATGTCGTTCACACCGCTGTTCTCCGCATCGCTCGGATCGCTGGAGCGCCGCTTCTACTCGCACGGGTCGGCGGTCCTGAACACCCTGCAGCAGGTGGCCGGCGCCGCCGGCGTCGCCGTCATGACAGTGATCTACTCGTCGATCCTGCACGCCGGTGAGGAAGCAGGGCTCTCCACTGCGGCGGCCGGAGCACCGGGGGCTCGGACGGCATTCCTGCTGGCTGCGATCATCTCGCTCGCCGCCGTGGTTCTGTCGGGCTTCGTCCGCAAGCCGGCGGATGACGCCGGCGACGGCTTCCACGGCGGTCACTGACAGCTGTACGTCCGCCCTGCCATCGGCAGGGCGGACGTGGCCGAAGGACTCAGTCGGTCGGCAGTGCGCAGAACCCGCCGCTGCAGACACCGACATCGGTGTCGCCCAGCAGGTCGAGTCCCGCGGGCGCGGCAAGAGGCTGCGCTGCGGACGGGACTTCGTGGGTCTGAGGATCGCTCATCCCCCCATGCTACGCCCGCGTACGCGGGAGGGCTCGCTGCGCAACTCGCCCTGGACATCCGGACGGCAGCACTCGAGACTGCCGATATGAGCGATGTGGATGCCACGGTCGACGGCCGCGACGAGACGCCCGATGAACGCGCCGATCGCAATTGGGACGAACTCATGCAGGAGCTGCGCGTCATGCAGACCGGCACCCAGGTGTTGTCCGGCTTCCTGCTCGCGGTCGCGTTCCAGCCTCGATTCACGGAACTGGATGACATCCAGCGCGGCTGCTATCTCGTTCTGGTCGGCCTGGCGGCACTCGCGACCATCCTGTCGCTGACCCCGGTCGGTCTGCATCGCGCGTGGTTCGGGCTGCATCGAAAACCCGACCTCGTCCGCTTCACGTCGCGCATCGTGAAGGCGAACCTCTGCGTCATCGGGCTGCTGAGCGTGGGGGTCACGGGACTGATCTTCGACTTCGTCCTCGGCCGCATCGCTTCCGTGACAGTGCTGATCGCGGCGAGCGCGGTCGTCATGGCGCTGTGGGTGCTGCTGCCCCGGCTCGCGAATCGCCGCTGAGGTCGGCTGCATACCCCGGACTGCATATGCGTTCGCCTACGGTTGTCTGATGCTCAAACGCCTCCTGTCACGCATCTATTGGGCGTTCAGCCGTTGGACGCTGGCCGGAGAGACGGCGCCGGATCGTCCCACCATCCTGCTCGGGGCGCCGCACACGTCCAATTGGGATTTCGTGCTCATGCTCGCCATCGCGTGGCGTCTCGGAATCGACGTCCACTGGTTGGGCAAGAAGAGCCTCTTCCGCGGTTGGCGCGGACCGATCATGCGCCGTCTCGGCGGCATCCCCGTCGACAGAGACGACCCCGGCCGCGTCGTGACCGACGTCATCGAGCAGGTGGATGCCGGGACCGTCTTCGGCCTGGTGATCACGCCCGACGGCACGCGCGGCGGCAACGAGTACTGGAAGAGCGGCTTCTACCGCATCGCCAGGCAGACGGGGATGCCGGTCACGCTCGGCTACGTCGACCGGACCACGATGACCGCGGGTCTGGGACCGACGATCTCCCTGACCGGCGCGGTGTCGTCCGACATGGACATGATCCGCGCGTTCTATGCCGACAAGGCCGGAGCACGACCGGAGCGACGGACCGAGCCTCGCCTGCGCGAGGAGACCCTAGCCGAGTGACCCCCGCCAAGGTGGGAGAACCCTCCGAGTCCCCGCCAGGGGGTTGAAGCGGGTGGCATCGTCGGGAATCGTAGCCCGGACATGCCTCGACCGGGGTGTGCCCGCGAACGGAAGGAGAGCGCCGTGCTCACCCTCACCGACAATGCAAACGCCGTCGTCACCACGATCGTGACGGGCCAGGAGAACGGAGACGATGCCGGACTGCGGATCGAATCCGCGCCAGCACCGGGTCCGAACGGAGAGACGCGCTTCGCCGTGCACGTCGTCCCCTCCCCCGAGCCTGCCGACCAGATCATCGAGGCCGCCGGAACCCGGGTGTTCCTCGAGACCGCCGCCGCCGAGGCACTGGCCGACAAGGTTCTGGATGCTGGTGTGGACGGCGAAGGCACCGTCAGCTTCACGATTCTGCCCCAGCCCGTCTGAGCCCTCTTCCGTCCGGGACTCCGGGCGAGTAGCGTCCGTCCTGATCGGTGTCCGCGCCGATCAGGACGGACGCTGCCATGATCATCGCTCCCCCACCGGCGGAGACCGCCGTCGGCCACGTGGCCGACATGTATGCCGAGGACATCGCGGATGACGGGTTCGTCTTCGCGCACACCCAGGCGCTGGCCGTGAACCCGGATGCCCACGCCGCGTTCGAGCAACTGGTGCGTGCCATCGTCCCGTCGATCGGCCTCGGCGTCTACGAAGCCGCGACGCTCGGGGCGGCGCAGGCCATCGGCTCCACGCACTGCCTGCTCGCGCACGGTCGCAAGGCGCTGCGCGCCGAGGTCGTGGACGAAGACGGACTGATGGCGTTCGCTCAGGGCGACGACAGCGGCTTCTCATCGGGCGAACAGATCGTGATCCGCTTCGCCAGAAAACTGTCGACCGACGCGGCCGCGATGACGGATGCCGACACGCAGGAACTGCGGGATGCCGGTTTCAGCGACCGGCAGATCGTGGACATCACCCTTGCGGCTGGTGCACGCAACTTCCTCAGCCGGTCGCTCCTGGCGCTGGCGGTGCCCGTCGACGAGATCCCGGGGCTCGCGCCGCCTCTGGCCGCGGCGCTCGCGGCATCCTGATCCCCTCGGACACAGAACCGCCCCCTCGTCGACGTCGTCGACGAGGGGGCGGTTCAGTCAGCCTTGGAGCAGGATCAGCTCAGGGCCTTGGCCTTGAGCGCGTCGAACTCCTCGGTGGTGATCGCACCGGAGGTCAGGAGTTCCTTGGCCTTCGCGATCTCGTCGGTCGGGCTCGCGCCTGCGACCTGCTGGATGTAAGCATCGGTGGATGCCTTGGCGGCTTCGGCCTGAGCGGCGAAGCGCTCGGCCATGCCGTTGCCGCGCGCGATCAGGTACACCAGCACAGTGAGGAACGGCACGAAGATCAGGAAGATGATCCAGACAGCCTTCCACCCGCCGCTGAGCTTGCGGTCGCGGAACAGATCGCCGATCACGGCGAACAGTGCGTACAGGTACGACACGAACGCGAAGATGAAGATGAACCACCAGATGATGTCCCAGAATGATGCCCAGAAGTTCATGGGTGTGTGCCTTTCTTTGGATGCCGCCGTCACGGCACGAGTGCTGCCGCCGTTGCGGCTGGCCTCTGGAACCGTACTGCCTCAGCGACGATCAACGCACGATTGACGCGCCGCGGTCACCCGTTCCGGGTGACCGCGGCGCCGGTTGCGGCATCTATGCCCGCTCGACCGGCAGCCAGAGCTCGCATGTCGCGTGCGTCTCGGTCAATTCGAGATAGCGGACGATCGACGGGCCGGGACGCAGGCGCCACGGGTTCGACGGGAACCATTCGGTGGCCGTCGCAGCCCACAGCCGTTGCAGCGTCTCCGGGAACGCTCCGCTGGAGGTGAAGACCGCCCAGGACCCGGCCGGCAACGCGATCACGTCGAGATCGTCGGGGACGGCAGTGCCTTCGGAAACGGCGACGCCGTGCAGGTAGGTGAGCGTTGTCCCCTCCGCGGCATCCGGCTCCGGTCCGTCGGAGACGGCGAGGATGCCGGCCGGATCGGTGTTGCTGAGCTCCTTCAGCCGCAGGTGCTCCTGCGGTGCGAGAGACGCGATGTGCGCCTGGATGTGCGGGTTGACGCCCTCGTGGATGAGGGGCACCTCGACGGCATGGCCGACGAGGTCGAGCGCCGGGCGATCGATGATGGTGACGTCCATGGGGATTCTCCCTTCGACGCTCAGACGGAATCTGAGCGTGGGTTGTGTGCGGAGAGGACCGCCTTCTCGGCGCACCTGAGCCGGCGCCGTGTCGTGCACGGCGCGGAACGCGCGGCCGAAAGCCTCGACCGAGCCGTATCCGTGGCGCACCGCGACCGTCAGCAGGTCGGGCGCACCGGAGACGAGGTCCGCCGCCGCACGAGTCATGCGTCGCCGGCGGATGTACTCCGACACCGGCATCCCGGCGAGCGATGCGAACATGCGCCGCAGGTGGTACTCGGTTGTGGCGCGCGTGCGGGCGAACGCCGCGAGGTCGATGTCCTGCCCCGGCTGATCATCGTCGAGGTTGTCCTCGATCAGGTCGACCAGAGCGTTCAGGGTGCCGATCATGCGGTCCTCCTTTCGAGAACAATGCTCGCCGCTCGGCGACGGACGCCGCCCGATCATCCGTGCCCGATTCGATCAGGGCGTCCGTGCGCGAGGGACGCATGCCGACGACGACCCCGATCGTCACCAGCAGGGTCCCGATGATATGCGACAGGTGCACGACCCCGACACCGAGCACCGCAGTCGTCAGCAGCGCGCCGACAGGGACCAGCCCTGCGAAGAGGCCGGCGCGATCGGCGCCGAGGCGGTGGAGAGCCTGGTACCAGAGGAGGAAGGCGAGCGCGGTCACGATCGCACCGAGGTACCCGAACGCGACCGCCTCGGTCGGCGTCGGCAGGCGCATCGAGGCGGCACCATCCACGGCGACGCCCACGATCACCAGCGGAATGACCGAGAGAGCGGCAGGGTACGCCGCGACGCGCAGCGCCCCGAGCTTGGGCAGCAGCGGAACGGCCAGCAGTGAGAAGGCGACCTCGCACAGCAGGGCGCCGATCGCGAGCAGGACGCCATGGAGACTCGCTCCCCCGAATCCGGCCGCGACGACCACGCCAGACGTCACGACCACCGCTGCTGCGATGAGTCGGGCTGTGGGACGCCTCCGTTGCAGCACCGGACCCGCGATCGCGAGCACGATGGGGACCGCTCCGACCACGCTACCGATCATCGCGGGGCTCGCGTGACGCGTGGCCTCGACGAGGAAGACATTGAATCCGACCAGTCCGGTGGCGGACAGCGCGAGCAGCAGGAGCAGTTCGCGCGTCGTCAATCGCGCTCGCGGCAGCCGCATCCGGCGCGCGACCAGCAGCAGGATGACGGCGGCGAGCGCGTAACGCAGCGCCTGGCCGAGCAGCACGGGATAGTCGGCGATCATGGCGGACACGGCCGCCGACGAGCCCACGAGCAGCATCGCCGCCGCGCCCCCGGCTGCCGGCAACGTGGTCGATCCCATGCGCTTGGCCTTTCTATCCGCAACAGTGTTGTTGCAGTTATAGCAGAAAGGCAATCACGGTAGTACTGTTTTCGTCATGTCGACCTCGACCCCGCGCCCGCTGCGAGCGGATGCCGAACGCAGCGTCCATGCGATCCTCGAGGCCGCTGAGCGCACGCTCTCGGTTGATCCCGGAGCGCCGATGGAGAAGATCGCGATGGCTGCGGGGGTCGCGCGCACGACCATCCATCGCCGCTTCGTGAACCGACAGGCCCTGCTCGACACCCTGGCGCTGTCGGCTGCCGAGCGGCTCATCCAGGCGATCGACGACGGACACCCCGATACAGCCCCTCCCCTCGTGGCACTGCACCGGATCACCGCGAACGTGCTCGACGTGAAGAGCGCGTGGGCGTTCGCACTCAGCATCCCGTCCGAAGCGGAGAGCACGGCCGCGCAACTGCACGCGGATATCGCTCAGCACTGTCTCACCGTGCTCGAGCGCGCACGGGATGCCGGACTCATCGCCGACGGCGCCGACCTGCTGTGGATCCGGCGCGTGTACTACGCGCTGCTCGCGGCGACTCTGCAGGAGTCCGCGGACGATGCCGGGCTCGACGTCGACACGCTGGCCGCCCGCATCGTCGACACGCTGCTGCAGGGAGCGGGGCGTCGGACGGCGTGACCGTTCAGTCCCAGTCGAGGTACTCCTCGATGATGACCGCCGTCTCGACAGGATGCGTCACCGGGAACAGGTGATCCGCACCCTCGACGGTCTTGATGCTCGAGCGCTCGGGCGCGGTGGCGTGCAGCTGCTCGGCGTTCGACATCGGAGTGACCTCGTCGGCGGTGGCCTGCACGATGAGGATCGGGAGCACAGGCGCCAGGGCGATCCCGGCATCCGCAACTCCCAGCAGGAGCAGGCCGTTCGAGCGGTCGGGGTGCTCGGCGACGACGGTCGCCGCGACTGAACCGCCGAAGCCGTGTCCGCCGATCCAGGCGTCGGCGAGGCCCACCTGATCCATCACCGCGATGACGTCGTCGGAACGCTCGGCCAGTGTCGCCTCACCCGGCCGGTGCCCGATGCGCAGCACGCGGAAACCGGCCTCCTCGGCGAGATAGTGAGCGACGATGCCGAGCACCTCGTTGTCGGTGTCGGCCTCGGGGATCAGTACGAGGGCGACGGGGCCCTCCCCCTCGTCGACGTAGCGCACGGCACGGCCGGTCGGGTCGAAGATGCTGCTCTCGCTCACGTGGTCAGTCCTCTCGTATGGCCGTCATGATCGCCTTCGGCCATGCGGGCGCGGCACGGACTGACAATGTTACCGGAGGGCACCCCGCTGCGCCGGTGAGAGCAGCCACGCTCTCAGCACGCTGATCCACTCGTCGAACGCGTCGAGATGCGCGTCATGACTGCCTCCACGCAGGTCGGCGCGCCGCGTGACCGGTCGGCGCGTCAGCAGTTCGTCCTTCTCGGCCGACGCGAACATCCCTCGGCGAGCGAAGACGGCGAGCGTCGGCGCCTCCAGCTGCTCCCACTCCTGCCATCTCGGTGCATGCACCGCTCTGATCGTGCGCTCCATGATGTCGGCGTCGAAACGCGGACGCAGCCCATCCGGAGTGGTTTCGAGGTCGGCGATCCAGGCATCCACGATCGCTTCGCCGCCGAGGAGCTCCCGCGCGTGGGACTCGTCACGGAACGTCGGTGGCCACGACGCGAAGAACTGACCGAGGCCGGCGGCGGACTTCGGATCCGCATCGCCGGCGACATGCCCCTCGAGCATCACCAGCCGATCGACGAGATCCGGACGTGCGGCGGCGACGAGGAATGCCGTATGCGCGCCCATCGACTGACCGACCAGCACGCAGCGCTGTCCTGGAGCGAGCGACTCGAGGACATGGACGACATCTCCCACGTGCGCCTCGCGGGAGAGATCAGTCGGCCGACGCGTGCTGCATCCGTGGCCGCGCTGATCCATGAGCAGAACACGGAACGAGTCCGCGAGCGCTTCGGCCGTGGGAAGCAGTTCTCGCGAGCTGCCGGCGAGTCCATGAAGCAGGAGGACCGGCGGACCGTCACCGCCGACGTCTGTGACGGCGAGCGAGACTTCGCCCCGCTGAAGCGTGACCGACGCCGTCAATCGCGGCCCGCACTGTGATCGGAGACGTCGGGTTCGGCGCGCAGGACGTCGGCGATCTCCTCTTCGGGACGAGGCGCGATCGTCTCGTCCTCCTCGAGCTCGGGGACGGACGACTCACCGGGTGCGGGAATGTGTCCCGGATGCTGAGCATCGAACGTCATAGCGCTCCTCCTTCGACACTCACAGGTTACGCCGGCATCACCACGCGCGGCCGCGGAGATCCACGGTGCCGGCAGGCCAGGACGCGAGGTCCCGCTCGACGGGCAGCACGAGCAGGGGCTGTCCCGGCTCGTCCTCGACCGGCATCCCGTCTCGTGCGATCGAGCGTTCCGCCGCGACGATGCGATGCCATCCGCACGATTCGTAGAACGGCACGACCTGTTCGCGGCAGCCCAGGTAGCCGAAGTCGATCCCGCCCGCGCTTCGCATCGACGTGGCCGCGTACGCCAGCATCCGCCTTCCCAGATCGAGCCCGCGAGCCTGCGGCGAGACGAGCACGCCGCCGACTCCGGCGATGACGAGCGATGCATCGTCGACACCGACGGTGCGACGTCCCCACCCCACATGCCCGACGATGCCCTCGTCGGATCGTGCGACCACGTGCAGATCGTGTGGTGCGTAGCCGTACGGCTGGGCGGGGTCCCATTCACCGAAGTCGTCGAAGTACTCGGCGTCGAACAAGTGCTTCAGCGAGGACGTGTCTTCAGGCGTCAGCGCCTTGTGCGCCACGACATCGATGGACCGCCACGGAAGCGCCCGGGTATCACGATCACGCATCCCCACAGCTTGCCAGGCACGACACGAGACGACGGTGTTTCGGCCCCGTTACGCCCGCTCGGACATTCTGTCCGACCCATGGCACCAGACGATGGATCCGTCCGGCGAGCGCATGCATCCATTGCAGCCGAGGGGTCGGACGTATTGAATGACCCAAACGCGCCAACGTGACGTCCAGAAGCGGAGCCCCCGTGACAGCATCCGAGATCCTGACCGATCGCCCCGGCACCCGAGAAGCCGGATCGGTCACGCTGAACAGCATCACGAAGTACTACGGCGACCAGGTCGCCGTCGATGATCTCTCGCTGGAGATCCGCCCCGGTGAATTCCTGTCGCTGCTGGGTCCGTCCGGGTGCGGCAAGACGACGACGCTGCGGATGATCGCCGGCTTCGAGCATCCGGATGCCGGAGACATCCACATCTCCGGCACGAGCGTGCTGGGCACGCCACCCTTCAAGCGCGATGTGAACACGGTCTTTCAGGCCTATGCCCTCTTCCCCCACATGTCGATCGCCGAGAACGTCGCGTACGGCCTGCAGCAGCGCCGCACGCCGAAGGGTGAGATCCGAGACCGGGTCTCGTCCGCTCTCGACCTCGTGCAGATGCGCCGCTTCGCCGACCGCAGACCGACGCAGCTCTCCGGCGGTCAGCAGCAGCGCATCGCACTGGCTCGCGCACTCGTGAACCGTCCGTCAGTGCTGCTTCTCGACGAGCCTCTCGGGGCGCTCGATCGTCAGCTGCGCGAGGAGATGCAACTCGAATTGAAGCTGCTGCAGTCGCGGATCGGCATCACCTTCGTCTTCGTCACGCATGATCAGGGCGAGGCGCTGTCGATGAGCGACCGGATCGCCATCATGCGCGACGGCCGCATCGAGCAACTCGCTGATGCGACCACCGTGTATGCGAAGCCCGCCTCCGCCTACGTGGCCGCCTTCGTCGGACAGCAGAACTTCTTCCACGGCCCGGTGACCGAGAACGGCACCGCGGTGGCATCGGCGCATGTCCTGGTTCGCGCGGCATCCGATCCTCTCGCGGCCACCAACGGAGAAGCCGCCGTGCGGCCCGAGAACGTGCGCGTCGAGATCGAACGGCCGGGCGACGCGCTGCTCGGCGCCAATGCCGTCCGCGGCGAGGTGATCGGCATCTCTCACCTCGGTGAGACGATGCAGTATCTCGTGCGCCTCGGCGACGACCAGAGTCTCGTCGCCCGGCGCCCGACACCCGAGGCACCCGACCTTCGTGTCGGCGACGCCGTCATCTGCAGCTGGACACCGGCGCACGTGCTGCTGTTCGCCGCCGCCGACGACGCCACCGCCGGCGGATACATCGCTCCCCCCACGCTCTGACCCGTCCTGCATTCACCCGATCGATCAGGAGTCACCATGAACAGCACGCCAGCCCCGATCCGCATCCTCGCCCACGACAGTGCGGTCCCCGTGATCGCGCGCGAGATCAACCGACGCCGTTTCCTTGGCCTCCTTGCGGTCACCGGGAGCAGCGCCCTCCTCGCGGCCTGCGCTCCGACCAGCGGGACCGGCACGGCGCCTCAGGCGAGCGGCGGATCCTTGGAGAACGCCCTGTCGGTGTACACATGGGGCGACTACGACTCCCCCGACGTGGTGGCGGACTTCACCTCGGAACTCGGCCCGAAGGTCACGCTCGATTCGTACAGCTCCAACGAGGAGCTGATCGCCAAGCTCATCGCGGCCAAGGGCACGTCCGGCTACGACATCGTGGTCCCCACCGGCGTCTTCATCCCGCAGATGATCGAGAACGACCTGCTCATGAAACTCAACAAGGATCTGCTGCCGAACCTCGCCAACATGGATGACGCCTACCTCGGGCGGGCATGGGATCCCGAGAACGACTACTCGGTCTGCAAGGCGTGGGGCACGACGGGCTTCGTCTACGACAAGACCGTCATCACCCGAGAGCTCACGACATGGAGCGACTTCTTCGACGCCGCCCAGAACGAGGCCAGCGGCAAGACGAGCATGTCGGATGACCCGGCCGGCATCATCGGAGCCTACTTCTGGGCCAACGATGCGGACTGGAACACCGAGGATCCTGACGAGCTCGAAGAATGCCGTGCCTTCCTCGTGGACCAGATCGCGCCCCATGTCTCGGCGTTCGACTCCTATCCGGGAACCAACGCGATTCCGCAGGGCACTCAGGTGCTCATGCAGGCGTGGAACGGCGACGCGCGACTCGGACTACTGGAGAGCTCTGAGCCCGAGCGCTGGCAGTGGGTGCTTCCCGGCCCGGTCACCGAACTCTGGATGGACAACTGGTGCATCGCGGCGGGCGCCCCGCACCCGGAGGCCGCTCACGCATTCCTGAACTTCTCGATGACCCCCGAGAACCTCATGCTGAACCTGGACTACATCGGCTACCACGTCGGCGGCAAGGACATGGAGCAGGCCGCGAGCGATGCCGGTCTCGAACTGCCCGAGCTCATCTTCTTCACCGATGAGCAGCTCGCCACGATGCACGAGCAGGAGCTCAACGACTCGCAGACCACCCGTGTGGAGATCTGGAACGAGATGAAGGCCGCTGCCGGTGCCTAAGAGGCAACTCGGCGCCGCCCTCGCGATCCCCGCGTGGGTGTGGCTGCTGGTGTTCTTCGTCGCACCCGTCGGCATGGTGGTGTGGTTCAGTTTCGGATACAAGCCGGGCATCTTCGGCACCCATGCGAACGATGTGCTCTCCCTCGACCGCTACGTCGAAGCGCTGTCGCCCACGTTCTTCACCACGTTCCTCAACACCCTCTGGGTCGGTGCGACCGGCACGATCCTGTGCTTCCTGATCGGTGCGCCCGTCGCGTACTGGATGGCATTCAAGGTGCGCCCGCAGCGCCGCGGTCTGCTCATCGCGCTCGTGCTCATCCCGTTCTGGACGAATTTCCTGATCCGCACCATCGGCTGGCAGGTGATCATCGCTCCGGAGGGCTGGCTGTCCACCGCGCTGCAATCCGTGGGTCTGCTCGACGGCCCGCTCGATCTCCTCTACACGCGCACGGCTGTGCTCCTCGGTGTCGTCTACAACTACCTGCCCCTGATGATCCTGCCGCTGTTCGTCGCCTTCGACCGGGTCGGCCCCGCGTTGCGCGAGGCATCCAAGGATCTCGGTGCCGGCAAGGCGTCGACGTTCTTGCGTGTCACCCTGCCGTTGGCGCGGCCGGGCATCATCGCCGGCGTGCTCCTGGTGTTCATCCCGCTCATGGGCGACTACATCACCGCCACGGTGCTGGGAGGCGCGAAGGGGAACATGGTCGGCCAACTGGTCGCCAGTCAGTTCCAGACCGCGCAGAACTGGGCACTGGGCTCGGCGATGGCGGTCGTGCTGATGCTCGTGATCGCGCTCTCGATCGGTGCGGCGGCGCTGCTCATCTGGCTGATCTCGCTGCCGTTCCGTGCCAGGAACAGCCTCGTCCTCGGCCCATCAGCCGCAGAGGAGGTCACGGCATGAGCGTCACGAAGACCGAGGCCATCCTGCGTCGCGAAACGGGCACCCTCCCCGGCAGCGATCGGCGACGGCACCGTCCGTGGAGCGACATCGCCCTGAACATCTGGGGCGTGCTGGTCATCCTGTTCCTGTTCGCACCGATCATCGTCATCGTCATCTACTCGTTCAACAACGGCCGGCTCCTCGTCTCCTTCGACGAGTTCGGCTTCGACGCGTTCGCGACCATTCTGGACAAGCCCGCGGTGCAGAACGCCGTGCGGGTCTCGCTGATCACGGCGCTCGTCTCGGCGATCATCGCGACGACGCTCGGCACGCTCTCGGGCATCGCGATGGCACGCTACCCCGGGAAGTGGGTGTGGTGGTTCCTGGGGCTGCTGCTGCTCGTCTCCGTCACTCCGGAGATCGTGGATGCCGTGGCTCTGCTGCCCTGGTACGTGTGGCTGGGTCAGGATCTCGGCATCGCGGCCTTCAACGACGGCATCGTGCGCCTGTCGATCGGGTCGTCGCTGTTCGCCACCGCCGTCGTCTCCTACATCGTCCGCGCCCGCCTGGTGGGGCAGGACTCGAACCTCGAAGAGGCGTCCGCAGATCTCTACGCCAAGCCCGTCGTCACGTTCACCCGCGTGACGCTGGCGCTCGCGATGCCCGCGGTGGTCGCCGGGTTCCTCCTCGCCTTCACCCTCAGCCTCGACAACACGATCGTCGCGGCGTTCGTCCAGGTCTCCGGCACCACGCCGTGGCCGGTCTATGTGCTCTCCGCGGTGCGTTCGGGGCTGCGTCCCGAGATCGCGGCCGTGTCCACGATCATGCTGCTGCTGACCCTTGTCGCCCTCGCCATCGTCGCGCTGGTGCTCAAGCGCGCAGGCGACTCGGCCACCGACATCGCACGCACCATGGCAGGAGGTTGACGCATGCCTTACGCAGATCTCGTCTTCACAGGCGGCCCGGTCTTCACCGCCGACGCCGTCCGCTCGCGGACGGACGGCGCCGCCGTCTCGGATGGTCGGATCGTCGCACTCGGCGCCGACGCACGTGCACTGATCGGACCGGGCACCGAGGTGGTCGACCTCGCCGGGCGGCTCCTCGTCCCCGGGTTCCAGGATGCCCACGTGCATCCGGTCTCCGGTGGCCTCGAACTGCTGCGGTGCGACCTGTCCGAGGCGAGCACCGAAGCGGAGTATCTGGATGCCATCGCCGCCTACGCGGCATCCGAGGAATCCGAGTGGGTACTCGGCGGCGGCTGGGCGATGTCCGCCTTCCCGGGCGGTACGCCCACGGCGTCAGCACTGGACCGCGTGCTGCCGGATCGTCCGGCCTTCCTGCCCAACAGGGATGGGCACGGCGCCTGGGTGAACTCCGAGGCGCTGCGCCGGGCCGGCATCGATCGGGACACGCCCGATCCCGCCGACGGGCGCATCGAACGGGATGCCGACGGCAACCCGACCGGCACGCTTCACGAGGGGGCGATGTCTCTCGTGAACGCCCTGGTCCCCGATCCCTCCCCCGCTTTCCTGCACGAGGCCCTGATGGCGGGTCAGCGCTACCTGCACTCCTACGGGATCACCGCGTGGCAGGACGCGATCATCGGCGACTACAGCGACCTCGTCGATCAGGGCGAGACGTACCGGCAGGCGGCCGCGGACGGCTCGCTCACCGGCCGCGTGGTCGGTGCTCTCTGGTGGGATCGCACCCGGGGCCTGGAGCAGATCGATTCACTGGTCGAGCGACGCGAGCGGCTCAGCGCCGGCGACTTCCAGGCGACGAGCATCAAGATCATGCAGGACGGCGTGGCCGAGAACTTCACGGCCGCGATGCTCGAGCCCTATCACGACGGGCACGGCCACTTCACGGAGAACTCGGGGATCTCGTTCGTCTCCCCGGAGATCCTGAACGAGGCGGTGCCGCGGCTGGACGCTCTCGGATTCCAGGTGCACTTCCACGCGATCGGCGATCGTGCCGTCCGTCAGTGCCTGGACGCGGTGGAGCAGGCGATCGCCCGCAACGGCCGCAGCAACAATCGTCACCACATCGCGCACATCCAGGTCGTGCACCCCGACGACATCCCCCGGTTCCGCGAACTGGGCGTCGTCGCGAACATGCAATCGCTGTGGGCGACGCTGGAGCCCCAGATGGTCGACCTGACGCTGCCGTTCCTCGGGGCGCCGCGCAGCGCATGGCAGTATCCGTTCGGCGATCTGCTGCGTGCCGGAGCCGTACTGGCCGCAGGCAGCGACTGGTCGGTGTCGTCACCGAACCCGCTCGCCGCGATCCACACGGCGGTCAACCGCCAGGCCGCACCGGGGTATGAGGAGGGCGAGTACGAGCCCTTCCTTCCCGAGCAGGCGATCGACCTGGCGACGTCGCTGACGGCGTACACGGCCGGTTCCGCGTTCGTGAACCATCTGGACGAGGAGACGGGCACGGTCCGTGTCGGCGCGCTCGCCGATCTGGCGCTGCTCGACCGTGACCCGTTCGCCGGCCCCGCAGACGAGATCGGGGCGACACAAGTGCTGCAGACCTACGTCGGCGGCATCCGCGTCTACACCGCAGATACCGCGTGAGGAGGAGATGACCGTGGGCACCACCGTGTTCGAAAGGCAGGCTCCCGCAGCCTCCGTGGTCGATCACAGCCTCGCCAGGACCGCGGACAGCGTGTTCTGGATCGATGACCTGCCGTCGCGACTGCGCCCGAACAGGGTTCCGTTGCGGGGCGAGCAGCGCGCCGACCTCGTCATCATCGGCGCCGGCTACACGGGCCTGTGGTCGGCGCTGCTCGCCAAGACACGCGACCCCGGACGCCGGGTCATCGTCGTCGAGGCCAACCGGCTCGGCTGGGCGGCCTCCGGACGCAACGGCGGGTTCTGCGAGGCGAGCCTCACGCACGGACACGAGAACGGTCTCCGGCGCTGGCCGGACGAGATCGACCTGCTCGAACGACTGGGGCTCGCGAATCTCGACGCAATCGAGTCCGCTGAGGCCGAGTACGGTCTCGACTTCCATTTCGAGCGCACCGGACAGCTCACCCCGGCGATCGAGCCGCACCAGCTCGCGTGGCTCGACGAATGGTACGCCGAGGCGGATGGCGACCCCGACATCGTGCTGCTCGATCAGGCGCAGGCGCGTCAGGCCGTCGCCTCGCCCACCTACCTGGGCGCGATCTGGGAGAAGCAGACGTGCGCCCTCGTTCACCCTGCTCGTCTGGCCGCGGAACTCGCGCGCGCCGCCGAGGAGCGGGGCGTGGAGATCTTCGAACGCTCGCTCGTGCGCCGTCTCGACGATGGACCGGACGGCGTCCGCGTCGAGACGGATGCCGGGCGCATCGACGCCGCGCATGCCGTGCTCGCCACGAACGTGTTCCCGTCCCTGCTGACCCGCAACCGGCTCATGACCGTGCCGGTCTACGACTACGTGCTCATGACCGAGCCGCTCACCGAGGCGCAGCTCGCATCGATCGGGTGGCAGGACCGTCAGGGCATCGGCGACATGGCCAATCAGTTCCACTACTACCGGCTGTCGCGCGACAACCGCATCCTGTTCGGCGGCTACGACGCGATCTACCACTACGGCCGCCGGGTCGATCCGGCGTACGAGCACCGCCCGGATGTCTGGGCGAAGCTCGCCGCGCACTTCTTCACCACCTTCCCGCAGCTGGAGGGGATGCGCTTCTCGCACCGCTGGGCGGGTGCCATCGACACCTCGACCCAGTTCACCGCATTCTTCGGCACCGCCCGCAAAGCTCGCGTCGCGTACGCGGCCGGCTTCACCGGACTCGGGGTCGGCGCGACGCGCTTCGCCGCCGAGGTCATGCTCGATCTGCTCGCCGGCGTCCGCAACGAGAAGACCGAGCTGGCGATGGTCCGTCGCCGCCCGCTGCCGTTCCCCCCTGAGCCGGCAGCAGCGATCGGCATCAACCTCACCCGATGGTCGCTGGACCGAGCGGATCACAACGAGGGCAAGCGCAACCTGCTGTTGAGGACACTGGATGCTGTAGGGCTCGGGTTCGACTCGTGAACGCCGGGCGTGCGCTGGATCAGCCGGCGACCGAGCGATGCACGAGGAGCGCGAGATGAAGCGCGGCCTGGACCTCGCCGTCGTCCAGGTCGGCGGCCAGCAGCTCTTGGATGAGCGCGATGCGCTGGTAGAAGACGGAACGGGAGAGGTGCGATGCGGATGCCGCCGCCGTTCGGTTGCCCGGATGCGAGAGCATCGCCGCGAGCACATCGAGCAGATCGCCATCCCTGGCCAGATCGTGCTCGATGAGCGGAGCGAGCATGCGCTCACCGTGCTCGAGAACGCGATGGTCGTCGCGCAGCGACGCGACAAGCCGCGCCAGGGGACGTTGCTCGGCGCGACGCAGTCCTGGCCCGCGCTGCCCCCGGGCGTCGGGGGCACGCGAGAGGTCGATCGCCTCCTGGAGCGAGGCGAGTCCGGCATCCAGTCCGTGCGCTGCCGACCCGATAGACAGCGTGAGCCGCTCACTGTCGGAGCTGAGTGCGCGGGCGAAGCGGCGTGCATCGTCGTCCTCGAACGGCACCCGCGGGGGCAGCGACAACAGGATCGGCGCACCCGAACGCGCGCCAGAGGCCGAACCGGTGAGCGCACGGCCGCCCAGCGCTCTCGCGGCGGCGTCCGCAGCATCCGCGCGCAATTCCGCGCCGACGGCAACGATCCCGCGCAGGCGCGCGCCCTCGACGGGGAGCCCGGCCGCCTCGAGCCGGGCAGTCGCGCCGTCCTGCCCTGTGTAGCGACCAGCCATGAGCGCGTCGACGAGCTGTCGGCGGCCGATTCGGCTCCACTCGTCGCCGTCGGCGTCGGTGAGCCGACCAAGAGCGAGCGCGATCGCCCCCTGTTCCAGAACGCTTCGTCGTCCTGCGAGGTTCTCCGGGCCGGGGAGAGCCACGAGGTGCCCCCAACGGATGCCGCGAGCCTCGACGGGAACGATCAGCCAGTCGCCCGCCCCTTCTCTGTGGGCGATGCGCGAGCGCACCTCCCAGCGGGTGAGCACGTCCTCCTCGATCGCCGGCGGCACGTCCGCGACGACCACTTCATGACCGAGGTTCTCGAGCACCACCGGCGCCCCGAGTGTCTGCGCGAGCTGATGGACGATGTAGTCGGCGGGCGATCCGCGCAGGGCCAGGGCCGTGAACCGCGTGCGCACTTCGTCGCGGGCACGCAGCGCGGCGGTCTGATCCGCGATGATTCGACGGTGCACGGCTTCGGTCACCGTGACGAACTTCACCTCCTGGTGCAGCACGACGAGGGCCAGCCCCCGGTCCCTGGCCGCGTCGACCACGACGGCCGGAGCGTATCGATAGTGCGTCCCGAGTTCGAGGACGAGACAGGACAGCCCGGCTTCGGCGAGGCCCCCGATGAACGCGACGAGATCCGCGGGTTCCGACGGCCAGGACGACCCCGTGGACAGCAGCAGCTCCCCGCCGTCCAGCAGCCGGGCGACACCGGGACTGTCCGACACGTGCACCCAGCGCACGGCGGAGTCGAGGCCGACGTCGCCAGTGAGGACCTCCGGTTCACCGGCGGCGAGCGCGGTCAGGGCGAGGACTTCACGCACGATCGGCAGGCCGGTCGGCAGGGCCGGACGGATCGTCCGGAGATCGGATTCTTTGCGACGTTCAGCCATCACCGGCGCTCCTTCTGCACTGTAAGACTGAGTCTTGCACACGCTAATCGGGTTCCGGTCGGTATGTCCGGACGAGAGAGGACAGCATGACAGTTCGCACCATCGGCCACTGGATCGACGGCGCATCTTCGGAGTCGCGCAGCGGAAGGACCGCGCCGGTGTTCAACCCGGCGACCGGCGGGATCAGCGCCGAGGTCGCGCTCGCCGACGCCACGGAGATCGATGCCGCGATTGCGTCCGCGCAGAGCGCGTTCGCGACGTGGAGCCGAACGTCGATCGCACGCCGCCAGGGCGTGCTCTACGCGTTTCGTGAGCTGCTGAACGCCCGCCGGGGCGAGCTCGCCGCGCTGATCACCGCCGAGCACGGCAAGGTGCTCTCGGACGCGATGGGCGAGATCCTGCGCGGTCAGGAGGTGGTCGAGCTCGCGTGCGGGTTCGCGCACCTGACGAAGGGAGCGTTCAGCGAGAACGCGTCCACCGGGGTCGACGTGTACTCCCTCAAACAGCCTTTGGGCGTGGTGGGCATCATCAGCCCGTTCAACTTCCCGGCGATGGTGCCGATGTGGTTCTTCCCGATCGCGATCGCTGCCGGCAACGCGGTGATCCTCAAGCCCAGCGAGAAGGACCCTTCCGCCGCCTTGTGGATCGCCGAGCTGTGGAAGGAGGCGGGACTGCCCGACGGCGTCTTCACCGTTCTCCAGGGAGACAAGCTCGCTGTCGACGGCCTGCTGAACGATCCGCGCGTGCAGTCGATCTCGTTCGTCGGTTCGACGCCGATCGCGAAGCACATCTATGAGACGGCTTCCCGCAACGGCAAGCGCGTTCAGGCGCTCGGAGGCGCGAAGAACCACATGCTCGTCCTGCCCGATGCGAACCTCGATCTCGTCGCCGATCAGGCCGTCAACGCCGGCTACGGCGCGGCAGGCGAGCGGTGCATGGCGATCAGCGTCATCCTCGCGGTCGACCCCGTGGCCGACGCGCTGATCGACAAGATCGCCGAGCGGATCGCGCGCCTGCATATCGGTGACGGTGCAGCCGCCGTCGAACCCGACATGGGTCCGCTCATCACAGCACAGCATCGCGAGAAGGTCGCGTCGTACGTGGACACCGCCGAGCAGGATGGCGCCCGGATCGTCGTCGATGGGCGCGGCCTCACGATCGATGGGCACGAGGGCGGCTTCTTCTTCGGACCGACGCTCATCGATTCAGTCCCGACGACCTCACCGGCCTATCGCGAGGAGATCTTCGGTCCGGTGCTCTCTGTGATCCGGGTCCCGAGCTTCCAGGAGGGAGTGGAGCTGATCAACTCGGGCGAGTTCGGGAACGGGACGGCGATCTTCACCAACGACGGCGGAGCGGCACGGCGGTTCCAGCACGAGGTGCAGGTCGGCATGATCGGCATCAACGTGCCGATCCCCGTCCCTGTCGCCTACCACTCCTTCGGCGGATGGAAGCAGTCGCTGTTCGGCGACGCGAAGGCCTACGGCACCCACGGTTTCGACTTCTTCACCCGCGAGAAGGCGGTGACCGCTCGCTGGATCGACCCGGCCGCCGACGACCGTATCGGCAGTGGCATCAACCTCGGTTTCCCGCGCAACGACTGATCAGGGACACTCATGAGCATCATCGACCAGAACGCTGACACCCGGATCCGCGCCGAGGACCGCGGCCACGTCTTCCACTCCTGGAGCGCCCAGGCGCTCATCGATCCGACGCCGGTGGCCGGTGGATCGGGAGCACGGTTCTGGGACTACGCCGGGAACACCTACCTCGACTTCTCGTCGCAGCTGGTGAATCTCAACCTCGGGCACCAGCATCCCGATCTCGTAGCGGCCATCCAGGAACAGGCGGGCCGGCTCGCGACCATCCAGCCGTCGATGGCGAACGACGTCCGCGGTGAACTTGCCCGGCTGATCGCCGAAGTCGCGCCCGCCGGACACTCCAAGGTGTTCTTCACGAACGGCGGAGCGGATGCCAACGAGAACGCTGTACGGATGGCCCGGATGGTCACCGGCAAGCGCAAGGTCCTGTCGATGTACCGCAGCTATCACGGGAACACCACGACGGCGATCAGCCTGACAGGCGACCCCCGCCGCTGGCCGAACGAACCGGGCGACGGCTCGGTGGCCCACTTCTTCGGCCCCGACGCGTATCGATCGCCCTTCCATTCCTCATCGCCGGAGGAGGAGACGGAGCGGGCGCTGGAGCACCTCGAGCAGACCATCATCCTCGAGGGAGCGGCGACGATCGGCGCGATCATCCTGGAGACCGTCGTCGGCACGAACGGCGTGCTGGTGCCGCCGCCCGGGTATCTCCCCGGCGTCAGGGCCCTGTGCGACAGATACGGGATCATCTACATCGCCGATGAGGTCATGGTCGGCTTCGGACGCATCGGCGAGTGGTTCGCGTTCCAGGCGTTCGACGTCGTCCCAGACCTCATCACCTTCGCCAAGGGAGTCAACTCCGGATACGTGCCGCTCGGCGGCGTCGTGATCAGCGATCGTATCGCGGCGCACTTCGACACGGTCGCCTTCCCCGGTGGCCTCACTTACTCGGGGCATCCGCTCGCCTGCGCCGCAGGCGTCGCGACCTTCGACGTGTTCCGCCGCGACGGCGTCCTGGAGCGTGTCCGCGACCTCGGCGAACGCGTGGTCGCCCCACGGCTCCAGGAGATCGCGGCCGCGCATCCGTCGGTGGGCGACGTGCGAGGACGCGGTCTGTTCTGGGCGATCGAACTGGTGCGCGACAAGGACACTCGAGAGCCGCTGGTCCCGTTCAACGCCAGCGGTTCGGATGCCGCCCCGGTGGCGGCCGTCGCCGCGGCATGCAAGAGGGCCGGCCTGTGGCCGTTCACGCACTTCAACCGGATCCACGTCGCTCCTCCCCTTGTGATCGAGGAGCCCGATCTGCGCCGCGGACTCGACATCATCGACGGTGCGCTCGACGAAGCCGACGCCGTTCTGGAGGAATCATGACGCTGCACAATCTCATCGGCGGCGAACGCACGCTGCCCTCGGGCGTCCCACTCGATCTGATCTCACCCGTCACCGGGGAGGCGTATGCACAAGCGGGCATCTCCACGGCCGAGGATGCGGATGCCGCGTTCGCCGCGGCCGAGGCGGCGTTCGCCGGCTGGCGCGCGACCACTCCAGCGCAGCGCCAATTGGCGCTGTTCCGCCTGGCGGACGCGTTGGAGCGGCATGCGGAGGAGTTCGCCGATCTCGAGTCGGAGGACACCGGCAAGCCACGTGCTTCGCTGGTCTCTGACGAGATCGAGCAGTCGGTCGATCAGCTGCGTTTCTTCGCGGGAGCGGCACGCGACCTCGACGGACGGGCCGCCGCCGAGTACGCGGAGGGGTTCACCTCGTTCGTGCGTCGTGAGCCGATCGGTGTCGTCGCGCAGGTCACACCGTGGAACTATCCGCTGAACATGGCCATCTGGAAGATCGCACCGGCCATCGCCGCCGGCAACACGGTCGTCCTCAAGCCCAGCGAGACGACCCCGCAGACCACGATCCGCCTCGCCGAGCTCGCCGTCGGCATCCTGCCGAAGGGCGTGCTGAACGTCGTGCTCGGCGATCGCACGACCGGCGCGCTGCTCGTCGAGCATCCCACCCCGCAGCTGGTCGCGATCACCGGTTCCGTGCGCGCCGGCATGCAGGTCGCCGAAGCCGCATCGCGACAGGTGAAGCGGGTGCACCTGGAGCTCGGCGGCAAGGCCCCGGCGCTCGTGTTCGACGACGCCGATCTGGCCAGAGCGGTGCCCGGAATCGTCGAAGCGGCGTTCTTCAATGCCGGACAGGACTGCACCGCCGCCACGCGAGTCCTCGTGCATTCCTCATTGCACGACGAGCTGGTCGAGCGCCTCGTCGCGCACACCGAGGCGCACGCGAGGACCGGCGCGCCCGACGACCCGACGGCGTTCTTCGGCCCGCTCAACAACGCCGACCAGCTCGCGCGGGTCACCGGCTTCATCGACCGCCTCCCCGCACACGCCAGGGTGGAGGCCGGCGGGCGGAGGCAGGGCGATGTCGGCTGGTTCTTCGAACCGACGATCGTCACGGGTGTCCGGCAGAAGGACGAGGTCGTTCAGGAGGAGATCTTCGGCCCCGTGCTGACCGTGCAGCCCTTCGACACCGACGCGGAGGCGCTCGATCTCGCGAACGGCGTGCCCTATGCGCTCGCCTCCTCCGTCTGGACCCGTGATCACGGACGGGCGATGCGGTTCTCACGCGATCTGGATTTCGGCTGCGTCTGGATCAACGCGCACATCCCCTTCGTCTCGGATATGCCGCACGGCGGCTTCAAGCACTCCGGCTACGGCAAGGACCTCTCCGTCTACGGTTTCGAGGACTACACCCGTATCAAGCATGTGATGTCGAGCCTGTCCTGATGACCGGCAACGGCGGGGTCTCGTTCTGGTGGCAGCAGCTGGGGCTGCCGTCGCCGCGGCCCGCGCTGCCGGGAGACCTCGACGTCGATGTGGCGATCGTCGGCGGCGGCTACACGGGACTGTGGACCGCCTACTATCTGAAGTCCCTCCAGCCGGACATCCGGATTGCGGTGCTGGAGCGCCGCTTCGCCGGCTTCGGTGCGTCCGGGCGGAACGGCGGCTGGCTGACGAACTCTGTGACCGGCGGGCGGGAGCAGTACGGCCACGACGGCGGGTCCCGTCAGCAGGAGGCCATGAACGCCACCGTCGACGAGGTGATCCGAGTGATGGGCATCGAGGGCATCGATGCGGATGCGCACAAGGGCGGTGAGCTGAACATCGCCCGAAGTCCCGCCCAGCTTCATCGGCTGCGGACCTTCTTCGAGAGCGAGAGCGCCTGGCCGCACACGGACGTGGAGCTCTGGGATGCGGCCGAGACCACACAGCACGTGCAGGTCGACGGTGCTCTGGGGGGAATATGGCACCCGCACTGCGCGCGCATCCACCCGGCGAAGCTCGCGCGTGGGCTGGCCGCGGCCGTCGAGCGGCTCGGCGTGCGGATATTCGAGGAGACGACGGTACTGGCGATCGAGCCGGGGTGCGCTGTCACCGATCGTGGGGTCGTCTCGGCGGATGCCGTCGTCCGTGCCACCGAAGGCTTCACCGCCGAGCTGAAGGGCGAGCACCGCACCTGGCTTCCGATGAACTCGTCCATGATCGTGACGGCTCCGCTTCCGGCATCCGTCTGGGACGCGATCGGATGGCAGGATGCCGCGACGCTGGGCGATCTGGCGCATGTGTACATGTACGCGCAGCGCACGGCGGACGATCGGATCGCGTTCGGCGGTCGCGGCGTGCCCTACCGCTACGGCTCGCGTGTCGACAGCGATGGCGTGACGCAGGAGCGCACGATCCGGGACCTGACGGGGCTGCTGCGACGCTTCTTCCCGGATGCCGCTGGGGTACCGATCGACCATGCGTGGGCAGGGGTGCTCGGGGTGCCGCGGGATTGGGCGGCGACCGTCGGGTTCGATCACCGCAGCGGGCTCGGCTGGGCCGGCGGTTATGTCGGAACGGGTGTCGCGACCACGAATCTCGCCGGACGGACGCTCGCCGATCTCATCCTCCGCCGCGACAGCGACCTCGCCCATCTGCCGTGGGTGGGACATCGTGCGAATCGCTGGGAGCCGGAACCGCTACGCTGGCTCGCCGTCCAGGCCATCTACGGGGCCTATCACGCCGCCGACGCGCATGAGGCGTGGGGGCGTCGCGAGACCTCGCCGCTCGCCCGTCTCGCCGACGCCGTCTCGGGGCGAGGACATTGACCGGTGCACACGAAGGAGAAGGATCATGACGCATGACGACGCTCGCCTGCAGGAGATGGCACGCGACCACCTGTGGATGCATTTCGCCCGGCAGTCGGTGATGACCGAGGGCCCCGGCGTTCCCATCATCGTGAAGGGCGAGGGCCACCACATCTGGGACTCGAAGGGCCGGAAGTACATCGACGGCCTCTCCGGGCTGTTCGTTGTCAACGCAGGGCACGGTCGACGGCGGCTCGCTCAGGCCGCGGCGAAGCAGGCCGAGGAACTCGCGTTCTTCCCCCTCTGGTCGTATGCGCACCCCGCCGCGATCGAGCTGGCCGACCGGATCGCCTCGCTCGCGCCCGGGGATCTGAATCACGTCTTCTTCTCGACCGGGGGCGGTGAGGCGGTGGAGACCGCGTTCAAGCTCGCCAAGCACTACTTCAAGCTGCGCGGCAAGCCCACCAAGCACAAGGTGATCTCGCGCTTCGTCGCCTATCACGGGACGCCGCAGGGGGCGCTGGCGATCACCGGACTGCCCGACATGAAGTCGATGTTCGAGCCGGTCACGCCCGGCGGCTTCCGGGTGCCGAACACGAACTGGTACCGCGCCGGTGAGGCGGGCTTCGGCGGTGCGACGCAGGAGGAGTTCGGCGTGTGGGCGGCCGATCGGATCGAGGAGATGATCGAATTCGAGGGGCCGGACACGGTCGCGGCCGTGTTCCTCGAGCCCGTGCAGAATTCGGGCGGATGCTTCGTGCCGCCGCCCGGGTACTTCCAGCGGGTCCGGGAGATCTGCGATCGTCACGACGTGCTGCTGGTCTCGGATGAGGTGATCTGCGCCTTCGGGCGGCTCGGAGCATACTTCGGCGCCGAGCACTACGGCTATCAGCCCGACATGATCACGTTCGCCAAGGCCGTGACGAGCGGCTATTCGCCGCTGGGCGGCACGATCGTCAGCGACAGGTTGTACGAGCCGTTCGCGACCGGGACGTCGTCGTTCCCGCACGGCTACACGTTCGGAGGCCACCCGGTGTCGAGCGCCGTCGCGATGGAGAACCTCGACATCTTCGAGGAGGAGCACCTGCTCCAGAACGTGCGCGAGCAGTCCCCCGCTTTCCGCAGCACGCTCGAGAGGCTGCTCGATCTGCCCATCGTGGGAGACGTCCGCGGCGAGGGCTACTTCTTCGGGATCGAGCTCGTCAAGGACAAGGCCACCAAGACCACGTTCGACGACGACGAATCCGAGCGCCTGCTGCGCGGATTCCTCTCCAAGGCGCTGTTCGACGCGGGGCTTTACTGCCGCGCCGACGACCGAGGGGACCCCGTCATCCAGCTCGCTCCCCCGCTGACCATCGGCCAGAACGAGTTCGACGAGATCGAGCAGATCCTCCGAGGCGTGCTGACGGAGGCCTGGTCACGGCTCTGAACCGCCGATCGCCGGTTCCGGCTGGCAATGCGGACACAGTTGCGCGGATGCACTACCCGAGACGTGATCGAGGATCGTCGTGCCGCACACCGGACAGGCCTCCCCACCGCGCCCATGCACGACCATCGCCTCGACCTTCGCCTGTTTGATCCGGTCAGGGGGAAGCCCGCGACGGTCTATGACCGCTGCGGTCAGCACGTCGACGACGGCATGGAACAGGCGATCTCTCGCGTCCGCATCCAGAGCCACGGCATGCACGGCGTGCGACAGTCGCGCCCGATGCAGGATCTCGTCGGAGTAGGCATTGCCGATGCCGGCCAGACTGCTCTGCTCCTGAAGCAGTGCCTTGATCTGCTTCCGCCTGGCACCGAGCGCGTGCTCGAGATCATCACGTGAGAAGTCCGACGAGAGCGGGTCGGGCCCGAGAGCGGCGATACCGGGCACGCCGCTCGGGGAGTCCACGACCGATGCCGTGACGGCGAGGAAGTCCCCTGTGTCGACGAGCCGCATCACGGCTCCGTCATCGAGCACGATGCGCGCGACCTCCGGAGCGGACTCGACATCGGGCTGGTCTCCCGCGGCGCTCCATCGGATCCAGCCGTTCCGGCCGAACCCGATCATCAGCCAGCCCGCGGTCGTGTCCATCCCGATGTGCTTGCCGAAGCGCCGCATTCCGGTCACTCGCGCGTCCACGAGCGAGGCGGGCGGACGGTCACGGGTCTTGACGATGCGGAACTCGGCGATGTCGATGCTCGCGACGACGCGGCCTGCGGCGCGCTCGTCGAGGAACTCGGCGAGCGCCTGAACCTCCGGAGACTCGGGCATGCGCTCATCTTGCCACCGGGTACGGACATCCGGAGTTCACCGCCGGCCTGTTCGCCCCGGCGGAACAGCACATCGGCGGCCTGACGATCATCGACGTCGCAGATGACGACGCAGCGAAGGCATGGGGCGGCAGAATCGCCGAGGCGTGCGGCTGGCCGCAGCAGATCCGCCGCGTCTACTGACGCAGGCGAAGCCGTCGGGTTCCGTCGGCGAACGCCACGGCATGCGCGCGCCGGCAAGATGCGTCGCGTCGCCTCCGCCCTGATCCTTCGAAGCGACCATGCTCAGAGCCGAGTGAGCACGAGATAGGCGAAGACGTACCCGAGCACCAGGCACGCCACCCAGGCCGTCACAGCAGCGAGATACCAGTCCTGGCGGACCTCGAGAGCCTGCCGGCGGGGATCGGCCGGCGGAACGCTCCTGAGCGTGCGGTCGGTCAGCCACAGCACGGGGAAGAACAGCGCGAGGAGGAGCAGGAAGACCGCCAGCTGCAGCAGCAGCCATGCGGACCGCGATCCGCTGCTCGCCGCCCCGATGCCGACGGTGAGAAGCGCGGTGATCTCCTGCGATCCACTGATGAGCAGCAGCGCGAGCCCACCGACGATGACGACAGTGATGCGCCCCAGACGATCTCCGGGCGTGACGCGGATCTTCGGCACCGGGGGCCCCGGGGCGTCCTCAGCCGGGTCTGGGTCCCCGATTCTGCGGTGGCGTTGCCGCCAGAAGAGCCGGCGAGTTGCGCGAAGGGTGATGGGCCAGAGTACGAACGCGACGACGGCCGCGATGAGCCAGGCGAACACCTCGTTCGCGGTCAGATCCATCTCGAGCCGGTCGGCGAGGAAGATGAGTCCGATCCACGCGGCCAGCGCGACGGGCACGACCACGACGACAGCGGCCACGGTGATCAGGAGCATGCGCACTGTGCTGCGGGTCGCCGTGGGCGCTTCATTCACATCGGAAGTCTAGGGGCCCGCGACGGCCGACTTCGGAACCGGCAGCGTCAGAACCAGGCGGGCGATCAACAGGCGTCGATGTCCGCGCCCAGAATGTCGTACACATGCGCGCGGAAGCCGGCTTCTTCCACGATCCGGGCGAGGGTCCCGGAATCGAGATCGTCCAACTGACCGTGCTCGTCGATCAAGGACATGTACTCATCGAGCATCTCGGAGTCTCCGGCGCGCTTGACGCACGCAACGACCTCCATGTCGGTCATCGCGTCGAGCTTCTCGGCCCTTCCGCTGGTCCCGTCGGCCCGCCCCTTGGGCGGTTCCGAGGATTCCGCGGCCGAGGCGTCCGGAGAGGTCGCGGGTTCTGGTGCGGGCTGCGAACAGCCTGCGAGGCCGACAGCCCCTGCGGTGAGGATCGAGACGGTGATCCATGCCCGTACGAGTGCGCGCAGCTTCATAGCGATGGTGCTTCCGGACGAGAATGCGACGGGCCCGGTCATGATCCGATCGTATCGGTGGCCGAGTGCGGGGTGCGGCTCCGTCATGGCGCAGCGACGCGGCCCAGGACAGCGGCTCATGTACGCAGTCGAATGAACATGGGATACGATGTACGTCAGTACGCGTACATACACAAGAACTCGAGGAGTCATGGATGGCAAGCCGACTCGCTCGCCCCCTGTTGGTCCCAACGGAGGACGAGATCGATCTGTTCGCCGTGATGTCCGCACTGTCCGACCCGGTGAGACGGGCAATCGTCTCGCACATCGCGTCCCATCCGGGTGGCGCATGCAGCAGCTCCGACTTCGGCGTGTCGAAGTCTGCGCTCACGCGGCATTGGAGGATCTTGCGCGAGTCCGGACTCATCAGTCAGGAGGTCGACGGGACGCGTCACCGCAACTGGCTCCGCACAGACGCACTCGCTCGTCGCTTCCCCGGCCTGCTGCCCCTGGTACTGGATGCCGTCGGCGCCGAAACGACCCCACAAGAACACGACAATCCGCCGCGGGGCGGTCGCAAGGACATGCAATGAACCAGATCGGAATCATCGGCAGCGGAGCCATCGGCGAAGCCCTCGCGCGCCTCGCGGTCGATGCAGGCATCCAGGTGACGATCGCCAACTCCCGCGGCCCCGCGACCCTCACCGATCTCGTGGCAGGCTTGGGCGCGAACGCTCACGCCGGCACAATGCAAGAGGCCGCCGCGTTCAGTGACCTCGTCGTCATCGCCATTCCGCTCGCCGCCTACGAGCGGCTCCCGCATGCCGTTCTGCACGGCAAGATGATCCTGTCCACGGGCAACTACTATCCCCACCGCGACGGACGCATCCGGACCCTCGACGCACGAGAGACGACCACTGCCGAACTCGAGCAGGCGCTGCTGCCAGGCACACGACTTGTCAAGGTATTCAACAACATCGTCGCGCACCACATCCCCCTGCTCGCGAACTCAGAGCCGCGGACGGCACTGCCCGTGTTCGGAAACGATGCCCAGGCCAACGGCGAAGTCAGCGAACTGGTGCGAGCGCTCGGCTTCGATCCGATCGACGCAGGAACGCTCGACAAGTCCTGGCGAGCCGAGCCTGAATCCGGCGCATACACCGCGATCTACGCAGAAGGTCCAGACGGGTTCGGCGACGACTACCTGGCAGACCGTGGTCACCCCTTGACCGCCGACGAGCTCGACAGGCTGCTGGCAGCCTCACACCGACCGGACGTCGCGACGCGCAAGTTCTGACCACGGCCCTTCACACGCTGCAGCCACGTCCGGCCTTCTGACAGTCGCAGTGACGAGCAATCTCGCTCTGAGATCGTGTCGAGCAAAGTCAGAGGTTCAGTGTTGAGACGGAACTCCACCGGGTTGCACCAGCGTCAGCGGTGTGGTCGACGAGCTCCGTGCGTCGGACGACAGCGCGTGCGCAGAAATGTCGACACTCACTGCACGTTCGCAAACAGAGAGTGAATGTTCCCCTCGGGATCCGCGAAGAAGCCGGCGAACTGGCCCCATGCCCGCAACGCCGGTCGCCCCGTTGGCGTCGCGCCCGCAGCGACCAGCCGATCGTAACACCGCTCCACCTCGTCCGCGCTCTCACACTGAAGGTTCAGTTCGAATGCCTGGCCAGTGAACGGCACGGCATAAGCCGGATGGCCGTCGGTGTTCCCGCTCATCAATCGACGAGAGAAGATCGCGACGCGCACCCCCTGGCCCCCGAACGCGACGTACGCTTCTTCGCGAACCTCCACTTCCCAGCCGAGTGCGAGCTCGTAGAAATCAGCGAGAGTCGTCACATCATCGGCGAGAACGGTAATGCCCTCAAGATGAATCGTCATACGCCGACCGTAGCCGGGGCGTCCGACATGCCGACGGCATGTCCGCTCGACGCGTACGTCAGTTGTTGAAGCGGAACTCCACGACGTCGCCGTCCTGCATGACGTAGTCCTTGCCCTCCAGGCGTGCTTTGCCCTTGGCACGGGCTTCGACGACGGACCCCGTCGCCACGATGTCGTCGAACGAGATGACCTCGGCCTTGATGAAGCCCTTCTCGAAGTCGGTGTGGATGACACCCGCGGCCTGCGGAGCCTTGTCACCCTTGTGGATCGTCCAGGCGCGCGCCTCCTTGGGACCCGCGGTGAGGTAGGTCTGCAGGCCCAGCGTGTCGAAGCCGATGCGCGCCAGCTGGTCGAGTCCGGACTCCTCCTGTCCGGTGGAGGCGAGCAGCTCCGCGGCATCCTCAGGGTCCAGGTCGATCAGCTCGGACTCGATCTTTGCGTCGAGGAAGACCGCCTTCGCCGGCGCGACGAGAGCCGCCAGCTCGGCCTTGCGGGAATCGTCCGTCAGCACCGACTCGTCGACGTTGAAGACGAAGATGACCGGCTTCGATGTCAGCAGGCCGAGCTCGCGGATCGGTGCGAGGTCGATCCCGCTCGTCGACAGCAGGATGCCGCGCTCGAGCGCGTCCTTCGCCGCGTTCGCGGCCTCCAGCACCGAGGGGTCGAGTTTGCGCCCGCGCACCTCCTTCTCGTACCGGCTGATCGCCTTCTCGAGCGTCTGCAGGTCGGCGAGCATGAGCTCTGCGTTGATCGTCTCCATGTCGGATGCCGGGTTCACCGCGCCGTCGACGTGAACCACGTCGTCATCGGCGAATCCGCGCACGACCTGCGCGATCGCGTCGGCTTCGCGGATGTTGGCGAGGAACTGGTTGCCCAGCCCCTCCCCCTCGCTCGCGCCGCGCACGATGCCCGCGATGTCGACGAACGACACCGTCGCCGGAAGGATGCGCTCGCTGCCGAAGATCTCAGCGAGCGTGCCGAGGCGTGCGTCCGGCAGGCTCACCACGCCCACATTCGGCTCGATCGTCGCGAACGGGTAGTTCGCCGCGAGCACGTCGTTCTTGGTGAGTGCGTTGAACAGGGTGGACTTGCCGACGTTGGGCAGGCCGACGATGCCGATAGTGAGAGCCACGGGGTACGAGTCTACCCGCGCAGGATGCCGGTCTTCTGCGCGGGCTCGACCAGCACGTCCCGCAGCGAACGGATGTCGCGATGGGCGACGTCCGATCGAGGCGCGACCACCGCGTCGCGATTGATCCAGACCGCTGTCATCCCGGCATCCGCAGCGCCGACGACATCGGCCGCGAAGTTGTCGCCCACGTGGATCGCGCGCCCCGCTGCGACTCCGAGTCCGTCGAGCGCACGCACGAAGATCTCACTGGCCGGCTTCAGCACCCCGATGTCCCCCGAGGCCACCACGACGTCGAACAGGCCGTCGATCCCGACCGTCACGAGCTTCGCGCGCTGGAACTCGGCCGGTCCGTTCGTGATGACCCCCAACGGGATGCCGTCGGAACGAAGCTCCTCCAGCACCGCGAGCGTCTCGGCGAACAGCGTGAAGGTGCCCCGCTCGGCCCGGACGTGCAGTTGCGCGGCCTCATCCAGGAGCGCCTCGTCGTCCCGGCCGAGATCTGCCAGTGTCAGCCGCCAGATCTCACGCGGCAGCGCGTCACTCGGAAGCTCACCACGCATCCAGCGTTCGCCCTGTTCGGCCCAGCATCCGCTCCACACCTCGGCGTTCGCCGCGAGGATCGCGTCCGCATCGAGCCCGTGCCGTCGCGCAAGCTCATGAGCGGTCTGACGCACGGCATCCCCCGCCCCGTCGTGGACGAGCGTTCCGTCCAGATCGAAGAAGACGGCATCGATCCGGTCGTTCATTCGCGTACCGCCCGAAAGGCGCGGGTCACGTAGGGAAGATCGATCACGTCATCGCCGTGGGCACCGAGCTCGTCGAACAGGTCGTCCATCTCACGGCGGATGCGCTTCTTCTCATCATCCGGTGCCGTGATCACGTAACTGCGTGAAGTCGCCAGATCATGCAGCTGCGCACGCGTCATCGGACGCGTCCACTCCCATTCCTGCGACGTGAGCGGACCGAACGGCGACGCGACCTGCGGACCGGCGTCGGCGAGCATCTGCTCCGCCGCGCTGCCGTGCATGATGGCGGTCAGTCGGCGCACCCAATCGGTCCGTTCGTCGCGGATGTTCCAGATCAACCCCAGCACGCCCCCGGAGCGCACGACGCGTCCCACCTCTGCTGAGCCGGCGATCGGTTCGACCCAATGCCAGGCCTGGGCGAAGACCACGGCATCCAGACTCGCATCCGGCAGCGGCAGCCGCTCGGCCGTGCCGATGAAGGTCGGGACCCCGGGCACGTTCTGCCGGAGAATTGCGAGCATCTCGGCATCCGGATCGACGGCCACGACCTCGGCATCCGGGGCCTTCACCAGGACGCGTGTGAGCTTGCCCGTGCCTGCGCCGACATCGGCGATCCGGCGAGCCCCGTGCGGGAGCTGCTCGAGCAGCCATGCGACCGCCTCGAACGGATAGTCGGGGCGTGCGAGCTCGTAGGCACCGGCCTGCGAGCCGAAGGAAGTCGCGCGTGCGTCGCTCATGTGGTCAGCCTACGGCGAGCCTGCGACGTCGTGTCCGGATGCCGGGAGACAGTGAAGTCGTGCCACTGGATTTCACTGCGATCGACTTCGAGACCGCGAACTCCAGCCCCGCCTCCGCGTGCTCCGTCGGGCTCGTGCGCGTGCGCGGCGGCGAGGTCGTCGCGATGACGGGATGGCTGATCCGTCCGCCGGCCGGGCACGACGATTTCCAGGAATGGAACGTCCGCATCCACGGCATCCGGCCCGAGGACGTCGAGGATGCCGCGACCTGGCCAGAGCAGTTCGACCGGCTGTGCGATTTCGCCGGGGCGGACGTGCTGGTCGCGCACAACGCCGGGTTCGATCTGAACGTGCTGCGCCGGGCATCAGCGGCGACCGGACTGGAATGCCCGCCGTACCGGTCGCTGTGCAGTCTGCAGGTCGCCCGCAAGACGTATCGACTGGATTCGTATCGCCTGCCCAAGGCGGCAGCCGCCGCCGGTTTCTCCGAGTTCTCGCATCACGACGCGCTGGCGGATGCGCGCGCCTGCGCGCAGATCGTCATCGATGCCGCCCGCCGACATGGCGCGGCGGACGTCGACGCCCTCGCCGAGACGCTGAGCCTGCGCGTCACGGCGCCGCAGGTCGCCGCACCGGAGCGCGCCGTCGCCTGAACCGGCTGACCGCGGCGCGCACGCCGGCCGATGTCGGAGGCCGGGCGCACACTGAAGTCATGGATGCTCTGCTGATCGTTCTTCTCGTCATCGTCGCTCTGGCCGCCGGAGCAGCGACCGGGTGGTTCGCGCGCGCCTCCCGCAGCGCCGCAGCGCTGGCGCGCGCCGAGGCCGAGCTCGCGGCTGCGCGAGATGACCGCGACCGGCAGTACGACCTGTATCGGGATGCCGTCGAGCACGCTCGAGCGCAGCAGACCGCCGAGACGGCGCGCGTCCAGCAGCAGAACGCCGTGCTGACCGCGCTCGCCCCGGTGCGCGAGAGCCTGCAGCAGATGCAGCACAAGGTCTCCTCACTGGAGCAGGAGCGGCACGCGCAGTTCGGCTCCCTCACCGAGCAGCTGCGGCGTGCGCAGGAGTCGGATGAGGCGCTGCGCGCGACGACCGAGTCGCTCGCCGGTGCGCTGCGCTCGACGGCCACGAGAGGAGTCTGGGGCGAGACGCAACTGCGTCGGGTCGTCGAGGCTGCCGGCCTCACACGGCACGTCGACTTCGACCTGCAGTCCACCATCTTCTCCGACCGCGGCCAGGGCCGCCCGGACATGGTGATCCGCCTCGCCGGCGGCGCATCGATCGCCGTCGACGCGAAGGTTCCGCTCGACGCCTATCTCGAAGCCGGTGCCCTCGGTGCCGGCAAGAACGACGAGATTGCGCGCCGCGCACTCATGCAGAAGCACGTCAAGGCCGTGCGCGCGCACATCGACGCGTTGGCCAAGAAGGCGTACTGGTCAGGACTCGACTCGAGTCCCGAGTTCGTCATCTGCTTCCTCCCGAACGAGTCGTTGCTCGCCGCCGCGATCGACGAGGATCCGACTCTGCTCGACTACGCGTTCGGCAAGCGGGTCGCGCTGGCATCCCCGGTGAACCTGTGGGCGGTGCTGAAGACGGTCGCCTACACCTGGACGCAGCAGGAGGTCTCGACCGAGGCCAGGACTCTCCTCGCCCTCGGCACCCAGCTCTACGAGCGCCTCGGGACGCTCGCCGGTCACGCCGACGATCTGCGTCGAGCACTCGAACGCACCGTCGACAGTTACAACCGCTTCGCCGGATCCCTGGAGAGTCGCGTGCTGGTGACGGCCCGACAGTTCCCGGGGATCGACGCGGGGGCGCTCGACACCACCCCGCCCACCGTCGTCGCCACCGGCCGCCGTTTCACGGCCCCGGAACTGATCGAGGGCGTCGCACGCGACGAAGAGGCGCTCGCGTCTCCGAGTCCGGCGTTGCTGCAGGCGGATGTCGGCGACGTGCGCGCCCGGTTCGCCGACGCGGAAACGGCCACGGACGCAACGCCCGCAGCCGAGCACTGAGTCGATCGGCGGACGCCGGGTCGCTCAGCGCGTGCGGCTCACGCGCCGCCCGGCACCCAGCTGAGCAGAGCGATCACGAGGCCGGACGTGACGACGAAGGCGCCGACCATCCACCAGACGCTGAGTTCGTGGCCCGCTTCGCGCCGAACACGGAAGAGCACATCGGCACGACGTGCCGGATCCTGAGCGATGCCCGTGCGCGCCGCCGCGGCGGTCTGCGCCGATGCGGGGCCCTCCTGCGAGCTCGAGCCGAGCGTGCCATCCGGGTTCACTCGGAGGATGCGGCCGGTGGCGGTCGTGACCACCTTCGGCGTCGTCTTCTCGCTGCCCGTATGCTGCGTGCTCATCGCTCGTCCTCCTCCGGTCGCGCCTCGGAGGCACGACAGCAGATCCGCGCCTATTCTGCCAGGCTCCGCTGGGAAACCCGGACGCGACGAGCGACGAACGCCGTACCGGGTCGATAACGATGGCTTCAGCCGGCGCTGATCGCCGCGCTCACAGCCACTTCGAGACGAGGTGCTCGCTGGCGATTCGGCGCAGCGTGCCTGATGCTCCGCGCAGGACGACCGACTCCGTGTAGACGTAGCCGCCCTCACGGCGCACGCCCGCGACCAGCTGGCCGTCGGTGACGCCTGTCGCGACGAAGATCGTGTTGTTGCCCTGCACCAGATCGTCCGCCTCGTGGATCTTGTCCATGTCGAGGCCTGCATCGATTCCGCGCTGACGCTCCTCGTCGTCCCGAGGCCAGAGCCGCCCCTGGATGTGTCCGCCCAGCGCCTTGATGGCGCACGCGGTCACGATGCCCTCCGGACTCCCGCCGACGCCGACGCACATATCCGTCCGTGCGCCGTGGCGCGCCGCATTGATGCCGCCGGCGACGTCGCCGTCGCTCATGAGGCGCGTGCCGGCACCGGCTTCCCTGATCTCCTGGATCAGCTGCTCGTGCCGGGGACGGTTCAGCACTGAGACGACGATCTCGTCGACCGGCTTGCCCAACGCCTTGGACAGCAGACGGATGTTCTCGCCGATCGGCAGGCGGATGTCCACGATCCCCACTCCCGCGGGTCCTGTCACGAGCTTGTCCATGTAGAAGACGCTCGACGCGTCCAGCATGGTCCCGCCGTCCGATACGGCGATCACCGACAGCGCGTTCTGACGGCCGGCGGCAGTGAGCGACGTGCCGTCGATCGGGTCGACCGCGATGTCGCATTCGGGGCCGCGACCGGTGCCGACGACCTCGCCGTTGAACAGCATCGGCGCGTTGTCCTTCTCGCCCTCGCCGATCACGACCCGGCCCTTGAAGTCGACGGTCCCCAGGAACGCGCGCATGGCGTCGACCGCTGCGCCGTCGGCAGCCTCCTTGGCGCCTCGACCGATGAACGGCACCGCGCGGATCGCCGCAGCCTCGGTCGCGCGCACCAGCTCCAGCGCGAGGTTGCGGTCAGGACGCAAGGGGCTCAGATCGGCCGTCAGACTCACCATGCGGTCAGCCTAACCAGCCGATCGACCGAAAAGACAGGAGTTTCACATCAATATAGCCAAAGGAATCACGATTCTTAACAAGAGCGAAGAGCACTCGTCGACGACGCCGACACGGCCACGGCATCGGGAGCGTCCGGCGATAGAGTGACTGCTGTCCCGGCTTCATCTATCGCAGGAGTTTCTCATGCCCGTCGCCACTCCGGATCAGTACGCAGAAATGCTCGACCGCGCAAAGGCCGGTGGCTTCGCGTACCCGGCCTTCAACGTCTCGAGCTCGCAGACCATCAACTCCGTCCTCCAGGGCCTGACCGAGGCCGGCTCCGACGGCATCATCCAGGTCACCACGGGCGGCGCCGACTACTTCGCCGGTCACACCGTGAAGGCCCGAGCGACCGGCGCCCTCGCCTTCGCCCGCTTCGCGACCGAGGTCGCGAAGAACTATCCCGTCACCGTCGCACTGCACACAGACCACTGCCCGAAGGATGCCCTCGCCGGCTTCGTCGAGCCGCTCATCTCGGCATCCGAGGAAGAGGTCAGGGCCGGGCGCAACCCGATCTTCCAGTCCCACATGTGGGACGGCTCGGCTGTTCCCCTGGCGGAGAACATCGAGATCGCCAAGGACCTGCTCCCCCGCATGAAGAACATCAACGCGATCCTCGAGGTCGAGATCGGTGTCGTCGGCGGCGAAGAGGACGGCGTCCAGCACGAGGGATCGAACGACGCGCTCTACACGACCTTCGCGGACGTCGACCAGGCCGTGCAGGCCCTCGGCCTCGGCGAGCAGGGGCGCTACATCGCCGCCCTCACCTTCGGCAACGTCCACGGCGTCTACAAGCCCGGCGGCGTCAAGCTGCGCCCCGAGCTCCTCGGCGAGATCCAGGCGCAGGTCGCCGCGAAGTACAGCACGGGCGCCAAGCCGCTCGACCTCGTGTTCCACGGCGGCTCCGGCTCGACCGACGAGGAGATCGCCCTCGCGGTCGCGAACGGCGTCATCAAGATGAACATCGACACCGACACGCAGTACGCGTACACCCGCGCGATCGCTGACTACATGTTCAAGAACTACGACGGCGTGCTGAAGGTGGACGGCGAGGTCGGCAACAAGAAGCAGTACGACCCGCGCGCCTGGGGCAAGATCGCGGAGTCCGCGATGGCCGCTCGCGTCGTCGAGTCGACCCGTCAGCTCGGCAGCTACGGCCAGTCCAAGAGCTGACGACTCCTGCAGAATCACGGATGCCCCGGCCGGTCGGCCGGGGCATCCTGCGTTTCGAACCCGTCCTCCGCTCGGATGCTCAGCGATAGCCGATCGGATGATGTGCCGCCCTGGGCGGGATTCGTAGCGTTGAAGACATGAACATCACCACTTCCTTCACCCGCCGTTCCGCCATCGCCGCCTCGACGATCGTGCTCGCCGCGCTGGCCGTCGTCCCGGCGACCGCTGCCGCCGCCGCCCCGTCGACCTCGGCATCCGTCGCTTCCGTACGGATCGCGCAGACACCGTCGGACGTCCTCGCCTCGACGCCGTGGAAGACGACGAGCGCGTTCGACCAGAACGGCAACCGCATCGCCCTCGACGACGCTGCGGTGTCGAACTTCGTCGGCTGGGCGTACTTCGACGCCGACGGCACGTACACGATGTACAACCTCGACGACAGCCCCAAGCTTCAGGGCGACTGGACCGTCACGCCAGACGGCTCCGAGCGCTGGATCAATGCGAAGGATGCCGATGGCAACGTGCTGTTCCAGCGCGTCGTCCCGATCACCGAGCTGACCAAGAACGTCTTCACGTACCGGGTGTTCCCGAACGCCGCCGACACGAGCGTGTACTACGACATCGTGCACACCAGGACGAACCACGTCGAGCCGGGCACCGACGGCCGCGGCCCCGGAGCGAACGGCGACCACGGCAACGGCGACTACCACTTCAACAACGGCAACGCCCGCTGAGACCAGCGCGACGACGCTCGGCGCCTCGCGCGCCGGGCGTCGTCGCGCGTCAGCGACGGCGCAGTCGCGCCACCCAGACCGCGATGCCGCCGATCGCGTCGATGACGGCGAGGACGCCCAGGCCCCTGCCGAGGCCGCGCAGCCGACTCGCCGCCCACAGCCCTGCGGACAGCTCGCCCGCCGCGATCGCGAGGCCGAGCACCGGCCTGCGTCGGATCGCACCCGTCAGACGCTGCCAGAAGGTGTCCCGCCGCGTCAGCGGGGCCAGTTCGCCGACTCCGGCGATCAGGGTGTTCCATACCGCCGCAGCCCAGCCGACCGGCTCGAACCGCCGGCCGGTCTGCTCGGCGTCGTCGAAGGCCCGCGCGATGAGATCCGCAGGGATCCCGAAGGCGGCAAGGAAGGCGCCGCGGCGTTCATCGGAGCCCACAATGCCTCCGAGTGCCTCCGCGACGAGGGCACGATGCGCCCCCTCGACGTCCAGATGCGTGCTCGCAGCGATCTCGACCAGTTCGTCCCTGCTGCCATCGCCCTCGGCCAGCAGACGCCGATACACCTCCGCAGTCTCCGCAACGGAGATGGTGTCCAGATCAAGGACGGGCTGCGTGTCGCGTTCGGCATCCGGCCAGAACGGCACGGTGCCGGATGCGGCGGTGACCTCGATCCAGCCGTCGCCGTCGTCCGTGCGGTTGACTTCGATCACCGGCAGCTCGGCCTTCGCCGACACCCATCCGGAGGTCGGCTCGGAGCTCCGGAACCGCTGCAGCGACCACACCCCGGATTCGGCATGCTCGACCGCGGTCCGATTCGCTTCGGCGAGGATGCGCGCGACGGCGGGGCCGCGGTGCGAGAACGCCGCCACGCGGACGGGCGTGGGCTCGAACAGTTCAGGCAGGAGATCGCCGAATTCTTCGGCATCCTCGTCGTCGCCGATGCCGTCGCTCTCATCGAACTCTGCCTCGAACTCCTCGAAGCCCTCGACCCCGCTCGGCGACGGTGTGCCGGCGTCGATCCAGAGGTTCAGCCCGGCATCCACGAACGCCTCGCGCAGCGCGTCGACGGTCAGCGTCGTCGCGATCGCGTCCTCGTCGGTGAGCGTCAGCAGCGTGCCGCCATCCGTCAACGGGATCACCAGCACGGCTTCGGTGCGGTCGCCCCACGCCGCCGTGGCATCGCGCACGCCAGCGAGCACCCGCAGGGCGGACAGCACGTCCCGCGCCGACGGGCGCGGATCCGATCCGTCACCGCGATCGACGGAGGCGTATGAGACCTGGACACCGAAACTGTTCTGGAGCACGTCTTCGACAGTACCCGTGACCCGCTTGCGGACAACCGCCCATGCGGAGGATCGTGGAATCAGCGGCAGCGCATGGCCGGCAGCGGAACGAGGTGGGGATGATGCATGCACAGCCCGGAGATCACCTGATCGTCGAAGGACGCACCGATACGACGCCGAGACGAGAAGGCACCATCGTCGAGGTCCACGGAGACGACGGGGCGCCTCCGTACCTGGTGCGGTGGGACGACGGGCACGAAGGAGTCCTTTTCCCGGGTCCGGACGCTCACATCAGATCGCGCTCCTGATCGCCTCGAGAAGTCAGACGCCGCCGGACTGCAGGTACTGGACGAAGGCCGGGTCGCCGAGCATCGGGATCATGACGCAGATCGTGACCCCGACCATCGTCACGGCCGCTCCGACGACGGGGACCCACCAAGAGCGCTTGGCCGCGCGAAGACGGCGGAAGGCGACGAGCACGGTGAGCGCGTAGCCGATCACCAGGACGACGGCCGCGATCCCGCCCCAGAGCCGACCCTGGGCGAAGTTGCTGAAGTCGCCCTCGATGCCGAGGATCTGCATGCTCTGCTGCAGCACCGTCGGCAGATCGAGGTACGAGATGGCCGTCATCACGACGTTGACCAGTCCGTACGCGAGCAGGGCGATCGTCACGATGCGGTCGACATTGCCCCGGCGAGCGTTCGGAACGGGCGCCGGTACCGGCGGCGTCACCGGAGCGATCTGCTCCTCCATGACGGGGGCTGCGTCCACGGGCGGCAGCCCGGCCAGACGACGCTGCTCTTCCGGCGTCGCATACTCGCCGTACTGAGGCCGTTGGGCCGGTGTCATCTGGTCGCTCATCCCGCCATGCTAGCCAGTCGCTCTCTGCGAGCCTCCCAGGATCACGCCGGGAAACGGCGACGGCCCCGGTGTGTGGGGACACCCCGGGGCCGCTGACGTGAGCGCTGGGGACGCTCTCGCCGAAGCACCGAGCGCTGGGGACGCTCCGGCACCTGCAACGGCGCCATCAGATCGGCCGCTGCACATCCATCGTAGGACCGAGTCCGGCGAGGCTGCGCCCCACCACCCCGAACAGGTGACGACTAGGCGGTGGTCTCCGAGGTGCGTCCGCCGAGCGCGCGCGCATCGCGCTGGCCCGCGGCATCCTGGCGGAGTTCCTTGGGAAGCGAGAACATGAGGTCCTCTTCTGCGGTGCGCACTTCCTGGACGTCGGCGTAGCCGGCGCCGCTCAGCGCCTCGAGCACCTCCTCGACGAGCACCTCCGGAACCGAGGCTCCGCTGGTGACGCCGACCGTCGCGACGCCGTCGAGCCATTCCTGCTTGACCTCATCGGCGTAGTCGACGCGGTACGCGGCCTTGGCGCCGTACTCGAGCGCGACCTCGACGAGCCGGACACTGTTGGACGAGTTCGCCGAGCCGACGACGATGACCAGATCCGCGTCGGCCGCGACCTTCTTGATCGCGACCTGACGGTTCTGCGTCGCGTAGCAGATGTCGTCGGACGGGGGGTTCTGCAGCTCGGGGAAGCGTGTGCGGAGCCGGTTGACGGTCTCCATCGTCTCGTCCACCGACAGCGTGGTCTGCGACAGCCAGACGACCTTGGACGGATCGCGCACCACGACGGTGTCCGCCTCCTCCGGGGAGTTCACCACGGTCACGTGCTCCGGTGCCTCACCGGCGGTCCCCTCGACCTCTTCGTGTCCGTCGTGGCCGATGAGCAGGATCTCGAAGTCGTTCTTGGCGAAGCGCACGGCCTCCCGGTGCACCTTGGTGACCAGAGGACAGGTCGCGTCGATCGCATGCAGACCGCGATCGGATGCCGCGTTCACGACGGCCGGAGACACACCGTGCGCGCTGAACACGACGTGCGCGCCCTCGGGGACCTCGTCGACCTCTTCGACGAAGATCGCACCCTTCTCCTCGAGCTCGGTCACGACGTGGATGTTGTGCACGATCTGCTTGCGCACGTACACCGGCGCACCGTAGCGCTCGAGGGCCTTCTCGACGGCGACCACGGCTCGGTCGACGCCGGCGCAGTAGCCGCGCGGTGCCGCGAGGAGCACCCGCTTGTGTCCGTCGACCGGGTTATCCTGGAGCGCGGCGCGCCGCGATCGCGGAATACGCGGCATGGATAGGTGCACGGCTGTCTGGCTCACCCCTCGATTCTACGGCCGACGGATGGGACGAGGCTGGGTGAGCGAGCCACCGGCAGAAGGAGCAGGATGACCGTCTTCGAGGCCGATTCGGTGCCCGGCGAGGCACCCCCGGCCGACGCGGTCGCGCCGAAGGACTCCACCGCGGACGCCCCGACCTCGGTCGCGCGCCTGAACATCACGATCCGCGACTTCGTCGCCCGATGGAACACGGTCTGGGTCGAGGGCGAGATCACCTCCTGGAACGTCAGGGCGGGCAACGTCTTCGCGCGCCTCAAGGACACCCGCTCGGATGCCCAGATCTCGCTGCGCATCTGGTCGAGCGTGCGCGCCCGCATCCCCGACGACCTCGGCATCGGCGACCACGTCGTCGCCGCGGTGAAGGCCGACTACTTCGTCAAGGCGGGCGACTTCAGCTTCACGGTGTCGGCGATGAAGCACGTCGGACTCGGCGATCAGCTCGAGCGACTGGAGAAGCTGCGGATGCAGCTGCGCCAGGAGGGCCTGTTCGACGCCTCCCGAAAGACTCCACTGCCGTTCCTGCCGCACGTCATCGGCCTGATCACCGGTGAGCGCTCCGATGCAGAGAAGGACGTGCATCGCAACGCCGAGCTGCGTTGGCCCGCCGTCCGGTTCCGCACCGAGTACGCCGCAGTGCAGGGCGACCGGTGCGTGCCCGACACGCTCGCCGCGCTGGCGAAGCTGGATGCCGACCCCGATGTCGACGTGATCATCATCGCCCGCGGCGGCGGCGACCCGCAGACGCTCCTCGGTTTCAGCGATGAGCGGCTGGTCCGTGCCGTGGCCGCGGCATCCACTCCGATCGTCTCGGCGATCGGCCACGAGAACGACCATCCCCTGCTCGACGACGTCTCCGATCTGCGGGCATCCACCCCGACAGACGCCGCGAAGCGCGTCGTCCCCGATGTCGGCGAACAGCGAGCGCTCATCGCGCAACTGCGTTCGCGGGCCACGAGCCGGCTGACCCAGCGGGTCTCGCACGACATCGTGCAACTGGATCAGCTGCGCTCGCGCCCCGTGCTGCGCTCCCCCGACCACATCATCGACGCGCGAGCCCAGGAGGTGCTGCTGCTCGCGGCTCGCGGCCGCGACATCGTCACGCGCCGCATCGACGACGCCGGGCGGCGCACGTCCGAACTGCGCGCCTCCCTGCGTGCTCTGTCGCCCGCAGCGACCCTCGCACGCGGATATGCGATCGCGCATCTCGACGGCGGTGTGATCCTGCGTGACGCGGCGGATGCTCCCTCCGGGACGCCGCTGACGCTGACCGTCGACCGCGGGTCGGTGGCCGTGCGCTCCGAGGGCGAGATCGCGGAAGGCGCCTGAATCAGCGGGTGTCGGGTGACGACGTAGGATGGAACGCGTGACTGCGCCCATCGACACCCCTGTGGAATCGCTGTCGTTCGAGGCCGCTCGCGACGAGCTCGTACGGGTCGTCGCAGAACTCGAACAGGGCGCGCCGACGCTCGAGCAGTCGCTCGCACTATGGGAGCGCGGCGAGGCGCTCGCCGCGCGCTGCGAGGAATGGCTGCTGGGCGCGAAGCGCCGCCTGGATGCCGCGCGCACCGCGGCATCCGACGAGGACGAGTCGTGAGCCGCAAGCCGGCAGCGCCCATCGTCGCCGAGCTCGGGCGCCCGGAGACTCCGGACGAGACGGCGGCCCGCAAGTCGGCTTCCAGCCAGGCCTACCGTTCCAGCCAGACGTTCCGGCACCTGATCGCGGCGCTGATCCTGACCGTCGCGGTCGTCGCGGTCATCGTGTTCGCGGTACCGCGCGGCGAGCCGACGGCCGCCGAGGAGATCGACGTCGACAGGATCGCCGCCGACGTCGAATCGACCATGCAGAGCCCGGTCGTCGTGCCCGACCTGGACGACTTCTGGCGCGTGAACGTCGCGAAGCTCGACGGCGGTGCCACGGTCGTCTGGAACATCACGATCGCCCCCGCCGATGAGGAGGAGCGCGGCTTCATCCGCATCGCGCAGGCCTTCGACGCCGATGCGTCCTGGGCGCCGCAGGTGCTGGACGGCTTCGCCCCCACCTCGACCCTCACGATCGACGGGCGCGAGTGGGACGTGTACGACATCGGCGACCGCGGATCCGCGAACGTCACCTACGCGCTGGGCACACAGGCCGGCGATGACTACGTCCTGCTGTTCGGTTCGCGCTCTGCAGAGTCCACCGCCGGACTCGCCGAGTCGCTGAACTCTCAGATCACCGCCGTAGAGGAGGCCGAATGACCGTGTTGACTCCGAACCAGGCCTGGCACGAGATGCGAGAGGGGAACCGTCGCTTCGTCGCCGGTGAACCGCGGCATCCGAATCAGGATGTCGAGAAGCGCCATGAACTCGCCGAAGGGCAGAGTCCGATCGCGACCCTGTTCGGGTGCTCGGACTCGCGTCTGTCCGCCGAGATCATCTTCGACCTCGGCCTCGGAGACCTGTTCGTGGTCCGCAACGCCGGTCAGGTCATCGGCGAGTCGATCGTCGGAAGCCTCGAGTATGCGGTCGAGGTCCTGCGCGTCCCGCTGATCGTGGTGCTCGCGCACGACTCCTGCGGCGCCGTCAAGGCGGCCATCGACGGCACGGCCATCGACGCGGCTCCCCTCCCCCCGCACATCTGGAAGCTCATCGCGCCGATCATCCCGGCTGCACGCAAGGTGCTCGCCGAGAACGGCGGCTCAGCGCCCGCCGACATCGATGCCGAGCTCGTCGGACGGGAGCACCTGCGCAACACGGTCGCGAACCTGCTGCAGTCGTCCGAGTTGATCAGCGACGCCGTCGCCGAGGGACGACTCGGCATCGTCGGCGCCAACTACCGCCTCGCCGAGGGCACGGCCGTGCCCGTCATCACGGTGGGGATCGACACCGGGAGCACAGGCGCTCCCACAACCCTGGAGGGATCGAAGTGACCGACACCGAGTACCGCATCGAGCACGACACGATGGGCGAGGTTCGCGTGCCCGTGAACGCGCTCTACGGCGCGCAGACGCAGCGCGCGGTGGAGAACTTCCCGATCTCGGGCAAGGGTCTGGAATCCACCCAGATCGCAGCCCTGGCCCGGATCAAGAAGGCGGCGGCGCTCGCGAACAAGGAGCTCGGCACCCTCGACGGCGCGATCGCCGATGCGATCGCTGCGGCTGCCGACCAGGTCGCCGCAGGCGCACACGACGGCGAGTTCCCCGTCGACACGTACCAGACCGGATCCGGCACGTCCTCGAACATGAACATGAACGAGGTGCTCGCCACTCTCGCCACCGGCATCCTCGGCGCCCCTGTGCACCCGAACGACCACGTCAACGCGTCGCAGTCGTCGAACGACGTGTTCCCGACCTCGGTGCACATCGCCGTCACGCAGGCGCTCATCGACACGCTCATCCCGTCGCTGGACCACCTCGCCGTCGCCCTCGAGGCGAAGGCGGAGCTGTGGAAGGATGCCGTGAAGTCCGGTCGCACGCACCTCATGGACGCGACGCCCGTGACCCTCGGACAGGAGTTCGGCGGCTACGCCCGCCAGGTGCGCCTGGGCATCGAGCGCGTGCAGTCGGCGCTCCCCCGCGTCGCCGAAGTTCCGCTGGGCGGCACCGCGACGGGCACCGGCATCAACACTCCGCTCGGCTTCCCGCAGAAGGTCATCGCACTGCTCGCCGCCGAGACCGAGCTGCCCATCACCGAGGCCAAGGACCACTTCGAAGCGCAGGCGAACCGCGACGGCCTCGTCGAGGCATCCGGAGCCCTCCGCACGATCGCGGTGTCGCTGACGAAGATCAACAACGATCTGCGCTGGATGGGCTCCGGCCCCAACACGGGTCTCGGCGAACTGCACATCCCCGACCTGCAGCCCGGGTCCTCGATCATGCCCGGCAAGGTCAACCCCGTCGTCCCGGAGGCCGTGCTGATGGTCTGCGCCCGCGTGATCGGCAACGACGCGACGGTCGCCTGGGCCGGAGCATCCGGTTCCTTCGAGCTCAACGTCGCGATCCCGGTCATGGGCACCGCGCTGCTCGAGTCGATCCGCCTGCTCGCGAACGCGTCGCGCGTGCTTGCCGACAAGACCATCGACGGTCTGCAGGCGAACGTCGATCGCGCGGCCGCGTTCGCCGGCATGAGCCCGTCGATCGTGACCCCGCTGAACAAGCTCATCGGGTACGAGGCCGCCGCCAAGATCGCCAAGCACGCGGTCGCCAAGGGCATCACGGTGCGCGACGCCGTGATCGACCTCGGCTACGTCGAGCGCGGCGAGCTCACCGAGCAGCAGCTGGACGAGAAGCTCGACCTGCTGAGCATGACCCACCCGGGCTGAACCCCGGAAGAGAACGGATGCCGCGACCTCAGGGGCGCGGCATCCGTCGTTTCCCGGAACTCCGGGTCAGCTGAGCTCGCCGCCCTCCAGCAGCTCGGTGACCAGCGCCGCGATCGCGGAGCGCTCGGAGCGCATCAGCGTCACGTGCCCGAAGAGGTCGTGCCCCTTCAACGTCTCGATGACGCTCGCGATGCCGTCGTGACGCCCGACACGCAGGTTGTCGCGCTGTCCGACGTCGTGCGTGAGCACGACCCGGGAGTTCTGCCCGATCCTGCTGAGCACCGTCAGCAGGACGTTGCGTTCGAGCGACTGCGCCTCGTCGACGATCACGAAGGCATCGTGCAGCGAGCGCCCGCGGATGTGGGTCAGCGGCAGCACCTCGAGGATGCCGCGGTCCACGACCTCCTCCAGCACGTTGCCCGAGACCACCGATCCCAGGGTGTCGAACACCGCCTGGCCCCACGGGCCCATCTTCTCGCCCTGGTCGCCGGGGAGATACCCGAGCTCCTGCCCACCGACGGCGAACAGCGGCCGGAAGACGATGATCTTCTTCTGCTGCTGCCGCTCGAGCACCGCTTCCAGCCCCGCGCACAGCGCGAGTGCCGACTTGCCGGTGCCTGCGCGTCCGCCGAGCGAGACGATGCCGACCTCCGGGTCCAGGAGCAGATCGATCGCGATGCGCTGCTCGGCCGAGCGGCCGTGCATTCCGAAGATCTCACGGTCTCCGCGGATCAGCTTGTACTCGCCGTCGCTCGTGACGCGCCCGAGGGCCGAACCGCGCTCGGACTGGATGATCAGTCCCGTGTTCACCGGCAGCCCGACGGCCTCGGCGCTCGTGCCGACCTCGCTCTCGTACAGATCGCTCATCTCGTCGCCGGAGAGCGCGAGCGAGGAGATCCCGGTCCAGCCGGAATCGACCGCCTGCTCGGCGAGGTACTCCTCGGCGTGCAGCCCCAGCGACGAGGCCTTGACGCGCATGGGCAGATCCTTGGAGACGATCGTGACGTCCTGGCCGTCCTGCGCCAGGTGCATCGCGACGGCGAGGATGCGGCTGTCGTTGTCGCCGAGCCTGATGCCGCTGGGCAGCACGTCTCCGCTCGTGTTGTTCAGTTCGACGCGGAGCGTGCCGCCCTCGCCGACCGGCACAGGGAAGTCCAGGCGCTCGTGCTCGATGCGCAGCTCGTCGAGGTGGCGCAGCGCCTGCCGCGCGAAGTATCCGATCTCCGGATCGTGCCGCTTGCCTTCGAGTTCGGTGATCACGACCACCGGAAGGACGACGGAATGCTCGGCGAACCGGAAGAACGCCTGCGGATCGCTCAGCAGGACCGAGGTGTCGAGCACATAGGTCCGCAGATCCGTTTCCGGCTGCGCCTCTGTGCTCTTGCGGGACTGCTGCTGCGCTGTACGTGTGGTCACGACCCACTCCCGACCCGGGACTGTCTCCCGGCTATGCCTCGAGTCGACCAGGGCCACGAGTCGCGTACCTGAAGGCCGACTCGACCGGGCACCGTGCCCGATGCCTAGAAGGTACGACCGGGAGATGGCAACGGGCGCGCTCGACACGCGAAACGCACGTTACGCGCTCGTGAACTTCTCGTTGCCCGCCGAGGCGATCGCGTCGTCCAGCATCCGGATCGTGTCGGCGGTGGTCCCCGCGTGCGGCGCGACGCGCACGGCGTCGCCGCGCGTCGTCGCGACGACACCGGCGTTCGTGAGCGCGGCGGACAGCGGCGCAGGATGCTCCGGTGCCAGGGTCACGATGCCGGCGCGACGTGCGCGCTCCCTCGGGCTGCGCACCGGGATGCCGTGGCGATCGGCGACCTCCAGGATCGCGTCCACATGGTCGGCGACCGCGGCTTCGATGCTCGCGACACCCGCGTCGCGCACAGCGCTCAATCCAACGGCCAGTCGCGCGGCGGCGAGCTGATCGGGGCCGTTCACGGTGTAAGCGCTGGCATCGGATGCTGCGGCCGGCAGATCATCGACCGGAAGTGGTCCTCCCACGCCGCCGAAGCCGGACAGGACGGGCGCGATCCGCTCGCGCGCGGCGGTGGAGAATCGTGCGAATCCGGTTCCGCGCCCCGCGCGCAGCCACTTGTAGCCATGACCGACGACCACGTCGGCGAGGGCGTAGTCGTCCTCCACGACCCCGAAGGACTGCACGGCGTCGACGATGAGCAGCCGATCCGGTCCGATGGCCTCTCGCAGCGCGGCGAGGTCAGCACGGAACCCGGTCCGGAAATCGACGTGGCTCACGGCGAGTGCCGTGACATCGGCATCCAGCGCTTCGACGATCGCTGCCGGCGTCACGTGCCCATCCTGCGGATCGATCCAGCGCGGCGACAGTTCGCCGTGCGAGGCCTGCGCGGCACGCTCCAGGGTGACGGTGATGCTGGGGAACTCGGCGCTCGAGGCGATGACCGCACCGCTGAGGCCGTAGAACGCGTGCATCAGTCCGTAGGTCGCCGATGGCTGCACGGTGAGTTCGGATGCATCCGCACCGAGAAGTTCGGCGGCCGTCTCCTTGGCCTGGATGATGCGATCAGCCACGAGCGCCAGCGAGGACGGCCTGCCGCTGCCGAGCAGATCCGCATCGGCGAACACCTCCGCTCGCACCGACGGCGACAACGGACCGTTCGCGGCCCAGTTCAGGTAGCCGGGTTCCACATCGAAGGTGGCGAGGAAGTCGTCGAATGCGCTCACCCGGCTCATCCTGCCATGAGCAGGCACCACCTGTGCGGTCAGCGGCCGAATCGTCGGTCGCGGCCCGCGTAGTCGCGGATCGCGCGGAGGAAATCGATCTCGCGCAGGTCGGGGCCGAGCGCCTCGACGAAGTAGAACTCGCTGTGCGCGCTCTGCCACAGCAGGAAGTCGCTGAGCCGCTGCTCGCCGCTCGTGCGGATCACCAGGTCCGGATCGGGCTGACCCGTCGTGTAGAGGTGCTCGCCGATCATGTCGGGGGTGAGCTGGGAGGCGAGGTCCTCAAGAGTGCCGCCTGAGGCGTTGTGCTGCGCGATGATGCTGCGCACCGCGTCGACGATCTCGTTGCGTCCGCCGTAACCGACGGCGAGGTTGACGTGCAGCCCGGTGTGATCCCTGGTGCGCTCCTCGGCATCCGCGAGGACCCGCGCGAGCTCGGCCGGCAGGATGTCCGCGCGGCCGACGTGCTTGACGCGCCAGTTCGGCTCGCGCGAGAGCGCATCGGCCAGTTCGGCGATGATCTCGATGAGATCGGCGATCTCCTTCGAGTCGCGCTTGAGCAGATTGTCGCTGGAGAGCAGGTACAGCGAGACGACAGGGATGCCGATCTCGTCGCACCACCCCAGGAACTCACGCATCTTGGCCGCTCCGGCGCGATGCCCCTCCGCCGCCGACCCGAGCCCGAGCTGCCTCGCCCAGCGACGATTGCCGTCGATCATCATCGCGACATGATGCGGAACCGGAGCCGCCTCGAGCTGCCTGCGCAATCGCCTGCCGTACAGCCGGTACAGCGGCCCCCGGCCTTCGCTCGCGCGTGCATTCACGTGCCTACGCTACCGTGCCCCCTCCCGTTCAGCGCTGTGCGATCGCTCAGGATATGTGCTGCTCGCGGAATGGATCGCGGCCTAGAGTGAAGACGTGAGCAGACGCGCAGCCAAGACCCCGGATGTCCCCCAGCTGCCGCTGCTCGAGGCGGCCGCTGTCGACGCAGACGTCGAGATCAAACCCACCTGGCGGGGATGGATCCACGCCGGCACGTTCCCGGTCGCGATCGCCGCCGGGATCGTGCTGATCGTGCTCGCGCAGGGGGCACCGGCGAAGTGGTCCGCTGCGGTGTTCATGGCCACATCGCTGCTGCTGTTCGGCAACTCCGCGCTGTATCACCGCTTCAACTGGGGTCCGAGAACCAAGATCGTGCTCAAGCGCATCGATCATGCGAACATCCTGCTGCTGATCGCCGGGACGTATACGCCGATCGCGACCCTCGCCCTCGAACCGGACAAGGGCACGCTCCTGCTCGTCCTCGTGTGGAGCGGCGCGCTGCTCGGCATCCTGTTCCGCGTCTTCTGGATCAACGCACCGCGCTGGTTGTACGTCGCCCTGTACCTGCTGCTGGGCTGGGCGGCCGTGATGTACATGCCCGACCTGCTGCGCGCGAATGTCGCCATGATGATCCTCGTGATCGTCGGCGGGCTGCTCTACACCGGCGGCGCGATCGTCTACGCGCTGAAGAAGCCGAACCCCTGGCCGGGGCATTTCGGCTTCCACGAGATCTTCCACGTCTGCACCGTGCTGGCATTCCTGTGCCACTGGACGGCCTGCCTGCTCATCGCGCTGCAGCCCTACTCCCCTTCGCTGGGCCTGCCCGGCTGACGAGGCTGCGGCGGCACATCGCGGTCACGCTGCGTAACACGATGTGCCGTCCGGGAAGGCCCCGGATAGCGTCGGGGACATACCCGCCCGTCTCTCCGGAGGTCTCCGTGATGCGCCGTCCCGTCCGTCTCATCGTCCTGGCAGCATCGCTGGGAACCGCCGCACTCGTCGCCGGATGCGCGAGCACGACGCCCACCGACGCCGGTGCCGGCGCCGAAACCGAGGGCGAGAAGAAGACGATCTCGATCGGCTTCAACCCCGGCCCCTACCTGGAGATGTTCCAGGAGGGCATCCAGCCGATCCTCGAGGCCGACGGGTACACGATCGAGTCCAGCGACTTCACGGATGGGGTGATCGTCAACGTCGCGGTGAGCGACGGCGAGATCGACGCCAACATCATGCAGCACACCGTCTACATGGACGCGATCAACGAGCAGGAGGGTCTGACCAACACCGCGCTCGTCCAGGTGCCGACTCCGCCGATGGGCCTGTTCGGCGGAAAGAAGACCGATCTGGACGACCTCGGCACCGGATCGACGATCGCCGTGCCCAATCAGCCCTCCAACCAGTACCGCGCGCTCAAGGTCCTCGAAGATCTCGATCTCATCGGTCTCTCGGACACCATCGATCCGGCCACCGCCTCGCTTCAGGACGTGACGGAGAACCCCAACGACATCGAGTTCGTCGAAATGGAGAACGCGCAGCAGGTCGCCGCGCTGCAGGACGTGGACTACAGCGTCATCCAAGGCAACTTCATCGTCTCCGGCGGCCTGAAGCTGACCGATGCGCTCGAGCTCGAGGATCTGACCGACGAGTTCTCCGTGATCGTCGCGGTCGACGAGGCGAACGCGGATGCCGATTGGGCCACGGCACTCCAGGCGGCATACGAATCGGACGAGTTCGTCGAGTACCTCGCCTCCGAAGACGCCTACGACGGCTACAACATCCCCGCCGCGCTGGCCGACTGATGACAGCGGCGGACCGTGACGGATCAACGGACGTCGCCGTCCGGTTCGACGGGGTCACGCGGCGCTTCGGACGCGATGGCGAGGCCGTCGTCGCGCTGGACGGGGTGGACCTCAGCATCCCGCGTGGTCAGATCTTCGGAGTCATCGGCCACAGCGGCGCCGGCAAGAGCACACTGATCCGGCTGGTGAATGCACTCGAGCTGCCCACCGAAGGCTCCGTGCACGTGGACGGCGTCGATCTCGCACACCTGACGACGGCTCAGCTGCGCACAGCGCGCAAGCGCACCGGCATGATCTTCCAGCAGTTCCAGCTGCTCGAGACGGTCACGGTGCTCGACAACGTCGCGATGCCCCTGCGCCTCGACGGCATCAGCCGCGCAGCGGCGCAGGCCCGAGCGACGGAAGCACTCGAATTCGTCGGTCTTGGCGCGCGGTTGTCGGCGTACCCTGGGCAGCTCTCGGGCGGTCAGAAGCAGCGCGTCGGGATCGCCCGCGCGATCATACGGCAGCCCGCCGTCCTGCTCTGCGACGAAGCGACCAGCGCACTGGATCCGTCGACGACGTTGCAGATCATCGATCTGCTGCGTCGTGTGAATGAGCAGTACGGCACCACGATCCTGGTCGTCACCCACGAGATGGACGTCATCAAGGACCTCTGCCAGGCCGTCGCCGTCATGGAGGGCGGTCGCGTGGTCGAACAGGGTTCGGTCATGGACGTCTTCGTCCACCCGCGTACGCCCATCGCCCGAGCCTTTGTCGGGACCGTGATCCCGCAGGAGCTCCCGGAACGGGTGCTCCGCGCCGTCGGCGGTCACCCCCTCTGGCGGCTGCGGTTCCTCGACGAAGAGGTGACGACGCCGATCGTCGGCGCCCTGATCCGCGATTTCGGGCTGGAGGTCAATATCCTCCACGCCGACATGACCGACATCCAGAATCGCACCGTCGGACACATGATCATCCAGGTCGAGGGCCCGGCGACGCAGCGCGACGCAGCGTACGCCCATCTTGCGGAACGGATCGTCAGCATCGAGGAGGTGCGCGCATGATCGACACCCTCCTGACGCCGGAGCTCTTCCTCGAAGCGCTCGGCGAGACGCTCTACATGCTGGGGATCGCGCTTTTCATCGGATCGATACTCGGCATCCTCCTCGGCATCGCCGTCGTTGTCGTCCGCCAGGGCGGTGTCCTGCCGAACCGCGTCGTGTCGTTCCTGCTGAACGCCTTCATCAACGTCGTGCGCTCGTTGCCGTTCATCATCCTGCTCGTGGCGATCCTGCCGTTCACCCGACTCGTGATGGGCACGTCCATCGGCGTGAACGGGGCCCTGGTGCCGCTGACGATCATGGTGTCCCCGTACATCGCCCGCCTGGTGGAGAACTCCCTGCTCGAGGTCCCCGAGGGCATCGTGGAGGCCGCGAAGTCGATGGGTGCGACTCCCGTCCAGATCTTCACCCGTTTCCTGCTCCCCGAGGCGCGCGGCTCGCTCGTGCTCGCGCTCACCACGGCGACCATCGGACTGCTCGATGCGACGGCGATGGCGGGAACGGTCGGCGCCGGCGGCATCGGAGATCTGGCGATCAGCTACGGCTACCAGCGATTCGACGCGTTCACGATGCTGATCACGGTCGTCACGCTCGTGCTGATCGTGCAGTTGATCCAGCTCTTCGGAACCCGCCTGGCACGGAAGCTGCGACGGCGGTGACCGGCGGGATCACGCCGGCCGCGCGGGTCCGCGCGCTCCCGGCGAACTTCTTCGGTGGTCTGGATGCCGCGGTCGCCGCGGCCAGGGCGAACGGCGTCGACGTCATCGACGTGTCCAAGGGGAACCCGGATCTGCCCACCCCGCCGCACATCGTCCGTGCGATGCAGGATGCCGTGGCGGATCCGGACAATCACAGCTACCCGGCCTATGGGACACGACCCGCTCTCGCCGATGCCATCGCCCTGCGCTACCGCCGGGATCACGGGGTCGACCTCGATCCGCTGACCCAGGTCGCCGCCTTCCACGGTTCGCACGAGGGTCTCATGGCCGCGGTCCTGGGGCTCGCCGATCCGAGGGCGACCCTCGTCGTGCCCGATCCCGGCTATCCCGCTTATGCAAGCGCGGCGGCTCTCGCCGGTGCGCGCCTGCACCTGCTCCCGCTGGATCCGGCGCGCGCGCATCAACCCGAATGGTCCGCGCTGGCGGAGCTCACCGATGCAGCGGCGCTCCTGCTGAACTACCCGCACAACCCCACGGGTGCGACCGCGACGTCGACGACGTTCGAGCGAGCGGTCATCGAGGCCCGGCGGCTCGGCGGAGCGTTCATGCACGACTTCGCGTACTCATCGCTCGGATTCGCGCACCGGCCGCTCTCGGCGCTCAGCGTCGACGTCGAGCGCACCGTGGAGGTGTCGACCCTGTCCAAGACCTACAACATGGCCGGGTGGCGGATCGGATTCGCCGCCGGATCCGCCGAGATCATCAGCATCATGCGCGGATATCAGGCCCAGGCGTTCAGCACGATCTTCGGAGCGACGCAGGATGCCGCAGCCGCGGCGCTGGCGGGCGATCAGAGCGCCGCGGACGCTCTCGTGGATGTCTACCGCCGACGGCGCGACCTGGTCGTCGACGGTCTGCGCGCCAGCGGCTGGGATGTGCGCCCGGCGGACGGGACGTTCTTCGTCTGGATCGCCACCCGCGGCGTCGACGACATCGTGCTCGCGACGCGACTGCTCGAGGATCACGGCGTCGCTGTCGCACCGGGCAGCGGGTTCGGCGAGCGCGGCCGCGGTCACATCCGCCTCGCTCTCGTCCATCCCCTCGACCGCCTCACCGAGCTCGTCGAACGTCTCGGCGCACCCGGCCGGGCGTTGCTTCCGTAGAATCCGAACCACACCACCAGCAAGGAGACCCCCATGGCCGAAGTCGAGAGCTTCACCCTCGATCACACCGCCGTCCACGCGCCGTACGTGCGCCTGATCGCCACGGAGCACGGGCCGCGGGGCGACGCGATCTCGAACTTCGACGTGCGCTTCGTTCAGCCGAACGAGGGCGAGATCCCGACGGCGGGCCTGCACACGATCGAACACCTGCTCGCCAGCGTCCTGCGCGATCACCTGGACGGTGTCATCGACATCTCCCCCTTCGGCTGCCGCACCGGGTTCCACCTCATCACGTGGGGCGAGCCGACCGTCCCGGACGTCGTCGCCGCGATCAAGGCCGGCCTGGAGTTCATCGCCGAGAAGGCCCAATGGGACGACGTCCCCGGTGTCTCCGCCGTCGAATGCGGCAACTACCGCGATCACAGCCTGCACAGCGCGCGGGAGTGGTCGAAGCGGATCCTCGAGCAGGGCATCAGCCTCGACGCGTTCGCGCGCACGGTGGTCTGAGTGTTCGAGGAACTCCGCGGCCGCGTCGTCCTCGTCACCGGCGGCGCCAGCGGGATCGGCGCCGGGATCGTGGATGCCTTCCACGGCGAAGGCTCGACCGTCGTCAGCGCCGACCTGTCGTTCCCGGATGGGCTGCAGCAGGACCCGCAGGGCACGTGGACCGTCGGACTGGATGTGACGGACGAGGATGCCGTGGCCGCCGTCGTCTCGGATATCGCTGACGGCATCGGCGTCATCGACACGGTCGTGACGGCAGCGGGGACATCGACGCTCGGCTTCGCGACCGAGACGACCGCGGCGCAGTGGGATCTCAACCTCGACGTCAACGCCAAGGGATCGTTCCTGGTCGCCAAGCATGTCGCGGCGCGGCTGGTCGATGATGAGCGAACCGGGCGCATCATCTTCATCTCGTCGCAGGCGGGCAAGAACGGGTACCGCGGCATGACGGCCTACGTCGCCTCGAAGCACGCCGTGCTCGGCGTCACGAAGACGATGGCGACCGAGCTCGCACCGCGGGGCATCACGGTCAACGCGATCTGCCCCGGCATCATCGAGACGCCGATGAAGCACCGGGAACGCATCGAGGGTGGTGCGATCCGCGGCATGACGGCGGAGGAGGTGGCCGCGGAAGACCGTTCGCAGGTGCCGCTCGGACGCACCGGAACACCACACGATGTCGCCGGCGTCGCCCTGTTCCTCGCCAGCGACCTAGCGGGCTACATGACGGGTCAGGGCATCAACGTCACCGGCGGGATGACGATGCACTGAGCTCGACGGCGGTCAGGGCTTCGCGTCGCCGTCCGGGTCGTCCGATCCGTCTGCCTCACGGGCGGTGGCCTCACGGGCCGCGGCCTCTTCGGCATCCAGCTCCTCGCGGACCTCTTCGCGGTAGCGCACCTTGCGGATGCGGCGGTTCATGTCCCAGATCAGCAGCACGACCGCGATGAGGACGATCACGATCGCCGCGAAACCGGCGAACCCCGGGGTCACCGAATCCGGGTCCACCGTCATCGACGGAGTCGGCATCGGCGTGTCTGAGCCGAACAGAACCAGCATGTGGCCGCCTTTCACGCACAGGTCGCATAACCTGTAAAGACCAGCCTAACGACCGAAAGACACGCTACGTGACGACCGCACAGGAACTCGATGACCGCTACGGACGCACCCGCCGGCGTCGCCTGCCGTGGATCATCGGCATCGTGCTGGCCGTGGTCGTGGTGGGGTACTTCAGCTGGTCGACGATCACGCAGTCGATGAACTCGGTCGATGCGGACGATCTCGGCTTCGAGGTGTCGGACCAGTACTCCGTCGAGGTCCGTTTCCAGGTGAGCGGCGTGGCCGGGAAAGACGTCGCCTGCGCCATCGAAGCGCTCGATGAGGAGTTCGGCGTAGTCGGCTGGAAGGTCGTCGAGATCCCGGCATCCGAGGAGCACAGCAGGGCGATCACGGAGCAGGTGAGGACCGTCGCGGAGGCGACCACGGGTTTGGTCAACTCCTGCTGGGTCGCATAGACTCGCCTCAGACAACTGACGCCCCGGCACGATCGCCGGGGCGTCTTGGCATATCCCCGGTGCGCTCTGAAGGGCGCTGAACAAAGGAGCACGCTGTGTCCACAGACGCTCAGGTCCCGTTCCTCACGCAGGAAGCCTACGATCGACTCGTCGCCGAGCTCGAGCACCTCTCCACGGTCGGCCGCGAAGAGATCGCGAAGCGCATCGAAGCCGCACGCGAAGAGGGCGACCTCAAGGAGAACGGCGGCTACCACGCCGCCAAGGACGAGCAGGGCAAGCAGGAGGCGCGCATCCGCACGCTCGAGCAGCTGCTGAAGACCGCGAAGGTCGGCGAGGCGCCTGCCAGCCGCGGCATCGTGGAGCCGGGCACCGTCGTCACGGCCCTCGTCGCCGGCGGCGAAGAGGTCTTCCTCCTCGGCAGCCGCGAGATCGCCGTCGGCAGCGACCTCGACGTCTACAGCGAGGCCAGCCCGCTCGGCCAGGCCATCCTCGGCCTCAAGGTCGGCGACAAGACCAGCTACGAGGCCCCCAACGGCCGCGCGATCTCGGTCGAGATCACCGGTGTGGAGACGTACGCGGGCTAGTCGGTCCGGGTCGCTCGACCGTCCCGGCACGTCCTCCTCAGAGGGACCACACGCCTGGAGTGGGCGTGGGGATCAGTCCGGAACCACGATCGGGTCGTACCCGGCCCGGCGGAGCGTATCGAGCGTGAGCTCGGTGTGCTCCGCACCTCGCGTCTCGATGCTCAGCTGCAGGACGACCTCGTTGATCTGCAGCCCTTGACCGTGACGGGTGTGCAGCACCTCCATGACGTTCGCGCCGGCCTGCGACACGAGCTCGGAGACGCGCGCGAGCTGACCCGGCCGGTCGGGCAGCGGGATGCGGATCGTCAGGTATCGTCCGGATGCAGCGAGTCCGTGCGCCACGACCCGCTGCAGCAGCAGCGGATCGATGTTGCCGCCGGAGAGCACCGCCATCGTGGTGCCGGTCGGCTGGATCTTGCCGGCGAGGATCGCGGCGACGCCGACGGCACCGGCCGGCTCCACGACGACCTTGGCCTGCTCGAGCAGCACCAGGAGTGCGCGGGCGATGTCGTCGTCGCTGACCGTGACGACCTCGTCGACGAGGTCCTGGATGATCTCGAACGGTACAGCGCCGGGCTCTGCGACCAGGATGCCGTCGGCGATCGTCGGGCGGGTCTCGATCGCGACGCGGTGACCGGCCTCGAGAGAGGCGACCGTCGCTGCGGCGTTCTCGGCCTGGACGCCGATGATCCGGATCTTCCGACCGGTCTCAGCAGCCTTGGCCTTGATCGCGGAGGCGATGCCGGCGATCAGCCCTCCGCCGCCGATCCCGACGAGCACGGTGTCGAGGTCAGGAGCGTCCTCCAGCAGCTCGAGTCCCAGCGTCCCCTGCCCGACCACGACGTCGCGGTGGTCGAACGGGTGGATCATGACCGCGCCGGTGCGTTCGGCGAATTCCGCCGCCAACCGCAGCGAGGTCGCGACGGTCTCGCCCTCCAGCACGACCTCGGCGCCGTAACCGCGCGTCGCCAGGAGCTTGGGCACCGGGACACCGAGGGGCATGAAGATCGTCGCCGGAATCCCCAGCGCCTGCGCCGCGAGCGCCACGCCCTGGGCATGGTTGCCGGCGGATGCCGCGACCACGCCGCGCGACCGCTCCTCTTCCGTCAGCCGCGAGAGCCGATGGGCGGCTCCGCGGATCTTGAACGAGCCGGTGCGCTGCAGATTCTCCATCTTCAGCAGCACGGGTGCGCCGAAGGCATCCGTGAGGGCTCGAGAGGGCAGGGTCGGAGTGTGAGTGATCACACCCGCCAGGCCCTGCGCGGCCTCTTCGAACTCGGCCAGGCTGGGGGCTGTGCTCATTGAATCCTCCGTCGCCGCTCGCGCGGCACTGTACTCCAGATCAGGTCTCCGTGCGGATCATCGCCGGTGCGCCAGGAACCGCTGCTGAGGGTCACCGCGACGACGTTGACGAATGCAGCCAGCGGGACCGCGAACAGGGCCCCGGGGATCCCGCCGATCATGGTCCCGCCGGCGACGACGAGCACGACCGCCAGCGGGTGCACCTTCACCGCCGAACCCATCAGGATCGGCTGCAGGATGTGTCCCTCGATCTGCTGGACGCCCAGCACGACGATGAGCATCCAGAACGCGATCCAGGGACCGTTGTAGACCAGCGCGAGGAACACGGCGACAGCGCCTGTGACCACGGCTCCGACGATCGGGACGAATGCGCCAAGGAACACGAGCACCGCCACCGGGATGGCGAGCGGAACGCCGAGGAAGAAGGCTCCGAGGCCGATGCCGATCGCGTCGATCGTGGCGACGAGCAGCTGAGTGCGCGCGTAGTTGACCACGGTGTTCCAGCCGTTGCCCGCTGCGGCCGCCGCCGCAGGACGCGCATTGCGCGGGAAGATCTTGAGCGTCCAGCGCCAGATCCCTGCGCCGTCCGCCAACAGGCAGATGAGGATGAACAGGGCCAACACGGCACCGGTCGCGACGTGTCCGGCAGTGGTGCCGATCGCGAGCGCGCCCGACCAAAGCAGGTCGACCTGCTGCTGCAGGAATCCCATGGCCTGGTCGATGTACGCCTCGATCTCGGCGGCTGACAGGTGCAGCGGGCCGTCGATGAGGTACTGGCGGAGCCTCTCGATGGAATCCGCCGTACTGTCGCGCACCATCGCCCACTGCCGCGACACCTGCCAGATCACGAGCCACAGCAGACCGGCGACGATCGCGAGCGTGCCGATCATCGCTATCACGATCGCCAGCCAGCGCGGCACCCGATGCCGCAACATCCAGCCGACGGCCGGCGACAGCAGCGCCGAGACGAGGATCGCGATGAGCAGCGGGATCACGAGCAATTTCAACTGGATGACGACCCAGATGATCACGCCGACGGCCGCCGCGATCAGCAGCAGCCGCCACGCGTAGCCCGCGGTGACCCGCAGACCGTAGGGGACGGCAGCATCGGTGTCGGTGCGGACGGTGCGCTCCGTCGGCATGCCACCCCATAGAAGGTCCCGCTTGCGTGGGCGCTTCTCGTCCGTCATCACGCCAGTCTACGCGCGGGCATGTCGGTGCCCGACGCTACGCTGACCGACGTGTCACAGATTCTCAGCGCCGCGCAGGCGCGCCGCATCGCCCTCGCCGCCCAGGGCTTCACCCGTCGACGTCCGGCGACCGTCACGGCGCGCCACGTGCACGGCGCGATGGAGCGGATGGGAGTGCTGCAGATCGATTCGGTGAACGTCTTCGTGCGCTCGCACCACATGCCGCTGTACTCCCGTCTCGGGCCCTACGACGCCGCCCTCTTCGAGCGCATCTTCCACGCCCGCACCACGCACTACGTCGAATACCTCGCGCACGAGGCGACGTTCGTTCCGGCATCCGACTGGGGTCTGTGGGATTTCCGGATGTCCGACTTCCGTCAGCGCTGGGCCGACGACCCCGACTCCTGGATGAACCGCAACCAGCGCACCATCTCGTGGGTGAAGGACGAGCTGCGTTCCCGCGGACCGCTGCGCCCTGCCGACCTGCGGGAGGATGCGCCGCGGGAACGAGGGACGTGGTGGGACTGGGACGACGTGAAGCTCACGCTGGAGCATCTCTGGCGCACGGGCGACGTCGCGATCAGCGGGCGCCGCGGCTTCGAGCGCCGCTACGCTCTGGCTGAGCAGGTCATCCCCTCGGACGTGCGCGACCGCCCCGTCCCGCGCGAGGACGCGTTCCGCGAGCTGGTGCGCCGCGCCGCGCGATCGTCCGGGGTCGCGACGGAATCCGATCTCGCCGACTATCACCGACTGCGCGACCGGCCGGGTGTCCGGCGGGCGATCACCGACCTCGTGGATGCCGGAGAACTCGAGCCGGTCACCGTGCGGGGCTGGGACCGCGCCGGGCGTCCTGTGCCGGCCTGGAAGCATCGGGATGCCGCGCTGCCGCGCCGTGTGGAGACCGCCGCGCTGCTGACGCCGTTCGATCCCGTGGTGTGGTTCCGCGAACGCGCGCTACGGGCGTTCCAACTCGACTACCGCATCGAGATCTACGTGCCGGCCCACAAGCGCCGCTACGGCTACTACTCGCTCCCCGTGCTGGTCGATGACCGGATCGCGGCCAGAGTGGATCTCAAGGCCGACCGGGCGGCATCCGCACTGCGGGTGCAGTCCGCCTGGTGGGAACCCGCGGCGCGCCCGGACGATGCCATCGCGATCGCCGAGGAGCTCGCTCGGGCGGCGGCCTGGCAGGGCCTGGAGCGCATCACGGTATCCGGATGGGGCGATGCGACGGATGCCGTCGCCGATGCTCTGAAGGCGATCGGCGGCGTCGCGTCAGATCGACACGAGCACGAGCGGCAGCAGGTCGCTCAGAACTGAACGCGCGGCGGTTCGGAGATGGTCGTGCCGTCGGCGACCTCGAAGAACTCGCGCTCGCTGAAGCCGAGTCCGCGCGCGAAGAGATTGTTCGGGAACACCTTGATCTTCGTGTTCAGCTCTCGGACGCCGCCGTTGTAGAAGCGTCGCGCCGCTTGGATCTTGTCCTCGGTGTCGACGAGCGAATGCTGCACCTGGAGGAAGTTCTGGCTGGCCTGCAGTTGCGGATAGGCCTCGGCGACGGCGAACAGGCTCTTGAGCGCCTGCTGCAGATGGCCTTCGGCGATGCCCGCTTCACCGGGGCCGGACGCCGAGAGCGTCTCCGCACGGGCGCGCGTGACGTTCTCGAAGACGGCCTTCTCGTGCGAGGCGTAGCCCTTCACCGATTCGATGAGATTCGGGATGAGATCGGCCCGGCGCTTGAGCTGCACGGTGATGCCGCTCCACGCTTCGTCCACACGGACGTTGAGCTGGACGAGGGAGTTGTAGGTCGCCCACAGATAGATGCCGATGATCACGATGACACCGACGACGATCAGTACCGGCACGAGCCATTCCCACATGGGAGGCCACCCCTTCCGCAGATTTCCTTCATCCTAGCTGCGCTGTCTGCGCATCGACTGGACGGCGCTCAGCCTCCGAGCACGCGTCGCAGGTACCGATTGTCGAATCTCCGCTCGGGGTCCAGCCGATCGCGCACGGCGAGGAAGTCGTCGAATCGGGGGTGGCGTTCGCGCAGGCGTTCCGCGTCGAGCGTGTGCAGTTTTCCCCAGTGCGGGCGCCCGCCCTGCTCGAGCATGATCTCTTCGACCGCGTTGAAGTACTCGGTCGGATCAGCGCGCCAGTATCGATGAACGGCGATGTATCCGGTGGCTCGCCCGTACGCGGTCGACAGCCACACATCGTCCTCCGCGGCGAATCGCACCTCGATCGGGAACTCGATGCGCCACCCCCGCCGGGCGATCAGCTCGCGCACGGCCCGGAAAGCGGGCACGACGTTCTCTGCCGGCAGCGCATACTCCATCTCGCGGAATCGAACCGCACGGCGCTGTGTGAACACGGCATGCGAGCGATCCGTGTATTCGCGGTCGCCGGTGAGCTGCACGGCGAGCCGATTGAACGGCGGCGTGATCGCCGGCACGGCACGTCCGGTCGCGCACACGGCCCGGTAGACGGTGTTCGACAGCAGCGTCTCGTCGACCCAGCGCCCGAATGACGGCAGCGGCCGGCGCCTGGTGGACTCCGGCATCCGCATCTGGCGTTTCGTGAGCGCCACCTCGGTGTGCGGGAACCAATAGAACTCGAAGTGGTCGAACGCCTGCACGCGGTCGTCCAGGGTGGCCAGCACGTCTTCGAGCGGGGCGGGCTCGTCGATCGCGTGCACCACGAAGGCCGGGACGCACTGCACAGTGATCTCCACGAGGATGCCGAGGGCACCGAGACCGAGAGCGATCGCCGGCAGCAGGTCGGCGTTCTCATCGACGCTCACCCGCAGGAACTCCCCCGCGGCCGTGATGAGCACGGCGCCGACGATCTGCGTCGCGAGCCCGCCGAAGCGTGCACCGGTGCCGTGCGTGCCTGTCGAGACGGCACCGGAGATCGACTGGCGGTCGATGTCGCCCAGGTTCTCCATCGCGAGGCCGAACGGCGCCAGCAGTCCGGGGATCCGGTGCAGCCGCGTACCGGCGAGGAAGGTGGCACGGCCGGTCCCGGCATCCGCCCTGACCAGTCCCTGCATGTCGCTCAGATCCAGAAGGACACCGGGGGCGACCGCGATGCCCGTGAAGCTGTGCCCGGCGCCGACGGCCTTGACAGGCAGGTTCTGCGCCGCAGCGGCCTGCACGGCCCGCTGCACGCCTTCGGGCGTGCGTGGCCGCTCTACTCGGGTAGGGACAACTGATGCCGACCGCGCCCAGTTCTGCCAGCTTCCACCGAGTCGTGTCACAGGAACGCCTTTCCCTCACCGCGATAGGTGGGCAGTTCGCCCACGATCTCGTCGCCGGAGACCAACTGGTACGCATCGATCCGTTCCGCCGGTTCGCCGCTCTTCGCATGCCGGAACCACACCCGATCGCCGATGTCCAGCGATTCGGCCGCCCGTCCCTGCAGGGGTGTCTGCACCTCGCCTGCGGCTTCTCTGGGCAGCATGCGCAGCCCGGCCGGCCAGACCGGGCGCGGTTGGCGGGACGCGACGGGAGGCCCTGAGGCGATCCACCCGCCTCCCAGCACGGTGGCGATGTCGGCCGTCGGTCGACGCACGACGTCGAAGGCGAATGCGGATGCCGGTGCCGGCTGGAACGAGCGGTAGCCGTCGAAGAGGTGCCCGCCCAGAAGACCACTGCCTGCGGTCGCCTCGGTGACGGATTCGTCGCTACCGGTGAATTCGAGCGAGCCGGTCCCGCCGCCGTTGAGGAACTCGAGCGGGGCGATGTCGATCAGTGCCGCGGCGATAGCGGCGCGGCGGTGGCGCAGTTCGTCGCGTGACCGCGCCTGAGCGAACCGGATCACCGGTGCGTCCGGCCCGGCGTCATCGCCCTGACCGGCGATCTGCGCCTCGTACATCTGCAGGCCCACCAGGCGGAAGCCGTCGCGCCGCACGATCTCACGTGCGAATCGGGCGACGTCCTCCGCGGTGAACAGCGGCGACCGGCGCACGCCGATGTGGCCCAGTGCGGCGGAGCGCCAGGATGCGTCCGCATCGATCGCCACACGGATCTCGGCGCGCCCCGCCGGAGCGGCGACGGAGTCGATGAAGTCCAGGTGCGCTGGATCATCGACCATCAACGTGACGCGGGATGCCGCGAACTCGTCCTGCGCCAGCCGTGCGATGCCTGCCCGGTCGACGCTCGGGTATCCGACGACGATGTCGTCGTGAGTCTCGGAGAGCCAGAGCGCCTCGGCGAGCGTGAAGGCGAGGATGCCGCGGTAGCCGGGGATCCGCAGCACGGCGTCCAGCACGGATCGGACGCGCACGGACTTCGACGCGACGCGAATCGGGATACCGCCGGCGCGCACGAGCAGGTCCATCGCGTTGTGGCGCAGCGCGTCCAGGTCGATCACCGCGACCGGCGCGGGCAGATGCGACGTGGCGGCGCTGAGCCGTGGCCACCAGCGCGCAGGATCCTCCCAGGCACCTGGGGAGGCGGTCATCGGGCCGTCGATCAGATCGAGCACTCCCCCACCCTATGACGCTGGACGCGGCATCCGCCGATAGGCTGAACGGCACGCCCCCGTAGCCCAATCGGCAGAGGCAGGCGACTTAAACTCGCCAGAGTGTCGGTTCGAATCCGACCGGGGGTACGTTCACGGCTCGGGGCCCCCGCCGGCGGAGGGGCGGGCCGGTCACCCGCCGAACGCCCGGAACTCGCCGTCAGCGCCCGAAGAGGTCTCCGAGCCCGAAGTCGCCGAGCGCCGAGCCCCAGTCGGACGCGGACTCTCCGAGGCCTGAGACGGCTTCCCCTGCCGTACCGAGCATCCCTTCTGCGCCACCGGCGAGCGCCTCGACGTCCAAGCCCTCCGCGAGGCCCGCGAAGTCGACACCCATGGCGCCTGCCTGCTCCAGCAGCGGGCCGGCGGCCGCGCTGATCACCGAGCCGGCAGCGACCGCGCCCAGCATGCCGATCGCCGCGCCTCCGGCCGCAACCGCGACTCCTCCCGCACCTGCGCCGCTCACGCGCGAGAGCAGCCCGCGCATTCGCCCTGGCCGCATCGCCTCTGCACGACCTGCTGCGCGGGCGAGGTCGTCGGCGGATGCCGAAGCCGGACGCTCGCCCGGACCGAACTCGGTCTGCATGCGCTGCGCGATGTGGTCGCGCTGTGCCGGAGTCAGCTGAGCGAAAGCCTCGCGGTGGATCTGCTCGACGCGCTGCGGATCCGCGGTCTGCATCAGGTAGTCGTACCGCGCGATCGCAGCACGGTCCGCGTCGGAGACGGACGCAGCAGACCCGGGTCCCGGCGCGGGCGGCGGTGCGTACGGCTGGCTGCCCGGCGCGGGCGGCGGTGCGTACGAGCCCGGCGTCGTCGACCGCGCGGCGTCTTCCGGCCGGGACGGACCGCGCACGGCATCCACGGCCCCGCGGAGCATGCCGCTCCAGTCCGACGAGCCCGACGAGCCGGTTCGATTCGAGGCCGACGTCTTGTCCAGCGCCTGAGAGGCCATGCCGAGCAGGCGGGAGATCTTGTCCATGGTGCGGTTCCTTCATCGAATGATGCGAACAGCCACGGATCTGCGCACAGGGTGCCATGGCCGTCCGCGTCGGCGGACTGCCAAGGTCTCCTCCGCCCCGGAGGGCCGGCGGGCCGGGACCTGATGTCAGGTCCGTAGTGACGACACCGCCGCAGACGGGAGTACTCCCCTTGCACGATCGACCGTATCGGACCAGATTATGGATCTCCTCGGAGACGACGAAAGCCCCGTTCCGGAGAACGGGGCTTTCGTCGTGACGATTACTTGGCTTCGACGCCGGCCGCTGCCTTCTTGGCGGCGGGCTTGCGCGCCGGCGCCTTCTTGACGGCCTTGTCGTCGGATGCGTTGTCCGCGACCTTCTCGGCACTGGCGGTCGCCTCGGCCTTGGCTGGAGCCTTCTCGACCGGAGCCTCGACCTTGGCGGGAGCAGCCGGAGCGGCATCCGCAGCCGGACGCGGACGCGACGCGAACTCCTCGAAGAACGCGCGCGGCTGCTGCACCTTCTCGAGGTTCACGATGTCGCGGTCGAGCCACAGGTTGTGCCACCAGCCCCACAGCACGCGCCACTTGCGCTCCCACGTCGGCATCGCGAGACCGTGGTACCCACGGTGCGCGACCCAGGCGACGAAGCCCTTGAGTGCGAGCTTGCCGGACTGGAAGACACCGGTGCCGAGGCCGAGACCGGCAACCGCACCCAGGTTCTTGTGAATGTAGTCGACCGGAGCCTCACCGCGCAGCGTCGCGACGAGGTTCTTGGCGAGGCGCTTGGCCTGACGGACGGCGTGCTGGGCATTCGGCACGCAGAAGCCGCCGACGCCACCACCCGTGAGGTCGGGAACGGCCGAGACGTCACCAGCGGTCCAGGCGCCCTCGACGACGTTGCCGTCGGCATCCACCACGCGCAGGTCCGCCTGGGCACGGATGCGACCGCGCTCCTCGACGGGAAGGTCACCCGCGCGGACGACCTGCGGGTTGGCCATGACGCCGGCGGTCCACACGATGATGTCGGTCGGGATGACCTGACCGGTGGAGAGCTCGACGTTGCCGTCGACGGCACCCGTGACCTGGGTGTCCAGGTGCACGTTGGCGCCGCGCTTGGCGAGGTCCTTCAGCACCCATTCGCTCGTGGGCAGCGAGACCTCGGGCATGATGCGCCCCATGGCCTCGATGAGGTGGAAGTGCGTCTCCTCGAACGTGAGCTCCGGGTAGCGCTTGAGCAGCGCGGACGCGAACGAGCGCAGTTCTGCGAAGGTCTCGATGCCGGCGAAGCCGCCGCCGACGACGACGACCGTGAGCAGACGCTCGCGCTCAGGACCCGCGGGGAGTGCAGCCGCGCGGTCGAAGTTCGACAGCAGCTTGTCGCGCACCCACACGGCCTCTTCGATCGACTTCATGCCGATCGCGTTGTCCGCGATGCCGGGGATGGGGAACGTGCGCGACACCGAGCCGGCCGTCACGACGATCTGGTCGTAGGCGTACTCGTACGCGTCGCCGTCCGCCGGCGTGATCGTGGCGACCTTGTTCGCGTGGTCGATCTTGGTGACCTTGGCGGCCACGACGTTGGTGCGCTTGAGGTGACGACGCGTCGAGACGACGGCGTGACGCGGCTCGATCGAGCCGGCCGCCACCTCAGGGAGGAACGGAAGGTAGGTCATGTAGGGCAGCGGGTCGACCATGGTCACCTCCGCCTCGCCCTTGCGGAGGTGCTTCTCGAGCTTCCACGCCGTGTAGAAACCCGCGTAGCCACCGCCGACGATCAGAATCTTGGGCACAGTGCTGTTCTCAGCCACAGAGGGGAAACTCCTTGTCAGGGGGCAGGCGTGCGCTGCGCGCGCGCCGTTCGGATACGCCGGGCAGCTGCGGTGACGCCTAGCGCAACCAGGATACCAGGGACCGTGAGCACGATCAGCGGCAGGGTACCGTACAGCAGCGTCTGCGCACTGGGAAGAAGCGGAGAACCGGCTTCGGTGGGCGGATCAGCCGCCGGCAGAGGCTCCACGGAAACGGGTCCGACGGTCGGCGTCGGCTGCGGAGCGGTCTCGGCCCGCCGGTACACCCTGATCCATTCCTCGAGGTCTGCGGCCGGGTCGGCGTCGACCTGGGCGACGGATGCCGTCACGGCGGCATTCGCGTCGATGAGTCCGTATCCGTAGAGCGGATCCGGCACCCGGTCGACGCCCTCGACGGGGATCGCGGTCTTCAGGATCCGGTTGATGATGTTGCCCGCGCTGAGGTCGGGGTGAGCCGACTTGACCAGCGCCGCGACACCGGCCACGATCGGCGCAGCACCGCTGGTGCCGTCCCATTCGGCGACACGACCGTCCGCGGACACTCCCAGCAGCCCTTCGCTGGGAGCGGAGATGCCGATCGTGATGCCCTGCGTCGACGCCTCGACGCTCGCCTCGCCGTGCTGGTTCACCCCGCCGACGGTGAGGACGCCGGGAATCGTCGCCGGTGCGCCGACGATCGACGTGCCGTTGCCGCGGTTGCCCGCCGCGACGACCACGACGACGTCGTGCTGGAACGCGTACAGGAACGCGTCATCCCAGCTGCGATCCCAATCGAGCGTGTTGGTCGTGAACGAGAGGTTGATGATGTCGGCGCCGTTGTCCACCGCCCAGCGCATCGCATTCGCGACCTGCTCGGTGAACGGCACGGACGCCGAGGCACCGAAATTGACCGAGATGGAGAGCAGGTCCGCTGCGGGGGCGACGCCGATCATGCCGGTGCCGTCCTCCGCACCGCGGCTCGCCGCCAGAGATGCGACCCAGGAACCGTGGTTGATGTCGATCGTGCCGACCGGAGTCCGTCCGTCCTCGGAGCCCGTGCCCGACACATCCGTCCCGCTGACCACGGCATCCCGGAACTCGACGGGTCCTTGAGCGATGCCGGTGTCGATCACGGCGATCGTGACGCCTTCTCCACGGCTGGTCTTCCACGCCTCTTCGACGCGCGCGCCGTCCAGCCAGTACTCCGCGGCGCGGATCGGATCGGCCGGCTTCTCGACGGTCGGCTTCGGCGTCGGGGTCGGAGTATCGGCCGGCGGCGTCGCGGCTCCGGCGAGCAGGACGGATGCCGCCATCGCCGCAGCCGCGACGATGCCGCTCAGCATCCGCCGACGACTCATGCGATCGCGGCTCCTGGCAGTTCGCACCGGCACCGCTCGGGCGACCAGCTCGAGCGGTGCAGAGCGGCGTCGCCGATCGGATTGACACCTGGACCCGCCGCCAGTGCGTGTCCGGCCAGAGCGTGCAGGCACTTCACACGGGTGGGCATGCCGCCGGCCGAGATGCCGTCGATCTCCGGGACATCACCGAACTGCGCGCGGTCAGCGAGATACGCGGCATGCGCAGCGCGGTACGCCGAGGCGACATCCTCGTCCTCGTCGAGGAGCGCCGCCAGCTCCGGCATCACCTGGGTGGCCTCGAGCGTCGACATCGCCGCGGTGGCCACCGGGTGGGTCAGATAGTAGAAAGTCGGGAACGGCGTGCCGTCCGGAAGCCGGGGCGACGTGGCCACGACGGTCGGGTTGCCGCATACGCAACGTGCGGCGATGCCGACCACCCCGCGAACAGTGCGTCCGAGCTGAGCGGACAGAACGTCGATCTCCGCAGGAGTGGGCGGGGCGAAGGGCGGTGTCGTCACGTCTCCAGCGTACGGGAGACGTGCCTGAACGAAGCCTCTACTCGCCCTCGGCCGCGGTCTGCGCGAGACCGGCTCCTGCCAGGTTGCGCAGCAGCTGCGGCATCCAATCGGATGCGCTCTCCTCGAGCTCCGCGCTGACCGGCTTCTGCTCCTTCGGCAGGGCAGCCGCGTCGAGGTCGTTGTCGATCAGGTACACGACCTCGCCCGGCTTGACGTAGTAGAGCCGCTCGCGCGCCTGGGTCGTGATGTACGCCGGGTCTTCCCAGCGCTGCTGCTCGAGCTCGAGCGCCGCAATCTCATCCTTCGAGAGCTGCACCGCCTGCTCGAGCGCCGCGATCTGCTGGCGCTGCTCGATGTAGGTGCCCAGCGTCGGCACCAGCACCCACGCCCCGAGCACGACGAGCGAGAGCATGATCACCGAGAACGCGGACAACCGGATGCCGGATGTCCACTCGCGCACGTCGACCGTGCGCGTGGACGACGAAGGGGAAGCCACGCGTTTCGCCATGGCTCCCCCTTCGTTCGTGGATCAGTTCTTGCGCACGCTCACGCGGTGAAACGCGGGAACGCGGAGCGCCCGGCGAAGACCGCCGCGTCGCCCAGCTCCTCCTCGATGCGCAGAAGCTGATTGTACTTCGCGACGCGCTCGCTGCGAGCCGGCGCACCGGCCTTGATCTGACCCGAGTTGGTCGCGACGACGAGGTCGGCGATCGTGGTGTCCTCGGTCTCGCCGGAGCGGTGCGACAGCATCGCCGTGTAGCCGGAGCGCTGCGCGAGGCTGACCGCGTCGAAGGTCTCCGTCAGCGTGCCGATCTGGTTGACCTTGACCAGCAGCGAGTTCGCGACGCCGCGACGGATGCCGTCGGCGAGGCGCTCGGGGTTCGTGACGAACAGGTCGTCGCCGACGAGCTGGACCTTGGCGCCGAGAGCATCCGTGAGGTGCTTCCAGTTGTCCCAGTCGTCCTCGGCGAGGGCGTCCTCGATCGTGACGATCGGGAAGTCGTTGACCAGGCCGACGTAGTACTCGGTCAGTGCCTCGGCATCCCAGTCCTTGTTGTCGAGGCGGTAGACGCCGTCGTTGAAGAACTCGGTCGCCGCGACATCCAGGCCGAGGGCGATCTCGGTGCCGGGCGTGAAGCCGGCCTTCTCGATCGCCTTGACGAGGAAGTCCAGTCCCTCGCGGTTGCTGGGCAGGTCGGGGGCGAAACCGCCCTCGTCGCCGAGACCGGTCGCGTAGCCGGCGGCCTTGAGCTCGCTGCGCAGCACGTGGTAGGTCTCGACACCCCAGCGCAGGGCCTCGGAGTAGGTCTCGGCGCCGATCGGTGCGAGGAAGAACTCCTGCATGTCGATGCCGTTGTCGGCGTGCTCGCCGCCGTTGATGACATTGAAGAGCGGAACGGGCAGGACGTGCGCGTTCGGTCCGCCGAGGTAGCGGAACAGCGGCAGGTCGGCGCTGTCGGCTGCCGCCTTGGCGACCGCCAGGCTGACGCCGAGGATCGCGTTGGCGCCGACGCGCTTCTTGTTCTCGGTGCCGTCGGTCTCGATGAGGATCTCGTCGACGATGCGCTGCTCGCTCGCCTCGACGCCCTCGATGGCCGGGCCGAGCTCGTCGAGGACAGCCTCGACGGCCTTCAGCACGCCCTTGCCGCCGTAGCGGCTCTTGTCGCCGTCGCGGAGCTCGTATGCTTCGAACGCACCGGTGGATGCGCCGGAGGGGACGGCCGCGCGCTGCACGATGCCGTCATCGAGGAGCACCTCCACCTCGACGGTCGGGTTGCCCCGCGAGTCGAGAATCTCACGTGCGCCTACAGCCTCGATCAATGCCACGAATGTGCTCCTTGCTCAGAGAAAAGGTTGTGGTGGAGCGTCGTCGATCCGTCGACAGTCTAGCCCGCGGCGTGTCAGGCGCCGAAGCCGTTTCAGACCACGACGGCGATGGCCACGCCGTCCCAGCCCTTGAGGCCTACCGTCTGCAGAGCGGTCGCGTCGAACCGGGCATCCTCCCCCAGCATCCGAAGCCCTTCCCGCGTGCCGATGACGCGCGGATCCGTCGTGCCCTCGTTCGCGATCTCGCCCTCGCGGCCGATGTTGTCCAGCACGATGACGGTGCCCTTCCGGCCGAGCCGGGCGGCCCAGTCGAGGTAGATCGTGTTGGACTCCTTGTCGGCGTCGATGAAGACGAGGTCGAAGGGTGCGGTGCCGTCCAGGCTCGGCAGGACTTCGGCACCCCGACCGATGCGGATCTCGACGCGATCGCCGACGCCGGCGGCATCCAGATTCCGTCGGGCCACCGCTGCGTTGGCGGCCTCCGCTTCGACGGTGACCACGGCGCCGTCCGGCCCCACAGCCCGCGCGAGCCAGATCGTCGAGTACCCGCCGAGGGTGCCGATCTCGAGCACGCGGCGGGCACCGCTGATGCGGACGAGCAGGTTCAGCAGCTTCCCGCTGACCGGCGCGACCTCGATCTCGGGGAGACCGGCGGCCCGCTGCGCCGCCAGGGTCGCGTCGAGCGTCGGATCGTGCCCGACGAGGATGTCGGCGAGGTAGGCGTCAGCGGCGCGCCAGTTCTGCGGGTTCGATTCAGCCATGCCCTCAGCCAACTCGGCGGCGCCTCGGACGTCAAGGCGTCCGGCTCGATCAGGTCAGATCCGCCGCCGTCGGAACGACGACGCCATAGATGTCGCCGATCGTCGCGAGTGCGCTGTGGTGCAGTTGCTCCGCCGAGACACTCGCGACCGCGGTCTGCAGCGGGCGGGTCGCGCAGGCCTCGGCGACGACGGTCGGCGCATTGCCGCGCAGGAACGCGCCCTCAGAGGTGAAGGTGACGCACATGTGCGTCATGAAGCCGATGACGATCACGTTCGTGTTGCCTGCGGCGTCGACGCGCTCGCCGAGATCGGTGCCGACGAACGAGTTCGGAGCGGTCTTGACCACGACCTGCTCGCCGTCGATCGGGGCGACCTTCGGGTGGATCTCGCCGATCTCCTCGCGGATGTCGTATGCCGAGCCCTCTCCGCCGTCGTGCGCGATGTGGATGACCGTCGCACCCGCAGCTCGTGCCCGCTCGAGAAGGTCCGCAGCGGCATCCAGTGCGGGCTCCCAGCCCTCGAGCTCCATGACGCCGCGCGTGTAGGTGTTCTGGTAGTCGACCAGCAGCAGGGTCGAATCGGCGAGCGAGGCGGGCGTCTGGTCGAGGCCGCTGAGTTCGCGCAGGGTGGTCGTCGGCATGAGGTTCCTTCCGGGTGCGCTGCCACGGTTCCGGCAGCATGATTCACGCTACGGATCCGGTGATAATGTCGTCAATGACGCCTTACCTGCAGAAACCGACATCCGAGATCGGGGACCGTCCATGGTCGAACGCCTCATCGTCGTCGCGCTCTTCGACCGCGTCGACCTGCTCGATGTGACCGGACCGCCCGAGGTCTTCTCACTCGTGCAGCGCGAGATGGACGAGTCGAGCGGATACCGGGTCGTTCTCGCCGCACCGAGCCTGGAGCCGGTCACGACCTCTGCCGGGGTGCGAGTGCTGCCCGACGTCACCTTCGCCTCCGTCGCGGATCGCCGCATCGACACGCTCATCGTTCCGGGCGCGGTGACGATCGGGCCGGGCCGCGAGGTGCGCGCAGAGGCTGATCCGGTCGTCGTCGACTGGGTCCGTCGACTCGCGCCGAGCACCCGCCGAGTCGCGTCCGTGTGCGTCGGCGCGCACGTGCTGGCGGATGCGGGCCTGCTCGCGGGCAAGCGCGCCACCACGCACTGGACGACGTCCGCCCAACTGGCGAAGGAGCATCCCGATGTCGTCGTCGATGCGGATCCGATCTTCATCCGTGACGGCGACGTCTGGACCGGCGCGGGCCTGACCGCCTGCCTGGACCTGTCGCTGGCGCTCGTCGCAGACGACTTCGGGCAGGAGCTCGCTCTGCGTGTGGCCCGCCAGCTGGTGATGTACCTCAAGCGCCCGAGTGGACAGAGCCAGTTCAGCGTGCCGCTGCAGCATGTGTCGAGCAGCCGACGCGTCGATGAGCTGAGGCACTACATCACGACGCACCTGTCCGATCCGCTCACGGTCGCGCACCTCGCCGAACGCCTGCACCTCAGCGACCGGCAGCTGACCCGCATCTTCACGGCGGAACTGGGCGCCACGCCTGCCGCGTACATCGAATCCGCTCGGGTCGAAGCCGCCCGCAATCAGCTCGAAGCCGGCGACGACACCCTCGAGCGCGTCGCGCGGGCCAACGGCTTCGGCACGGTCGACACGCTCCACCGGGCCTTCCGTCGTCGGCTGAACACCACACCGGCGGAATACCGGAACAGATTCCGCACTCGGTGATGAAGGCCGGACTACCCCTCGCGCCGCGGTGAGAGCAGTCGTCCCGGTCCGCCGTCCAGCTCGGGCTGATTCCGGAATTGCCCTGTGAGGACCAGCACGACGATCACGAGGGCGCATGCGATCCATCCGGCGACCCCGAGAGGACCTGCCAGCGCCATGTCGAAGGTCGTCCCGGCGGCGTACGCCAACCCGACCATGGCACCGGCGGCGTTCATCGCGCCGTGTGCGAAGACAGCCGGCCACACGGATGCCGACCTCAGTCGCAGCCAGCCGAGGAGGACTCCCCACGCCACGCACCCGCCGACCATGAACAGCACGCCGGTGACGTCGGTGCGGCCGAAGTTGTAGCCGAGCAGGATCACCGGCGCGTGCCACAGCCCCCAGATCGCCCCGCTGATGAGCAGAGCGGGCCACGTGCCGTACTGGCGCAGCGCCGGTACCAGGAAGCCGCGCCACCCGAGTTCCTCGCCGAACGCCATCACGGCGTTGATCGTCGCCGCCGCGAACGGGATCGCGATCAGCTGGGACGCGATCACCAATCCGGCCGGCGGCACGGGGATCCCGTCGGGGAGGGATGCCTCGAGCGTCTCGTTGAATCCGGAGAACCCGATCAGATCCAGTTCTACCCAGCCGAACCCCGAGGCGACGGCGATCGAGAGGACGATCACGACGAGCGGCCCGAACAAGCCGAGCACGCTCAACCAGATCACCCGCTTCGCCGGACGCAGCGGCCACATCCCGAGAAAGCGCAGTCGCTCCCCCTTCGGCACCGGCCGGAGCACCAGGATCACGAGCACCGCGGCGAGTGCCGGGGTGAACATCATCACGGAGATGAGCACGCCCGCGAGCGGATGGTTCAGGCCGTCGCCCAGCCAGAGCGGAAGGGCGACCAGCCAGGCGAGCCCGCAGGCCAGCACGACGAACGCGATCGTGGCGGTCAGTGGGATCCGGTTCCGCGGGCTGTCCTGGGTGATCACGATGCGCCTCCTGTTGTCCGATCGGATGCCTCGGCATCCACGTATGCCTGCAGCAGTGCGGCCGCTTGCTGCGCACCGTCGATCGTGACCACGAACACGCGTCCGCTGTTGCGGGTCACCTGCAGGGCCTCTCCGGCCCTCAGCACCACGCCGCGCCTTCCATCCGTGCCGATGCGCCAGCCCCAGCCGCCGAAGTCCGCCATCGGATCGATTCGGACGACCTCGACCTTCGCGATGTCTCCGACGGGGATCCGCGTGTCCGGCCAGCCGAGAAACGACCGCACCCGCAGCCCGCGAGCCGTCACGCGTACGCGGAACGCGATACCGCATCCGATCGCGATGAGCACGACCACCGAGGTCACGATGAGGATCCATGCCCCTGTCCACCCGTCGTACGGCGCGCGAGCGACGGCGAAGACAGTCACCGCGAGATACACCGCGAACAGGCTGAGGATGACGATCCACCCGACCCGATGCATCGCGACCGATCCGAACCAGGCAGCACGCTCCGTCGTCGCCAGTGCGAGCCCACCCGCCTGCTCACCGGGCTCCACCGCGTCCGCCGGCGTCTCGGGCTGCAGGAACCAGCCGACGACACCGAACACGACGAGGAGCACGAGGCCGATACCGGTCCAGCCGATGATGGTCGGCGCATCCGCGGCATCCGAGAGCCCGCGCTGGATCGCTGCGCCGGAGACGGCGACGAAGGCGATCAGCACCGCGACCCCGAGGTTGATCGCGCCCAGGCCTCGTGCCGCTGCCGACCAGGGACGGACCGCCGGTCGGGTGCTGCTCTGCGGCAGGCGATGCGCGAACAGCGCGAGCGCTGCGTCGAAGAGGATCACGGCCGCTCCGATGCCGAGAGTCAGCGGAAGATATGTCCACTGGGGCGCATAGCCGTTGACGCCGTCGCCACCCCAGTGGATCGCGATGGGATCGGGCAGCTCCGGCATCCAGGCGAGGATCACCACGGCGGCCAGTGCGAGGATCGCCAGAGGGGCGATCACTCCCACCCAGAGGAAAGCGATGCGGGAACGTCGTGCGCCGTCGTTCACAGGATGGTCTCCTTCACGAGGGAGGCGAGCGTGGTCTGAGAGATACCGAGTTCGGCGGCACGAGCGGCGAGCGCGTGGACTTCTTTGGCGAGTTCGACCAGCGGAGCAGCGGATGCCGCGACGACCGCCCCTCGACCACGACGCAGATCCACGAGACCTTCGTCGCGCAGCTGCTGGTACGCGTGCAGCACGGTGTGGAGGTTGATGTCCAGCGCCTCCGCCACGTCCCGCGCCGACGGCAGCCGATCACCTGGCGCCAGAGCGCCGGTCAGGATGTCGGCGCGGACCGAGGAGGCCACCTGCTCGAAGAGCGGTCGCGAGCTGTTCGCGTCTATTCGGATCAGCACGTTCCTCCAGTTTCTATTAATTCTACTCAAACTAGAATACTTGTAGCAAGGGTCCAGTCGCTTTGTGGGCGGTCCGACTCGTCGGCCACACTGATCGGCATGAAGGTCACTCCTCGCCGCCTCGCGATCGGCATGAGCCTGTGGGCACCGAACCTGTTCAGCGGCATCCGCATCCGCCGCTTCAGCGAGGACTGGACGCACGCCACGGTCGAACTGCACGTGAACCTCATCACCCGCAACTACGTCAAGACGGCGTTCGGCGGCTCGATGTCGGCGATGACGGATCCGTACTTCTTCATGCTGGTGATGCACCAGCTCGGCCGCGACTACGTCGTGTGGGACACCCGCGGCGAGATCGAGTTCCTCAAGCCTGGTCGCGGGGTCCTCACCGCCGAGTTCCATGTCTCGAAGGAGAAAGCGGCGGAACTGCGCGAACGGGCGCACGGCGGCACGAAGGTGCTCGAATGGTTCGAGACCGTCATCACCGACCGCGACGGCGACATCGTCGCCAGAGTGCGCCGCGAGGTGTACATCCGCGAGAAGAAGCGCGTCACGACAGCGCGCGGCACCGATCGTTAACCGCGTGGTGGCACGATGACACTGTGCCCCTTGCTCGCCGCCTGACCCTCACCGACGCGACCACGATCGGTCTCGGCTCGATGATCGGCGCCGGCGTGTTCGCCGTATGGGCTCCGGCTCTCGGCGCAGCAGGCTCCGGCACCCTCATCGCACTCGCGGTCGCCGCGATCGTCGCGTACTGCAACGCGACGAGTTCGGCTCAGCTCGCCGCAGTGCATCCGGTCGCGGGCGGAACCTACGCCTACGCCAGGGCCGAGATCGGCCCCTGGTCGGGATTCGTCGCCGGCTGGTGCTTCGTGATCGGCAAGATCGCCAGCTGCGCCGCGATGGCGATGACATTCGCCTCGTACGCGGCGCCGGCCGGATGGGAGCGGACCGTCGCCGTCGTCGCGGTCGCGGCGCTGGCCACTGTGAACTGCTTCGGAGTGACCCGCACCGCCCTCGCCACCCGCGTGCTCGTGGTGGTATCGCTGATCGGTCTCGCCGTCGTCGTGGCCTCCGGCGTCAGCGGCGCTCCGCACTCCCCCGCGCCGCTTGCAGATGCCACGGCCTACGGCGTGCTCCAAGGCGCCGGGCTGCTGTTCTTCGCGTTCGCGGGCTACGCCCGTATCGCCACGATGGGCGAAGAGGTCGTCGATCCGGCCCGGACGATTCCGCGCGCGATCGTGCTCGCTCTCGGTGGCGCTGTCGTCGTGTACGTCGCCATCGGCCTGACCGTCCTCCTCGTCCTCGGAGGGGATGCCGCGGACAGCGCCGCTCCCCTCGCCGACGTCGTGGCGGCGGCCGGGTGGGGCTGGGCCGAGCCGGTGGTGCGCGTGGCTGCCGCGGCGGCGTCTCTCGGCGCTCTGCTCGCCCTGCTCACCGGCATCGGACGCACCGGCCTCGCTATGGCACGCGAAGCCGACCTGCCCCGTTGGCTGGCCGTGGTGAACGAGCGCTGGCAGGTGCCGCAGCGTGCGGAGATCGTCGTCGCGCTCATCGTCATCGGGATCGTTCTGCTCGCGGACCTGCGCGGTGCGATCGGGTTCTCCTCCTTCGGAGTGCTGCTGTACTACCTCATCGCGAATGCCTCGGCGTTCCGGCAGTCGGCGGATGTGCGCCGCTATCCGCGCGCCCTGCAGGTGGTCGGAGCGCTCGGATGCCTCGTGCTCGTCAGCACGCTGCCCGCGGTCGCGTCGCTGGTCGGCACCATCGTCGTGCTCGTCGGAGTCGGATACCGGATGCTGCGGCTGCGCCTTCTCGCTCGTTGAGCACCCTCCCATTCACTGAGCGACGAGCGCCCCTTCTCGTTCGTTGAGTGACGAGCGCAGCGAGGAGTCGAAACGCGTCCATCACTGTGGTTCGTTGGTGGGGATTCGGGTGGTTCGACTCTTGCCGATTTCGAACATAGGTACTAAACTGGGGTGATGGATGCAGCGGCGCAAGTACCCTCTCCTCTCCCGGTTCTCGGGCCGTCGGAGGAGATCGGTCTGCTGCTCGCGGATGCTGAGTGCTCGCAGGTGGATGCGAATCGGCAGGCGGCGTTGCAGGCGACCCGGATGCTGCGGGTGATCCGGCATGCCCGCCGGCATCCGGAACTGTATGTGGACGGGATCGAGGATGCCCGTGCGGTCGAGTACGCCGAGCGGGCCGCTGTGATGGATCTCGCGTTGCGGATGGCGATGTCGGAGGAGCATGTGCGGGGGCAGGTGTTCCTCGCCGAACGCGCCCAGGCGCACCTGCCGGGGTTGTGGGAGCGGGCGGTGACCGGGTTCGCGGCGCTGTATCTGCTGGGCCGGGCCGTGCACGCCCTCGGCCTGGTCGCCGCTCCCGGCGATGCGACACCGGAAGAACGGGCCGCCGAACGAGCCGCGTTCGCCGAGATCGATTCCGCGTGCGCGCAATGGTCCGAGACATGTTCGCCGGGCTCGTTCAACCGGCGGCTCAAGCGTCTCACCGGCCGGCTGCGTCCCCTCTCGCCCGAAGCGTGCCATGCCCGGGCGATGCGGGACCGGACCGTGTGGGTCGAAGACATCGACGGGGGCATGTCCTGGTACCACGCGCTGGTGCCCTCCCACGAGGCGCGGGCCGCGTTCCGGCGCGCGACGTCCACCGCGAAGCACCTGTCCAAAGACCGTCGTGAGGGTCGCACCCGTGATCAGATCCGTGCGGACCTGTCCAGCGCCTGGCTGCGCGGGGTCGGCACCGATACGGCGGTGAAGACGAAAGTGTTCGTCACGATCCCGGTCCAACTGCTCACCGCCGCCCGTGACGGGAAGAAGATCGACCCCGCCGTCCAGAACGTGCTCGCCGCCGAGCAAGCCGAAGTCGTCGGCGGTGACAGCATCGACCCGGTCACCGCGGCGCAGATCTTCACCGACACCACCGCGTTCCACCGCGTCATCACCGACCCCGTCGAAGGGGTGATCCTGGACATGGACCGCCGCACCTACCGGCCCACCAAAGCGCAACGCGCTTGGCTCATCCTGAAACACGGCACCTGCTCCTGCGACGGCTGCGAACGCCTCGCCGCCGACGCCGACATCGACCACCGCCGCCCCTGGGCCGCCGGCGGCAGAACCAACACCGACTCCCTCGCACCCCTCTGCCCCCACCACCACACCCACCGCCACCGCACCCGAACCCGCTACCGATCCCGACCTAACGACACCATCCAACTCACCACCCCCACCGGACACACCACCCCAGAACCACCACCCTTCTGAGGCACGCAATTCGTCCGTCGAGCACGACCGGTCGCCACCTTCTCGCCGTGGAGCGCGAGCACCAACTGCCTTTCTCCTCATCGCTCGTCGAGCGCGAGCGAAGCGCGCAACCGACGGCTGCTCAGCGTCGGCTGCGTTTCGACTCGCGGATGCCTACGCTGAGCAAGCGGAGCGAGTCGAAGTGCCCCTCGACGAACGAGCGGGCTCACCCGGTGAAAGGGTCAGCAGACGCCGAGCGATACGACGTCGGCGTGAATCCCAGCACCGCGCGGAAGTCGTTCGTCAAGTGCGAATGATCCGAGTATCCGAGCTCAACAGCAAGCGTCGAGAGATCCGTCCGAGGATGTTCGCGCACGCGTTGAGCGGCCTCCTGCAAGCGGCGCCGTCGAATCATCGCGGCGGGCGACATGCCGACGTACCGGAGCGCCAGTCGCTGCATCGTGCGCACGGAAACGGACAGTCGGGTCGCAGCATCCTCGTCGCGGATGATCGTCGCATCCGTCATCAGCAGAGCGGCCATGGCGTTCGCATCGCGCGCCGCCGCCGTCGGCGCGCCGACTCGAGCGACGAGCCAGTCGGCGAACACCGCGCAAGCGCGCGCTCGCGCGGTTTCACCGCCCTCGCCCATCGCGTGCACGACGTCACGATGAAGCTCAGGGGCATCGAACGCACAAGATGCGTCCCGCAAGGCGCTCGGCTCGTCGGTCAGCGCCGCGACGGACGCAGGCTTCAGCAACGCGCCCACCGCCCACCCGCGGCCCGTCAGATCCCGATAGGACGCGGCCGTGGAAGCGCCCACGAGCTCGACTCCATCGGGCTCGACGACCAGGTTCAGGGCAGGGTACGGGACGACGTGCTGCCGAGACGACCGCCCGGGCTCGATGTCCCACTCCGGGATCCAGAACCACTCGACCAGTTCCGCGGCCTCGTCCGGTGGCGCGATCCGGTGGAACTCCGGCATCCGCGCCGGATAGAGCACTCCACGGCGCGCATCGATCACCCTCGACACGATAGGGCTCGGCGCCGACATCGTGTCGCGAATCTCCAAGCGCGCCAGGCTCCGGCGCCCGTAGCGTCCAAGCCATGAACACCACAGGACTCACCGGAGCACACACAACGAACGGCCGCCCGAACAATGCGACCTCCCTCACACCGTTCCTCGCAATCCCCCGGGCCGGCGAGGCGATCGCGTTCTACCGCGACATCTTCGGCGCCACCATCATCGATGTCACCGAGATGGGCGGAGTCGTCGTCCACGCGGACCTCGATTTCGGCCTCGGCCTCCTGCAGATCGGCGAGCCGACCCCCGACTACCACCTGGTCGCCCCGCCGTCCGGCGAAGACGACTGCTATTCGCTCGGTCTCTACGTCGCCGACGTCGACGCCGTCGTGGCAGCGGCAACCGCCGCGGGAGCCGTCGTCCGCGAGGCGCCCAGCGACTTCGTGTCGGGCGACCGGTTCGCATCGATCCGCGACCCGTTCGGCGTGCGCTGGTCGATCATGTCACGCGTCGAGGACCTCACCCCCGCTGAGAGCGCGCAGCGCGTCGAGGAATGGGCCGCGAGCTTCAGCGCCGAGACCGCAGCGCCGTGACGACCGCCGGAAGCAGCGCCTCGGCTGTCCGACGGTAGCCGGCCGCAGACGGGTGGAACCGATCGAGGCTGAACATCTCGTCCGGCTCGGCATGGAACGTCGGGCCGACGAGGTGTCTCAGGTCGACCGGCACCGCTCCCGTCCGCCACGCGACCCTGGTCTGCTCCAGCGCGAGGCGACGCGACATCCGCGACAGCAGAGCACGCAGCGGCTGCGGCACCGGGCGCAGGGTCCCCAGGTCGGGACAGGTGCCCACGACGACGGGCGTCCCGGCATCCTGCAGCCGCAGGATGGCCCGCTCGAGCTGAGCGGATGCCGAGGACGGCGGGATCAGATGCGTCACGTCGTTGCCGCCGACGACGATCACCGCGACGTCGGCCCGGTATCCCTCCGGAATACTGTCGAGCTGGTGCTCCAGAGCGGAGGACTCCGAGCCGACCACCGCTGCCGTGTGCAGTCGAACCGGCTGCTGCAGCTCTCGCGCCAGCGCCTTCGCGATGCGTCCGCCGAGGGTCTGCTTGCGGTGCTGCGCACCGAGACCCGCCGCCAGCGAATCGCCGAGCAGCAGAAGGTCGATCGTCGTTCCCTGCAGGGATCTCCGCCACACGCGATCCGCATCGATCGACTGCTCGCCCAGGGGCTTCCCGATCCGCCGCCGCGCGATCGCGGCCTGGCGGGAGAGAAGGATCCGGATGCCGAGGACGGCGAGAGCGCATGCCGCGAGCACGGCGCCCAGTGTCCTCACGCGTGCCACGCGAGAAGTGAACACCCCTGAGGTGAACCCGGAGTGAATCCCGGGTGCGATCAGCTGAGCGGTTTGACCTCGAGCGTGCCCACGCCGGATCCGGCGGACACGGTCGCGAACGCCGTGTAGCCATCCGCGGCCGACCGCTCCAGCAGGCCCTTGAGGTTCTTGGTGCGGCGCTCGACCCGCACGCGCGATCCGTCGGCGATGAGCGACGCCTTGTGAGCGACGAGCTCGGCGACCGGGACGTCGACGTCATGCACGAGGACGATCGCCACGGCATCCGCATCGTCCTGGACCTGCACGAGGTCGACCAGACGCTCGAAGCCGAGCGAGAACCCGACCGCCGGGACCTGCTGGCCGAGGAACCGCCCGATCATGCCGTCGTAGCGTCCGCCACCACCCAACGAGTACGGCACCGAAGGGTGGGCGAGCTCGAAGATCGTCCCGGTGTAGTAGCCCATGCCGCGCACGAGGAACGGATCGAAAACGAGCGGGATGTCCCCCGCGCCGCTGCGGCCGGCGGCGACGGCCTCGCCGATTCCGACGAGGTGCGCGACGAGGTCATCGGGTGCTCCGTCCGGCAGCGCGCGACGGATGTGCGCCTCGCCGTAGGGGACGAACTCCCTCGTCTGGGGACGGCGCAGGAACGCATCGAAAGCATCGACCGCGGATGCCGTGGCCGCACGCTCCCGCAGTTCGGCGACGATCCCGTCCGGACCGATCTTGTCGAGCTTGTCGATCGTGATGAGCACGCCTGGGCGCTCATCGGCGGTGAATCCGAAGGAGTCCAGCATCCAGTCCAGGGCGCGCCGATCGTTGATCCGGATGCTCGCATCCGTCAGACCGAGGGCGGCCACGGCATCCAACGAGGCGACCAGCAGTTCGGCCTCGGCACGCGACGAATCGTCGCCCATGATGTCGATGTCGCACTGCACGAACTGGCGGTAGCGGCCCTTCTGCGGACGCTCCGCCCTCCACACCGAACCGATCTGGATCGAGCGGAAAACGGCAGGCAGCTGCGCCCGGTTCGAAGCGTAGAAGCGCGCCAGCGGGACCGTCAGGTCGTAACGCAGTCCGAGGTCCGACAAAGCGGCCGGGTCATCGGCCGCGGAACGGATGCCGTCGGCATCCAGCCCTCGGCGCAGGATGTTGTACGAGAGCTTCTCGTTGTCGCCGCCGATGCCCGCGTGCAGGCGGTCGTACTCCTCGACGACGGGCGTCTCGATCTCATCGAAGCCGTGCGCGCGATAGCGGTCGCGGATGACGGAGAGCACGCGCTCGCGGCGAGCCTTGTCGGAGGGGAGGATGTCGCGCATTCCGCGCGGCGGGTTCACGGTAGCCACCCGTCGATTCTTCCAGGTCTGGGAGGCGACGCGCGCCCGTCAGTCCTCGAGCCGCCGCTGCGCGATGAGCGCGGCCGTCATCTCGTTGAGCAGCCGTGCCACGGCATCCAGATCGGCATCGCGGGGGGCGACCTCCGCGAGGACGCCGGCCCAGCCGTCCCGCAGGCGCTGGAGGTTCTCGGCGGCCAATGCCGTCGAACGCACCACGACGGCGCGCCCGTCGCCGCCGTCGTGCTCACGCGTGACGAGTCCCTTGGTCTCCAGGCCGCGCAGCGCCGTCGACAGATTCGAACGCTGCAGCCCCAGCATCTCGGCGAGCTCGCTGGGCGCGATCCCGCCGGCGCGGTCGATCACGCGCAGCGCCAGACGCTCGTTCAGGGTCAGCGGGATCACGTCGTCGTAGCGATGCCGGAACTCGATCTCGCGGCTCAGGGCGAGCACGCCGTCGGCCAGATCCGCCAGAACCGCCTGCCTCGCCACCATGCCTCCATCGTAGATCCGGATTCGACATCTGATTCTAGTTATATTACTATAACTATCTGTGACGACTTTCCGCGAACCCACGACCGATTCCCTTCCCACCACGCGCCCGGGGCTGACCGCCGGGCTGCTCTGCATCCTCGCCCTGCTCTCGGCCGTCGCGCCGTTCGCGACAGACCTGTACCTGCCTGCCTTCCCGGCGATCGCCGCCGACCTCGGCACCGACGCGACCGGCGTGCAACTGACCCTCACGGCGTTCCTCGTCGGCATCGCCGTCGGCCAGCTCGTGTTCGGCCCGCTCTCGGACCGGTACGGACGCCGTCCGCTGCTGCTCATCGGCGCGATCGTGTTCGTCGTCGCCAGCGCGGCGACCGTGTTCGCGCCGACGCTCGAGGTGCTCATCGCCGCTCGAGTGCTGCAGGGTCTCTCGGGTGCCGCCGGAATGGTCCTCGGACGCGCGGTCATCTCGGACCTCGCCACAGGCCCCGCCGCCGCACGCGCCATGAGCCTGATGATGATCGTCGGAGGCGTCGCGCCGGTCGTCGCACCTCTGGTCGGCGGAGCCATCGCCGGGCCGCTCGGGTGGCGCGGGGTGCTGGCCGTCGTCCTCGGCATCGCGATCCTCATGCTCATCGCCGTGGCCGCCGGCATCCGCGAGACCCTCCCCGGCGAGCGCCGCGCCGAACTCGCCGTCCTGAAGCGTGCGACGGGGTCGCCGCTGCGCGCCCTCCTGTCCCGCGCCTACATCGGCTACACGCTGACCTTCGCGTTCTCGTTCACCGTGATGATGGCGTACATCTCGGCCTCGCCGTTCCTGTACCAGAGCATGATGGGGCTGACCGAGCTGCAGTACGGACTGCTGTTCGGCGCCAACGCCCTGGCCCTCATGGCCACGAGCGCGGTCTCGGCGAAGCTCGTCGAGCGCGTCGCGCCGCGTCGTCTGATCGCGATCGGGCTCGTCGCGCTCGGCGTCGGCGTGGTCGCGTTCCTGACGCTGGTCCTGGCCGGTGCGCCCGTCTGGATGCTGGCCGTCGCCGTGTTCGTCGTCGTCGCGTCGCTCGGATTCGTGTTCGGCAATGCGACCGCCCTCGCCCTCGGCGCCGTCCCCGGCGCCGCCGGCAGCGCATCCGCGGTGCTGGGAGCGCTGCAGTTCGGGCTCGCCGCCGCCGTATCGCCGCTGGTGAGCATCGGCGGCGAGGAGGACGCGACGCCTCTCGCGATCGTGATGGCGGTGGCCGCCGTCATCTCGGTCGCCGCGTTCCTGACGACACGACGCGGCCGCTGACCGAGCGATGCCCGGTGACGCCGAGCTGTTCATGCTCAGCGCCACCGGTCACCGGACGATGATCACGCGGCCGGCACCTGATCCAGGAAGCCGAGAACCGTCTGGATGCGCCCGTTCTCGTCGGTCACGAGAACGTCGAACCCGATGATCAACGGGGCCTCGCCCGCGGGGCCGAGGCCCCATTGGAATCGCGTCTGCGCATGGTGGCTGTCGGCGGACCCGACCGGCGAGAAGGCGAAACCGGGGAACTGGGCGTGCACCGCATCGATCATCGCGGCGATGGCGTCGCGCCCGACGGCCGACGCCATCGGATCGGTGTACGCGGCATCCGGCGCCCAGTGCTGCGCGAGCAGCTCCCGCGCTTCTGCGGAGGTCGCGTTCCAGGTGTCGATGTACGCGCTGACGAGGTCGTTCATGGTGTCCTCCTTGGACGTCTGGGTTGTCGTGCTGCCCATGCTCCGGCCAGGAGGTAATGCCGTCGATTACCCGGGAGGTAATGCACGGGGTGCGCTGCGCCGTTAGGCTCCCGCCATGACGATCGCGACCACTTCCCCCGCCACGGTCGGACAGCTCCTGCGCACGTGGCGCGAGCGCCGGAGGATGACGCAGCTGCAGCTCGCCGTCGACGCTGCGATCTCCACGAGGCACCTGAGCTTCGTCGAGACGGGCAGATCGCGGCCGACGCCCGAGATGATCGACCGGCTCGCCGACTCCCTCGAGGTCCCCCTCAGGGAGCGGAACGCTCTGTTCGTCTCCGCCGGATATGCGCCGAAGTACGCTCAGCGGGATCTGAAGGCACCGGAGCTGCGAGCGGTCGCCGATGCCTTCAGAACCTTGCTCGATGCGCACATGCCGCATCCGGCGCTCGTGCTCGATCGATGGTGGGACGTCGTCGACCGGAACGCCGCGACGGACCTCCTGCTCGAGGGATGCGCCCCCGAGCTCCTCGAGCCGCCGGTCAATGCGATCCGCGTCTCGCTGCATCCCGACGGGCTGGCTCCGCGCATCCGGAATCTGAGCCAATGGCGCGCGTTCCTCCTCACGCAGGTGCGGCATCGGTTCGAGCGCACAGCCGATCCCCGACTGCAGGCGCTGCTGAGCGAAGTCTCGACCTACCCCGGCGAGCAGCGGGCGCTCACGGCGACCGGTGATGCGGTCGTGCCGCTGCGACTGCGCATCGGGAACGAGGAACTGTCCTTCTTCAGCATCGCCGCCTCCGTCGTGTCAGCGGTCGATGTGACCATCGACGATCTGCATCTCGAGGCGTTCTATCCGGCGGATGCCGCGACGGCCGCGGTGCTTCGGGAGAGCGCATCGAGGGCGACGCCATGACCCCCGAGCACGGCATGGGATCCCGCGTGCCTCAGGCGGATTCCGCGGCGCGGACCTCGTCCTCCAGCGCCCGGATGCGTTCGCGGAGCGCTCGCTCGGCATCCCATCCGTTGGCGCGGGCATGCGCGACGAGATCGAGCAGTGCGTCGCCGAGTTCGGCTTCGGATGCCGGGGGTTCGCGATCTTCAGCCGGAACGCGTTTCGACTCGCTCCGCTCGCTCAACGAACGAGAGGTGGGGGGCTCGCTCGACGGACGAGAGGGGGCGAAACGAACCGGTGCCGGAACGACCGAGGCCGCGCGGCCCAGCACCTTCTGAGCCCTGGCCAACGAGGGCATCCCGCTCGGCACGCCGTCGAGCACGCTCGTGCGCTCGCGCTTCTCCGCCGCCTTCGCCGCGTTCCAGTGCACGAGCACCGCTTCCGGCGTCGTCGCGACGGCATCGGCGAACACGTGCGGATGACGACGCACCATCTTCTCGGTCAGTGTGCGCGCGACGTCGTCGATGTCGAAGGGGTCCTCCGGGTCCTGCGCGGCGATCGCGGAGTGGAACAGCACCTGCCACAGCAGATCGCCCAACTCCTCGCGCAGCTCCGCGCGATCGCCGACCTCGACCGCATCGATCACCTCGTGCGATTCCTCGATGAGGTAGGGGATCAGATCCCGGTGAGTGATCTGCTGCGACCATACGCATCGTTCGCGCACGGCCCGCATCGTCTCAGCGGCATCGCGCAGCGCATCGCTCATCACAGCTCCTTCACTCGGCATCCGATCCGGCATCCGTTCCCGCGGTCGCGACGGCCTGCCGGCGGTACCAGGCCGCGCGCAGCGAGACCATCACCCCCGAGAACGCCAGCGCGATGAGCGAGCCGACCAGCACGCCCAGGATCGCCTGATCACGGATCGCACGGTCGTCCACGAACGCGAGGTTCGCGAGCAGCAGCGAGACGGTGAACCCGATGCCTCCGAGCGTCCCGGCGGCCAGCAGGTCCATGATCGTCAGCGCCGGCGGACGCCCTCTCGACCCGATCCGCATGGCCAGCCACCCGAACAGCCCGATGCCGATCACCTTTCCGACCGGCAGCGCGAGCGCGATGCCGAAGAACGCCGGCGAGAACTCCGACGGCGACACGGCGGGAATCACCACGAACGCGGCGGTGAACGCGAAGACCGGCAGGATCGCCCCGTTCACCGACGGCTCCAGCGCGTAGCGGATGCGCATCGACGGCGCCTGCGCGACCGCGAGACCCAGCAGCACGCCCGCGATCGTCGCGTGCACACCGGAGGCTGCCACGAGCCCCCACACGAGGATGCCGACGACGGTCATGAGCACGCCGATGACGATGTCGTTGCGCTCGCCGAGCTGTCTGCTCAGGATGCCGAACGCGACCACTCCGACCAGGGCCAGCAGCAACAGGAGCCAGTTCAGGTCGTGTGCGAAGAGGACCGCGATGAAGATGATGCCGATGATGTCGTCGAGGATCGCGAGTGCCAGCAGGAAGACGCGCACGGCCGACGGGAGCCCTCGTCCGAACACGGCGAGCACCCCGAGCGCGAACGCGATGTCGGTCGCCGTCGGGATCGGCCAGCCGGACGCCGTCTCCGGTGCTCCGGCGATCGTGAGGTAGATGATGATCGGGACGATCACGCCGCCGCCCGCCGCGATCGCGGGTTGCAGCGCCTTGCGCAGCGAGTTCAGCTCTCCGCCGGTGAGCTCGTACTGCAGCTCCATCGCGACGACGAAGAAGAAGATCGCGAGCAGTCCGTCCGAGATCCAGTGCTCGACGGACAGGTCCAGTGCCGTACCGGGAACCGGGATGTGCACACCCAGCACGGCGGCGATCGCATCATGCGCGCCGGTGTTGGCGAGCACCAGGCCGAGCCCCGCTGCCGCAAGCAGCAGGATCGCGGGGAATTGCGCGGAGCGCAGGGGGTTGCGGGAATCAGCCATCGACTCCATGCTATGACTCCGGCCCCGTCGTTCACGCGGCGTCACGCGGTCCGGAGCGCCTCGTGCATCGGGATACGCTCGAAGGATGACCCCCGAGCCCACACCCACAGAGGCCATTCGCGTCATCGGTCGCTTCGAGGCAGGCCGCGGCATCCCCGAGTCCATGCGGGCAGACGTCCGCATGCTCGGCGCCCTGCTCGGCCAGGTGCTGCGCGAATCCGGCACCCCCGGCCTGTTCGAGGACGTCGAGCGCCTGCGCCTTGCGACCATCCAGGCGTACGACGACGAGAGCGCCGAGGCGTTCGAGCGCGCGGCGACCATCGCCGACTCGTTCTCGATCGCCCGTGCCGACGAGGTCGCCCGTGCCTTCACCGCCTACTTCCACCTCGTCAACCTCGCCGAGGAGCACCAGCGCGTGCGGGTCCTCCGCGAGCGCGCCGGCCAGCCCGGCCGCGAGGGAGCCGCGGACACGGTCGCAGCCGCCTATGCGCAACTGCGTCGTGAGGTCGGAGACGCCGAAGCCGAGCGCCGGCTCGCCGGACTCCGCTTCCACCCGGTCTTCACGGCTCACCCGACCGAGGCCCGCCGCCGCGCGGTGTCCACCAGCATCCGCCGGCTGTCCGATCTGCTGACCCAGCATGATTCAGCGAGCGAGGACGGCGCCGAGCAGCGCCGCGCCCGTCGCCGGATGCTGGAGGAGGTCGACACCCTCTGGCGCACCGCCCCGCTGCGTGCGCAGAAGCCGACACCCGTCGACGAGGTCCGCACCGTCATGAGCGTGTTCGACGAGACGCTGTTCACCACCGTGCCGCACGTGTACCGCCGCATCGACGACGCCCTGCGCGGCGAGGAATCCGGCGCCAGCGCGCCCGTCGTCCCGGCATTCGTGCGGGTCGGCTCCTGGGTCGGCGGCGACCGCGACGGCAACCCGTTCGTCACGGCATCCGTCACGCGCGAGGCGGCGCAGATCGCGTCCGACCACGTGCTCCAGGGGCTCGAGCGCGCGCTGACCCGCATCGGCCGCACCCTGACGCTGGATGCCGAGAGCACACCCGTCTCCCCCGCCGCCGCTGCGCTGTGGGACTCCTTCGCCGCGGCCGAACCCGAGGCCGCGGCCGACATCTCGACCCGCTCTCCCGACGAACCGCACCGTCGACTGCTGCTTCTGCTCGCACGCCGCGTCGCCGCGAAGCGCGCCGGTGTCGCCGGCGGCTACCGGCACCCGGATGAGCTGCTCGCCGATCTGCGCATCGTGCAGGACTCGCTCGTCGCGGCCGGCGCGCGCCGGCACGCGTTCGGCGGCGTGCAGCACCTGATCTGGCAGGTCGAGACCTACGGCTTCCACCTCACCGAGCTCGAGGTGCGTCAGCACTCGCAGGTGCACCGACAGGCGCTGGCCGAACTGGATGCCGGTGGCGAACGCAGCGAGAAGACGATCGAGGTGCTCGACGTCTTCCACGCGATCGCCGAGATCCAGCGCGAGTACGGCCCCCGTGCCGCCGGCCGCTACGTCGTCTCGTTCACGCAGTCGGCCGAGGACCTCGCCAACGTTCACCGCCTCGCCCGCTATGCGCTGGGCGACGACGTCCCGGTGCTCGACGTCGTCCCGCTGTTCGAGACGTTCGCCGACCTGCAGGCGGCACCGGGGATCCTCGCCGAGGCCGTCGAGTTCCCCGAGTTCCGCGCGCGCATGGCCGAGACCGGCAACCGCCTCGAGGTCATGCTCGGGTACTCCGACTCCTCGAAGGACGTCGGGCCGGTCGCGGCGAACCTCGCGCTCTACGAGGCGCAGCAGAAGATCGCGCAGTGGGCGCAGGAGTCCGCGATCGAACTGACCCTGTTCCACGGCCGCGGCGGCGCCCTCGGGCGCGGCGGCGGACCGGCGAACTCGGCCATCCTCGCTCAGCCGCCGCACTCCGTCGACGGCCGTTTCAAGCTCACCGAGCAGGGCGAGGTGATCTTCGCCCGCTACGGCGAGCCGGCCATCGCGATGCGGCACATCGATCAGGTCGCCGCCGCCACCCTGCTGGCCTCCTCACCGGGAGTCGAGCAGCGCACCAGCGGCGCGGCCCAACGCTTCGCGCCGATCGCGGCGACGATGGACACCGCTTCCCGCGCCCGCTTCTTCGAACTCGTGCACGCCGACGGCTTCGCGCCCTGGTTCGCCACGGTCACGCCGCTCGAGGAGATCGGACTGCTCGCCCTCGGATCGCGTCCGGCGCGGCGCGGCCTGTCGGTCGAGTCGCTCGAAGACCTGCGCGCCATCCCGTGGGTGTTCGCCTGGACCCAGGCGCGCATCAACCTGGCCGGGTGGTTCGGTCTCGGCACCGCGCTCGAAGCGGTCGGAGACGAAGCCCTCCTGACCGAGGCCTACCGCGAGTGGCCGCTGCTGCACACGATGATCGACAACGTCGCGATGAGCCTCGCCAAGACCGACGAGCGCATCGCCCGTCGCTATCTGGCACTGGGCGACCGCGACGACCTGGCGCAGCTGGTGCTGGACGAGCTCACCCTCACCAGGGAGTGGGTCATCCGCCTGACGGGCGGCGCCGGTCTCCTCGAGAACAAGCCGATCCTGCAGCGTGCGGTGCAGCTGCGCAGCCCCTACGTCGACGCACTGTCGCTGCTCCAGCTGCGCGCGCTGCGGGAGCTGCGTTCGGCGGACGAGTCGGCGACCGGATCGGGAGCGGATGCCGAGCAGCAGCGCCTTCTGCTGCTGTCCGTCTCCGGGGTGGCGGCAGGCCTGCAGAACACCGGGTGACCGGGCGTCGTTCTCACAATGCGCGTCGCGCTAAAGTGAGAACTCGTGTGCCCGACCGGCACCTTCTCACGCGACACGATCGCCTCGCCCGCATCCTCCAGCAAGAAAGCCGTTCCCCGCGTGACCGCTACTGACTTCCATCCCCTTGCCGACTCCGTCCAGCCCGTCTTCGACACCGTCCAGACGCGCAGCCCGTACGAGCCGGAGTTCCAGCAGGCCGTGCACGAGGTGCTGCACTCGATCGGTCCCGTGCTCGAGCAGCATCCCGAGTACGCGGATGCGGGCATCGCGGAGCGCATCGTCGAGCCGGAGCGTCAGATCATGTTCCGCGTCCCGTGGGTCGACGATGCCGGCAGGCTGCAGGTCAACCGCGGCTACCGCATCCAGTTCTCGTCGGTGCTTGGTCCGTACAAGGGCGGTCTGCGCTTCCACCCCTCGGTGAACCTGTCGATCATCAAGTTCCTCGGCTTCGAGCAGATCTTCAAGAACGCGCTCACCGGCCAGGGCATCGGCGGCGCCAAGGGAGGCAGCGACTTCGACCCGCACGGCCGCTCTGATGCCGAGATCATGCGGTTCTGCCAGTCGTTCATGAGCGAGCTGTGGCGCCACCTGGGCGAGCACACCGACGTCCCCGCGGGCGACATCGGCGTCGGCGGCCGCGAGATCGGCTACCTGTTCGGCACGTACCGCAAGGTCACGAACCGTCATGAGTCCGGCATGTTCACCGGCAAGGGCACCGGCTGGGGCGGCGCCGAGGTGCGCACCGAGGCCACCGGCTACGGAGCGGTGTTCTTCGCCGAAGAGATGCTCGCCGTCAAGGGCGACACGTTCGACGGCAAGCGCGTCGGCGTCTCCGGCTCCGGAAACGTCGCGATCTACGCGATTCAGAAGGCCTCCCAGCTGGGTGCGAAGCCGGTCACGGCGTCCGACTCCTCCGGCTACGTCGTCGACGACGCCGGCATCGATCTGGACCTGCTGCGTCAGATCAAGGAGGTCGAGCGCGGCCGCATCGTCGAGTACGCGAAGCGCCGCCCCGGCGCCCGTTTCGTGGAGGGCGGCAGCGTCTGGGAGGTTCCGGTCGACATCGCCGTCCCGTCCGCGACGCAGAACGAACTGAACCTCGCCGACGCACAGGCGCTCATCGGCAACGGTGTGCGTGCGGTGTCCGAGGGAGCCAACATGCCCTGCCTGCCGGATGCCGTCGAGGCGTTCCAGTCCGCGGGCGTCCTGTTCGCTCCCGGCAAGGCCGCCAACGCGGGCGGTGTGGCCACCTCCGCACTCGAGATGAGCCAGAACGCCTCTCGCCAGCGCTGGGCCTTCGCCGACAGCGAGCGCAAGCTCCGCGAGATCATGGGTGACATCCACCGGGCATCGTTCGATGCGGCCGAACGCTACGGCGTGCCCGGTGACTACGTGGCGGGCGCGAACATCGCCGGCTTCGAACGGGTCGCGGCGGCGATGCTCGCACAGGGCGTCATCTGACCCGATCCTTCTGAGAGGCACCCGGCCATGCGGCCGGGTGCCTCTTTTGGTTTCGAAGATGTCTGCATCGTTGCACACCGCGTCTACATCGTTGTAGATTGAGGGCTTCCCGTCCACTGTCGAACTGGAGACACCATGTCGCGACGCCCCCGCGCGCGCCGAGCCATCACTGCGCTGGCATTGACCACGACGTCCCTCCTCGCCGTCGGCGCTCTGTGCGCACCGGCCGCGATCGCCGCTCAACCGGCGGACCCGCCCCCGCCGACTTTCCAGGATGTCACCGTGCACGACCCGTCGATCGTCGAGGCCGACGGCGAGATCTGGGCCTTCGGCTCGCACGGCGCATCCGCGCACACCGAAGACCTGCTGGAGTGGGAGCAGCACACCGTCGATCTGTCCCAGAACCCCGACAACGCCCTGTTCGAGGACATCTACACCGAGCTCGCCGAGACCTTCGAGTGGGCGAAGAGTTCGACCCTGTGGGCGTCCGACGTCATCCAGCTCCCCGACGGCCGCTTCGCGATGTACTACAACGCCTGCGAGGGCTCCTCTCCCCGTTCGGCTCTCGGGATCGCCACGAGCGACTCCGTCGACGGACCGTACGAGAATCAGGGCATCCTGCTCAAGAGCGGCATGGAGGGCGAGAGCGAGAACCCCGGCGAGGTGTACGACGCCCGCATCCACGCGAACGCCGTCGATCCCGACGCCCTCTACGACGCCGACGGCAACCTGTGGATGGTCTACGGCTCGTACTCCGGTGGCATCTACATTCTGAAGATGGATGCCGAGACCGGCGAGCCCCTGCCGGGTCAGGGATACGGCACCCACCTCGTCGGCGGCAACCACAGCCGCATCGAGGCGCCGACGATCCAGTACGACGCCGAGACCGGCTACTACTACCTGTACCTGTCGTTCGGCGGGCTCGACGCCTCGGGCGGCTACGACGTGCGCGTCGCCCGCTCGAAGACTCCTGATGGCCCGTACCTGGATGCTCAGGGCAACGACATGGCCGATGTGAAGGCCGACCCGTCGCTGCCGATCTTCGACGATGCGTCGATCCAGCCGTACGGCGTCAAGCTCATGGGCGGGCACCTGTTCACCCGCGAGCTCGGTGATCCGGGCACGGGACTCGGCACCGGCTACGTCTCCCCTGGTCACACATCCTGGTATCAGGACCCGGACACCGGCCGCATGTTCATGGTGTTCCACGCCCGCTTCCCGGGCACGGGCGAGCTGCACGAGGTGCGCGTGCACCAGATGTGGATCAACGCCGAGGGCTGGCCGGTCGTCTCTCCGATGCGCTACGCGGGCGAGACCGCCGGCAAGGTCAAGCGCGCGGACGTCGTCGGCACCTGGCAGCTCGTCGACATGGGCAAGGACATCACCGCGAACGCCGCCGAATCGGTCGACGTGACACTCGCCAAGAACGGCCTCATCACCGGCGACGTCGTCGGCACCTGGGAGCGCGAGGGCCAGCACGCAGCGGTCCTCACGATCGACGGAGAGGTCTACTCGGGCGTCTTCGCTCCGGTCTGGGATCCGGATCTCGAGGAGTGGTCGACCGGGCTGACAGCGGTGTCGGATGACGGCGTCACGCTGTGGGGCCGTCGAAGCGTCGAGCTCGCAGGCGCAGCCGCCGTGGATGCGGTGGTCGCGGATCTTTCGCTCGGCGACACGAGCGCCGTGACGATCGACCTCGACCTGCCGACCTCCGGCACCGGCGGCACGACGATCACGTGGGCGTCCTCCGACGAGATCGTCGTCACTGCGGGCGGCGCCGTGACGCGCCCCGCCGTCGGCGAAGCCGACGCGACTGCCACGCTCACCGCCACGGTCGTCAACGGCGCCGCATCCGAGCAGGTGCCGTTCGAGATCACCGTGCTCGCCCGCACCCCGGGCGTCCTGGCCGGGGCGTGGTCGTTCGAGAACGATCTCGCCGATGCGAACAGCACCTTCCCGGATGCCGTGACGACCGGTGACCGTCTCGATGCGCCCGCAACCGCACCGGCCGCGTTCGCAGTCGATGGCGTCTCCGGCAGCGCGCTGCACCTCGACGGCACCGCCGGCGTCCGCCTGCCCGACGACCTCGTGCAGGGTACGTCGTACTCGGTCAGCCTGTGGCTGCGTCCCGAGCAGCTCACGGCGTACACATCCGCGTTCTTCGCGGCGGGAAGCTCGACCAACTGGCTGAGCCTGCTCCCGAAGGGGCACAGCGGCGTCGGCGGCTCGGCCATGCTGTGGGCCGGCAGTGAGCAGTGGTACGACGCCGGGACGGGTCAGTTCCTGCCCACCGGCGAGTGGTCGCACGTGGCATTCGTGGTCGACGGTACCGCGGCATCCGTCTACGTCGACGGCGAACTGAGCTACCAGGGCGCCGGCTTCCCCGACGTGCTGTCCGGCGCGGACAACGTCTTCGCGCTCGGCGTCAACTGGTGGGATGTCCCGTTCCAGGGAGACGTCGACGAGCTCACCGTCTGGAGCTCGGCGCTCTCGCCGGAGGACGTCGCGGAGCTCGCCGCGCGCTGACGTCTGGAAGGACGGCGTCAGCGGACGCGCGCGCCGTCCTTCCAGACCGCGGCCACCAGCGGAACCCCCGGTCGATACGCCAGGTGGATGCTGGTGGGAGCGTCGAGCAGCACGACATCGGCCCTCATCCCCGCAGCGACGGATCCGATGTCGTCGCGCCGCAGCGCCTTCGCGCCGCCAGCCGTCGCCGCCCAGACCGCCTCGGTCGGCGTCATTCCCATCTCGCGCACCGCGACCGCGATGCAGAACGGCATCGAACTGGTGAAGCTCGACCCGGGATTCGTGTCGCACGCGAGAGCCACGGTGACCCCCGCGTCGATCAGGCGCCGCGCGTCCGGATACGGCTGCCGGGTGGAGAACTCCACGCCCGGCAGCAGCGTCAGCACGGTGTCGGATGCCGCGAGGGCAGCGACATCCTCACCGGTGAGGTATGTGCCGTGATCGACGGATGCCGCGCCCAACTCGACCGCGAGGCGGACACCCTCGCCAGGGCCCAGCTGACTGGCATGCACGCGCGGCATGAGACCGCGGGCGATGCCGGCCTCCAGCACGCGACGGGACTGCGCGACGGTGAACGCGCCTGTTTCGCAGAACACGTCGACCCAGCGGGAGTGCGCAGCCGCGGCATCCAGCATGGGGCCGACCACCAGGTCGACGTACTCATCCGCGCGTTCTGCGTATTCAGCAGGCACGACGTGCGCGCCGAGGAACGTGACCTCCGGCGTGACCTCGGCGGCGAGTCGGACGAGGCGCTCCTCGTCCGACACGCTCAGCCCGTAGCCGCTCTTGATCTCGACCGTCGTGGTGCCCTGCGCCAGCATCTCGTCGAGGAATCCGCGCAGCCGCGCGCGCAGCTCGTCGTCCGTTGCGGCGCGCGTCGCCGCGACCGTGGAGCGGATCCCGCCGGCGGCATACTTCTGTCCCGCCATGCGCGCCTCGAACTCGGCAGCACGGTCGCCCGCGAACACGAGGTGGCTGTGGCTGTCCACGAAACCGGGGATGACGGCCCGCCCTGCGGCATCCACGACGTCGGCGGCGGGAGGCGCTTCGGCTGCGGAGCCGACCCAGGAGATGCGGTCGCCGTCGATCAGGACGGCGGCGTCGCGCAGCGGGCCGTCGCCGACGTTGGTCGTCAGCTCGCCGATGTTCGTGAGGAGAGTGCTCACAGCATCGGAACTTTCAGGCCGCGCTCGCGGGCGATGTCACGGGCGTGCTCGTAACCGGCATCCACGTGGCGCATGACCCCGGTCCCCGGATCGTTGGTCAGCACCCGCGCGAGCTTCTCGGCGGCGAGCGCCGAGCCGTCGGCCACTGTCACCTGCCCTGCGTGGATCGAGCGGCCGATCCCGACACCGCCGCCGTGGTGCAGAGACACCCACGAAGCGCCGGATGCCGTGTTCAGCAGGGCGTTCAACAGCGGCCAGTCCGCGATCGCGTCCGAGCCGTCCTTCATGGCCTCCGTCTCCCGGTACGGCGATGCCACGGACCCCGCATCGAGGTGGTCGCGGCCGATCACGATCGGCGCCGACAGTTCGCCCGAGGCGACCATCTCGTTGAACTTCAGCCCGGCGAGGTGGCGCTCCTGGTAGCCCAGCCAGCAGATGCGGGCAGGCAACCCCTCGAAGTGGACCTTCTCGCCCGCCTTGTCGAGCCAGCGGTGCAGCGCGGCATCCTCGGGGAAGAGCTCGGCGATCGCGCGATCGGTCTTGCGGATGTCCTCCGGGTCGCCCGACAACGCCGCCCAGCGGAACGGCCCACGCCCTTCCTCGAACTGCGGGCGGATGTACGCGGGCACGAACCCGGGGAACGCGAACGCGCGCTCGAATCCGCCGAGCTGCGCCTCCGCCCTGATCGAGTTGCCGTAGTCGAAGACGGCGGCTCCGGCATCCTGGAACGCGACCATCGCCGCCACGTGCGCGGCCATGGATTCGCGAGCACGCCGCGTGAAGCCCTCCGGATCCCGGGATGCCTCGGCCTTCCAGTCCTCGAAATCGACGCCGAGCGGGAGGTAGGCCAGCGGGTCGTGCGCGCTGGTCTGATCGGTGACGATGTCGATCGGCACGCCGCGGCGCCGCAGCTCGGGGAAGACCTCGGCGGCGTTGCCGACGACTCCGACGGAAAGCGCCTCGCCGGCATCCTTGGCGGCGAGGATGCGTGCGAGACCGGCATCCAGATCGGTCGTGTACTCGTCCAGGTAGCCGTGCGCGACCCGGCGCTCCAGGCGCGACTCGTCGACGTCGACGATCAGCACGGCGCCATCGTTCATGGTGACGGCGAGCGGCTGCGCGCCGCCCATGCCGCCGGCACCACCGGTCAGGGTCAGCGTGCCCTTGAGCGACTCGCGACCGAGCGAGCGGGCGACCGCGGCGAACGTCTCATACGTGCCCTGCAGGATGCCCTGCGTGCCGATGTAGATCCAGCTCCCCGCGGTCATCTGGCCGTACATGATGAGGCCGAGCTCTTCGAGGCGGCGGAACTCGGGCCAGTTCGCCCAGTCGCCGACGAGGTTCGAGTTCGCGATGAGCACGCGCGGCGCCCACTCGTGCGTGCGGAAGACGCCGACCGGCTTCCCGGACTGCACGAGCAGCGTCTCGTCCGGCTCCAGTTCGTCGAGCGTCCGCACGATCGCGTCGTACGCCTCCCAGCTGCGTGCCGCGCGTCCGGTACCGCCGTACACGACGAGATCCTCAGGGTGCTCGGCGACTTCGGGGTCGAGGTTGTTCATCAGCATCCGCTTGGCCGCTTCGGCGCCCCAGCTCTTGGCGGTGCGCTGGTTGCCGCGCGGCGCCCTGATCTCACGAGACATGTGCGTGCTCCTCTGCTGTGCGGGCGACGGCGCCCGATCGGACGAGTTCGGTGACGGCCTCCATGTCGGGCGACAGGAAGCGATCGGGGCCCGGGCCTTCGGCGACGGTGCGCACGAGATCGCGGACGGCTCCGGTCACGGGCCCCGCCTGCAGCGGCGCACGCAGGTCGAGAGCGCGGGCGCCGGTGAGGATCTCGATCGCGAGCACACGGGTCAGTCCGTCGATCGCACGGCGCAGCTTTCGCGCTGCCGACCAGCCCATCGAGACGTGGTCCTCCTGCATCGCGGACGACGGAATGGAGTCGACGGATGCCGGGACGGCCAGTCGCTTGAGTTCGGACACGATGCCTGCGGCGGCGTACTGCGCGATCATCAGGCCGGAGTCCACGCCGACCTCGTGGGCGAGGAACGGCGGCAGACCATGGCTGCGGGCGGGGTCGAGGGCGCGGTCGGTGCGGCGCTCGGAAACGCTCGCGACGTCGGCGACCGAGATCGCGAGGAAGTCGAGGACCGCCGCGACCGGAGCGCCGTGGAAGTTGCCGTTGGACTCGATCCGCCCGTCGAGGGTGATCACCGGGTTGTCGATGACGCTGGCGAGCTCGCGCGCCGCGATCGTCGCGGCGTATCCGGCGGTGTCGCGCGCGGCGCCGTGCACCTGCGGCGAGCAGCGCAGCGAATAGGCGTCCTGGACGCGGCCGTCCTCCGGCCCCTTGTGGCTCGCGACGATCGGCGAGTCGGTGAGGAACGCCCGCAGGTTCGCGGCGGAGGCCGCCTGGCCGGACTGCGGGCGCAGCGCCATGAGGTCGGCCGCGAACACGGCATCCGTTCCGAGCTGGCTCTCCACCGACATCGCGGCGGCGACGTCGGCCGTGGTCAGCAGGATTTCCAGGTCGTGCAGCGCGAGCGCCAGCATCCCGAGCATCCCGTCGGTTCCGTTGATGAGGGCCAGGCCCTCTTTCTCCTCCAGGACCAGCGGCGCGATTCCGGCGTGTACGAGCGCCTCGGATGCCGGGACGAGACCGGCGTCGGTGCGCACGTCGCCCTCCCCCATCGCGGCCAGCGCGATGTGCGCGAGTGGCGCGAGATCGCCCGAGCATCCGAGCGACCCGTACTCGCGGACGACGGGGACGATGCCCGCGTTCAGCAGAGCCGCGTAGGTCTCGGCGACGACGGTGCGCACGCCGGTGCGGCCGGAGGCGAGCGTCTGCAGACGCAGCAGCTGCAGGCCGCGCACGACCTCGCGCTCGACCTCGGCGCCCGTGCCTGCCGCGTGCGAGCGGATCAGGCTCGCCTGCAGCTGCCGACGGCGGTCGGCGGCGATGAAGGTCGTGGCGAGAGCGCCGAATCCGGTGGAGACGCCGTAGTGCGGGTTCGGGTCTGCGGCGAGCGCGTCGACGATGCCGCGGGACTCGGCGACGCGGTCGAGGGCCGCCGGGTCCAGCTCGATCTGTGCGTCGTGGCGCGCGACGGCGACGACCTCGGCGATCGTGAGGGGCGCGGCTCCGATGGTGACGTACGTGCTCATGATCCTGATTCCACACCTCGGACACGTCGTGCGACACCGGTTCGTGCCATCATGTGTCTGTGATCCCAGACAAGCTGCCCGAAAGCGGGACTCAGGTGCCCGCAGCGGATCAGACGCTGCGGATCCTGCGGCATCTCGCCGGTCGCCCGGCTCCCGTCGCGGCCTCCGCGATCGCCCGCGATCTGGACCTGCCTCGGTCGACCGTCTACCACCTGCTCACGACGCTCGCCGCGCACGGGTTCGTGCTGCATCTGCGCGAGGAGCGGCGCTGGAGCCTCGGCACAGCGGCCTCCGAGCTGGCCGGAGGCTTCGCGCGGCAGCAGCCGCTCGCACGGCTCGGCAGACCACTCGTGGCGGCGCTCGCCGACAGTCTGGGCGAGAGCACCCATCTCGCGGTCATGAGCGGATCGGATGTCGTCTACATCGTCGAGGAGCGCGCCCCACGGCGCCCGGCGCTGGTCACCGAGGTCGGCGTGCGCCTGCCCGCGCACCTCACCGCGACCGGGCGCGCGATGCTCGCCGCGCTCCCCCGTGAGCAGGTGCGGGCGCTGTATCCCGACCGCACGGCTTTTCCGACGCGCGCCGACGCCGCACCTTCGACACCGGCACAGCTGCGCGAACTGCTCCGCGAAATCCGGGCGCGCGGGTACGCGGTCGAGAACGGCGAGGTCACCGCAGGACTGCGCTCGGTCGGCGCGGCCGTGCACGATACCGCCGGCTGGCCGATCGCCGCGGTCGCGGCGACCTGGTCGACGGGCGCAGGGCCCGATGAGCAGGTCGCCGCAACCGCTGTCGCCGCGACGGCTTCCGCATTGGAGCGCCGTCTGCGGCGATGAGGCCGCCGTTCGACTCAGCCGGACGCGCCCTTGCGCGGCTTGAGGAACGCAGCCGGCTCCTGCTTCTCTCGCTTCACTGCTCTCTTCTCCTTCAGAGACAGCTTCGGCGCCTTCTTCCCGTCGCGTGCGTGCGGTGACTTGCCTGACATGGACTCGCTTCCCCTTCTTCGGATGGCGGGTGTAACCACCGACCATAGCCGGTTGTCCAGGGAAGTCAAATTACCTGCTGAACGGGAACTTTATTGTTTGAATCTGCGTATCTGCACCGCTGGGAACTGTGATCGGGAGTGCGTCCGGGCGGCCGTAGCGTGCGGCCATGACAGCACAGACATCCGAGTGGTGGCAGGACGGCCCGGTCTTCTCGACGTCGCGGCGCGGCAGTCGGATCGTCGCGGTCGCACCGGATGCCGACGTCCCCCGGCTGGGATGGATTCACGTCCTGGTGCTGCTGCTCGGCTCGGTCCTGTGCGGCGTCTGCGTGACGATCGTGCTGCCGGGCAGCCTGCCGCCGTTGCTCGCGGCTCCCGGCTGGAGCGCCTGGAACCTGATCTGGTGGATTCCGCTCGCGCTCGGAGCCGCATGGGTGCTCATCATGCTGGTGCCCGTCACGTACTCCCTGTTCGAGGACGACTTCGGGCAGTCGGCCTCGGTCGGGATCCGTGCCGGGACGACCGTGGTGAGCGCCGGTCTCGCGACCGCGCTGAACGTCTGGTCCGTGCCGGTCGGCGAGCACTCCGAGTCGTTCATCGCCGAGCTCATGCCCTTGCTGCGGTGGGGTGCCGCCGGTGCGGCTGCGGTGGCCGCGTGCGCCGCGGCGCTGCTGCTCCTCGGCATCCATGGTGTTCGTCGGGAGATCGCCCGGATCCTGTGCCTGCGCGAAGACGCGCGGCGCGTCGCCGGCGAGATCGTGACGGTCCCGGAGCCGAAGATGTGGATCCTGGAGCGTCCGCAGTTCCGCGTCGCCGTCCGGTTCTACGACGGCGCTGCTCCGCGCACGATCGACGTCTGGATGAGCACGACTCCCGCTCGCGTGCCGATGCCGGGGTCGGGTGTCCTGGTGTACTTCAGCGGCAGCAGGACGCATGTCGACGTGGATCCGGCGAGTCCCGAGATGTTCGACGGCGACGTTTCGCGTTACACAGCGCCATCCGGCGGCGGCGGGAACTGACCTGCGCGCTACGCTCGGAACGTGCTCGATACTCTCACCGGATTCGCCGTCGTGGGAGTCGCGATCGCCGTCGGCTATGTCATCGGCCGCATCGATCTGCTGGGAGAGCACGCCAGGCACGTCCTCGGGCGCCTCACCTTCTTCGTGCTCTCCCCGTTCCTGCTGTTCACCGTGCTGGCGCAGGCGGACGCGAAGGTGCTCTTCTCGTCCCTGCTGCCCGTTTCGGCGATCGCAGCCGTCCTCGTGATCGCCGTCTACGCCCTGGTCGCGAGGTTCGTCTGGAAGCGGAACGTGGGCGAGACCGTCATCGGCGCGCTGTCGGCCGGACAGGTGAACTCCAACAACATCGGCATCCCCCTGTCGCTGTATCTGCTGGGCAGCGCAGCGTACCCTGCGCCGGTGATCCTCCTGCAGCTGCTCGTCTTCACGCCGATCTCGCTGGCCATCCTGGATGCCGTGACCAGCGCGAAGACCTCGGTGTGGCGCATGATGGCGCGGACGGCGACCAACCCGATCATCCTGGGATCCGCACTCGGGACGCTCGTCTCGGTGCTCGACATCGATCTGCCGGCGATCGTGATGGAGCCGGCCCTCCTGCTGGCGAACGCGTGCGTGCCCGTGCTGCTGATCAGCTACGGCATCTCGCTGTTCGGGCAGCGCGTGCTCGGCGCCTCGGGGCGACGACGCGATGTCCTGCTCGCGTCGACGCTCAAGCTGCTCGTGATGCCGGTACTCGCCTGGGTCTTCGCGCAGTTCGTGTTCGGACTCACCGCGCACGAGGTGCTCATCGTCGTCGTGTTGGCGGCCCTGCCCACAGCGCAGAACGTGTTCAACTACTCGCAGCGCTACGACATCGGCGAAGCGATCTCCCGCGACACGGTGTTCATCACGACGATCGGATGCGTGCCTGTGCTGCTGCTCGCGACGTTCGTGCTGGGGTAGCGGGCCGGCCGGATCAGGACGCCCGCAGCACCGCCGGAAGCACGATGTGCGCCTCAGGGATCATGCCGGGGGTCACCCGGTTGCGGAAGATCCAGTAGCTCCACGCCTGGTAGGCCAGGATGACCGGCAGAGCCACCACTGCGACCACCGTCATGACGCCGAGCGTGTAGGCGCTGTTCGACGCGTTCCAGACGGTCAGGTCGAACGCGGGATCGACGGTCGAGGGCAGCACGAGCGGGAACATCCCCGCGAACACGGCCCCGGCGCCGAACAGGCCGAAGCCGGCGTAGCCGATGAACGCCCAGCCCTCACGACGGCGACGGGCTGCGATCCAGCCGACCGCTGCGCCGACGACGGCGAGCACGATGAACGTCCAGGCCAGCACGCTGCCACCGTGTGCGAGCTGCACCCAGATGGCCCAGGCCGCGGCCGGCACGAGGCACAGCGGAGCCCACACGGCGGCGAACCGCCCGGCGCGTTCGCGCACCGGTCCGTCCGCCTTGAGGCCCAGGAACGTGGCCGAATGGGCGAGCGAGAAACCGACCACCGCGAGACCGCCCAGGACGGCGGGCACCGTGAGCCAGACGAACGGGCCGCCGACGCGGTCGCCGTTCGCATTGATCGGCAGTCCGAGCGACGTCAGCGCCAGCGCGGCGCCGATGCAGAACGCCACGACGAGCGAGCCGAGGCCGATCATCCACGTCCAGAAGGTGCGCCACCGCTCGGTGTGGATCTTGCCGCGGTACTCGATGCCGACCGCCCGCACGATCAACCCGACCAGAGTGATCGTCAGCGGAAGGTACAGCGTCGAGAACAGCGACGCGTACCAGGCGGGGAACGCCGCGAAGATCGCCGCGCCCGCCGTGATCAGCCACACCTCATTGCCGTCCCAGACCGGACCGATCGTGTTGAGCATGACGCGGCGGTCTCGCTCCGAGCGCGTCGAGAAGATCATGTGCATGCCGACACCGAGGTCGAAGCCCTCGAGCAGCAGGTAGCCGATCCACAGCACGGCGATCGCGATGAACCAGACGACGGGAAGCGGTTCCATGGTCATTCCTCTCGATGCGGATCGGTATCAGTAGGCGAAGGCGAGCACGTCGCCTCGCTTGTCGTCGGAGTCGCCACCGGTGCCGTCGTCATCGGCATCGGTGTGGGCGAGTTCAGGCATGGACGCCGCGACCCCACCGCGGATGTACTTCGTCATGAGGAACAGCTCGATCACGAGCATCACGCCGTACACGGCCGTCAGCGTGATGACGGAGAAGAGCATCTCCCCTGCGGTGACGCCCGGGGACACCGCCGCGGCGGTGAACATGAAGACGCCGTCGATGCCGGTGGCATCCGGATTCGGCGCGACCACGAACGGCTGTCGGCCCATCTCCGTGAAGATCCAGCCTGCGATGTTGGCCGCGAACGGCGCGACGATGCCGAGAAGGGCCAGCCGCATGATCCACGGCGAGCGCATGACCGTTCCCTTGCGGGTCAGCCACAGGGCGATCACGGCGCCGGCCGCGACGATGCCGCCGAGCCCGATCATCAGACGGAAGCCCCAGTACGTCACCCACATGACCGGCACGTACTCGACCTCGCTGCCGGCGCGGTCGCCGTACAGTTCGTCATCCGGGATGGTCTCGCCGTACTGGTTCACGTACTCCGGCTCGAGGTCGCTGATGCCGGGCATCTCGGCGCCCCACTCCCCCGTGCCGAGGAATCCGAGCACGCCGGGGATCTCGATGAGCGTGATGACATCCGCGCAGTCGCGCGATCCGGGGTCGCCTAGGGAGAGCACTGAGAACGCCGATCCGGTGTGGCAGGCGGCCTCAGCGGCGGCCATCTTCATCGGCTGCTGCTCGTACATGAGCTTGCCCTGGATGTCTCCGGTGGCGACGGTGCCGGCGAACCCGAGGATTGCGACCACGGCACCGAACCGCAGCGACCAGATCCAGACACCGTGGTCCTTCCGGTCGCGCCCTGGCACGGCATCCGCTGCTCCGACGACGACGCGGCCCTCCGCGTCGACGGTATCGATGCCGTCGTGGCGGCGCCGCCACAGGTGGTACCAGGAGATGCCGATGAGGAACATGCCGGCAACGACGAGCGCACCGAAGATCGTGTGCGTGTACGCCGCGAGCGCGGTGTTGTTGGTGAGCACGGCCCACACGTCGGTCATGACCGGACGACCGTCCTCGCCGAGCTCGACACCGACCGGGTGCTGCATCCACGAGTTGGCGACGATGATGAAGTAGGCCGAGATCCACGATCCGATGACCGCGCACCACAGCGCCATGAGGTGCAGCCCCTTACGCAGACGGCCCCATCCGAAGATCCAGATGCCGAGGAAGGTGGACTCCACGAAGAACGCGAGCAGCCCCTCCATGGCCAGCGGGGCACCGAAGACGTCGCCGACGAACCGGGAGTACTCGCTCCACGCCATGCCGAACTGGAACTCCTGCACGAGCCCGGTGGCCACACCGACGATGAAGTTGATCAGGTAGACCTTGCCCCAGAACTTGGTCATCCGCAGGAACTTCTCGTCCCCGGTGCGCACCCACATCGACTGCATGATGGCGACGGACATGCCGAGCCCGAGCGTGAGAGGCACCATCAGGAAGTGGTACACGGTCGTGATGCCGAACTGCCATCTGGCGATGTCGAGAACGTCCACTGCTGGTCTCCTTCGCAGAGCTTTGCCCACCGGATCATTCGAATTCTACACTTTGTAGAACTTCTTCGACAGAGCATAGAACAAATTCGACTCGAGGTAGAATAGAACCGGCCGTGGGAAACCCCGCCGCGGCCGAGGAGGTTGACATGGGAACTCTCGGAGAACTCGAACGCGCCGTCATGGATGCGATCTGGGATGCAGAGACGCCGGTCACGGCCTACGACGTGAAGGAGCAGCTCGATGCAGAAGGTCGCGCGCTCGCCGTGACGACCCTGCTCACGGTGCTCTCGCGTCTGGAGAAGAAGGGCTTCGTCGCGTCCGACCGCTCGGCGAGGCCGCACCGCTACACCGCGGTCGCCTCGCGTGCGGATCACGTCGCCGAGCTCATGCACTCTGTCCTCGGCGACGCGGGCGACCGCACCGCCGTCCTGGAGCGCTTCGTCGGCGGTGTCTCCCCGGAGGACGCCGCGGTCCTGCGCCAGCTCCTCTCCGGCGCGGCCTGATCGCTGCACCATGGCCCTGCTGTCCGCCGTGAGCGATGAGGCGCTCGTCGGCGCGCTCGTCATCCCGCATGGGGTCATCGTCGCGGCCGCGATCTTCCTCGGAACGGCCGCGATCGCGTTGGCCTGGCCGGTTCCGGTCGCGCTCTCGCGGGCATCCTGGCCGATGCGGATGCCGGTCATCGCCCTGCTGCTCTGGCAGGCGATCGGTCTCGCCGGAGGCCTGTCGATGATCGGCGCCCTCGCGCTCGCGGGGTACTCCGTGGCTCCTCGCCATCCCTGGCTCGCCCTGATCCCCGCCGCCGCCTTCACCGTCTACCTCCTGGCGCACCTCGCCGTCACGGTCGTGCAGGTGACCCGCCAGCGCCATCGCCATCTCGCCCTGCTGGATCTGCTGACGTCGCCGCATCCGACCCGCGCACGCACGCGCGTGATCGACGACGCGGTCCCGGTGGCGTACTGCCTGCCCCACGGCGCCCGGTCGGTGACGGTGCTGTCCCAGGGGCTGCTGGACCGACTGGATGCCGATGAGCTCGTCGCCGTGATCGCCCACGAACGCGCACACGTCGAGCAGCGCCACGACCTTCTCCTGCTGGCGTTCCGCGCCTGGCGGTCGGCGCTTCCGTGGTTCCCCATCGCCGCGCGTGCCGAGGCGGAGGTCGCCGCGCTCGTCGAGATGCTCGCCGACGATCATGCCAGGCGCGAAGTGCGCGACGAGGTGCTCGCGCGTGCGATCCTCGCGGTCGGGGCGAGCGGCGTGCCAGGCGCCGAGCGCGTGGTCTCGGGGTCGACGCGCGTGAGCGACCGGTTCCGCCGATTGGCCGCCTGAGCTCTCCCGCTCGACGAGCGAAGAAAGTCACCGCGCGAGAGTCACCACGTCATCCCCCGGCATCCGGTCGCCGGCGCGGTGCGACACGAGCAGCACCACACGATCGGCCGTCGCCGCACGCACGTCGTCCATCATCGCGGCCGCGGTCGGCTCATCCAGATGCGCGGTCGGCTCGTCGAGCAGGATCACGTCGGCCCTGGTCAAAAGCGCCCGCGCCACGGCGAGCCGCTGACGCTCCCCTCCGGACAGCGCCGATCCACCGGGTCCGACGCGCGTGTCGAGCCCGTCGGCCAGTCCTTCGAGCAGCGGACCCAGACCCGCGCGCACGAGCGAGGACCGCATGGCGTCGTCGTCCGGGGCATCCGTCCGTGTGCGCGCCAGCATGAGGTTCCCGCGCAGCGTCGAGTCGAAGACGTACGCGTCCTGCGGGCACCAGGCCACGCGGTCCCGCCACGCGCGCTCTTCGAGGTGCGTGATGGGCACGCCGTCCGCGATGACCGCCCCCTGCTCGACGGGAAGCGCACCCATCACCGCGGACAGCACGGTCGACTTCCCTGATCCGGACGGACCGTCCAGCACGAGCCACCTTCCGCGCCGCGCCGTACCGCGGACGTCGGCCACCGCCGGATGCCGCGCCCCCGGGTAGCGGATCGTGACGTCGTCCAGCGCGAGTTCGTCGATTCCGGCATCCGGAGCGCCGGTGCCCCATTCGGGTGCTGGAGCCGCCTGCAGGATCGGCTCCAGGCGAGCCAGCAGCGCGCGCAGCGCCGGAACCCGCTGCGCAGCCGCCACGAGCCCCGTCAGGGGTTCGATCAGCGCGAGAGCGAGCAGGGCGACGACCGACGCGCTTTCGGCGGGCACGTGCGGCGACAGCGGCGCGACGAGGACGGCCAGCACGGCGACCGCACCGGTCACCAGCGCGGATCCGAGCCCGGCGGACCAGGCGGCTCGACGCTCGGCCGCCGCGAGCCGAGTGGACGCGGCGTCCAGGAGCTCCAGCGCCGCCGGAGCGGTGCCGTTGCCGCGCAGATCTTCTGCGGCCGCCGTCAGCGCGGCGGTTCCCCGCACGATCTCGGAGCGGGCGGCGACGCGCGCAGCCCCGGCGCCGCGCTCCGTCCGGATCGCCACAGCGGATGCCGTGATCACCGCGAGCACCAGCACGAGCGCGACGAGCAGGGTCAGGTGCGGCGTCACGAATCCGGTCGTGACGATCGCTGCCACCACGACCAGCGCTCCGGCGCCGATCGGCGGCAGCACTCGCGGCAGCTGATCGCGCAGGTCATCGGCGAGCGTGACCAGGTAGTCCAGCGGCGCACCGCCCTCGAGGAGGCGCCGAGAGCCGGCCCCTCGGGCAGCGATCGACCCCCACAGCCGCAGCCGCAGCGCATCGACCACCTGGAACGCCGCCCGGTGCGTCACGAGGCGCTCGGCGTACCGCCCGACCGCGCGGCCGATGCCGAACGCGCGGACGCCGACGATGGCGACCAGGAGATACATGATGTACTCCTCGATGCTTGCCCGCACGATGAGCCACCCGGAGACGGCGGTCAGCGCGATGCCGAGACCGGCCGCGAGCGCCGCGAGCAGCACGGAGGCGACCCAGACCCAGCGATGCGGGCGCAGCAGGGCGCGCAGAGTGAGCGCGTGCGGTGCCGGAGGGGTCGCATCCGGCCGCTTCGCGCGTTCCGAGGCGACCACCCGGGCCACCTCCCGTAGAGCCGCGCCGTCGGCCGCACCGGCAAGGGTCGCCTGTGGTCGCGTCGCGCTCTCCGAGGCGACCACCCGCGCCACCTCCCGATCGGATGCCGCGGCGACCGCCCCCGTGACGGGCAGCCCGACCGCGATCTCGGCGGTCGCCATCGCGAGCGTCTCGGGCTCATGGCTGGCGAGCACGATCACGCAGCGATCGGCTCGGCGCAGGATCGCCGCGCGCACGAGATCGGCCGCGGCCCGGTCGAGATGCGCCGTCGGCTCGTCGAGAACGAGCAGTCGGGCCCCGGCATCCACTCGGGCGAGCGCCCTGGCCACCGCGAGTCGGCGCTGCTCCCCCGGACTGAGCTCGGCGACCGCCGCATCCGCCAGCGTCGCGAGCCCGACCTCATCCAAGGCGGAGTCCCCGGCGCCGTAGAGCGCGAGCTCCTCCCTCGGCGTCGCGGCGAACGCACGAGGCGCCTGCGGCGCCCACCCCACGGCATCCGGCACCACGCCGACGACGCGGCCGTCGATCTCGGCATCCGCGGGGAGGACGCCGGCGAGCGCCGCGAGCAGCGTCGACTTGCCGGCACCGCTGGGGCCGGTGATCGCGGTGATGCCGCGCAGCTCGGCGTCGACGGCATCCAGCGCGGGGCGCTCGCGTCCGGCGTAGCGGACCGAGAGCGATTCGATCCGGATCGCACCGGCGGCTGATGAACGCACGTCCGGACCGGCGGGGCGTCCGAGCAGCGCCCGGGCCCGATCCAGCACGGACAGGCCGTCCTGCGAAGCGTGGAATGCGGTGCCCACCTCACGCAGTGCCGTGAAGCACTCGGGTGCGAGGATCAGCGCCAGCAGCGCCGGCTCGAGCTGCATGGTGCCGTTCAGAAGCCGCAGCCCCAGGAACACCGCGACGATCGCGACCGAGATGGTGGCGATCAGTTCGAGGGCGAGCGCGGACAGGAACGCCCAGCGCAGCGTCTCCTCGGTGCGGACGTGATAGCGCGCCTGGATGTCGTCGAGCGCTCTGGTCTGCTCGGCGACGCGTCCGAGACCGACGAGGACCGGGAGTCCACGCGCGAGCTCGGTGAGATGGTCGGCGAGTCGGGTGAGGGCCGACAGCGCGGCGTCCGTGCGCTGCTGCGTGTGCTTGCCGATGAGGATCATGAACAGCGGCACGAGCGGCACGGTCAGCACGATCACCAGTGCGCTGAGCCAATCGGCCCCGAGGATGCGCAGCCCGACGATCAGCGGTACCACTGCAGCCGAGATCACCGCGGGAATGGTCTGGACGAAGTAGTCGTCCAGATCGTCGAGTCCGTCTGCGGTCAGGACCGCGATTCCTCCGCCCGTCGCGTCGCCGCCGGCGATGCGACGCCACAGGCGCCGGCGCAGGTCGCGCTTGACACCGGTCGCGACGCGCCGTGCCAGCACCGACGTCGCCCATTCGCCGCCGGCCCTCAGCAGCGCACCGAGGAGCCCGAGCACGAGGACGAGCCGCACCTCGCCCGCACCGAGCCCTCCGCCGGCGAGTGCGCTGATCCCCCGAGCGACGGCTTCGGCGATCAGCACCAGGCCGAGGGCACGCGCTGCCGCGAGCACACCGAGTCCGTACAGCGAACGCCGCGGCACGGCCGACAGGTCAGGCCGACGGAATCCTGGCGCCTTCGCAGCCCGCTCGGCCTCGAGCACCCACGGATCGTTCGGGATCTCAGCTCGGCTCACCCTTGAATTCTACAATGCGTAGAAGTGCCGCATGACCCGTTCCGATGAGAGGCTGGACGAAAACGCAAGGAGCAGCTCGTGCCTCAGAAAATCCTCGTCATCGGCGCCTCCGGCCTCATCGGTTCGGCGGTCGCAGACGCTCTCGAAGCCCGTGGACACCGGGTGATCCGCGCGTCGCGCAGCACCGGAGAGCACGTCGACATCCGTGACGCCGATTCGATCGCGGCTCTTCTCCAGCGCGTCGGCCCGATGGATGCCGTGGTCAGCGCCGTCGGATCGGTGCCGTTCAAGCCGGTGAGCGAGCTGACGCTGGAGGACTTCCGTGCAGGCTTCGACGACAAGACGCTCGGCCAGATCTCGGTGGCGACGATCGCCGCCTCGCACCTGCGCGACGGCGGATCCGTCACGGTCACCACCGGCATCCTCGACGGGCGGCCCGTCCCGACCGGCGCCGCGGCCTCCGTCGCGAACGGCGCGCTCAACGCCTACGTCCGCGCTGCGGCACCCTACCTGCCGCGCGGCCTGCGCATCAATGCCATCAGCCCCAACGTGCTGCTCGAAGCACCGGGCTACCACGCCAGCTTCCCCGGGTTCACGCCGGTCGCCGCCGCGGACGTCGCCAGAGCGTACGTCGACGTGATCGAGGGCGACGAGACGGGCACTGTCATCTCGGTATGAGAATGACGAAGCCCCTCCGAGTCTGCACTCGGAGGGGCTTCGGTTCGGTGGACCTAAGGGGATTCGAACCCCTGACCTCCTCGATGCGAACGAGGCGCGCTACCAACTGCGCCATAGGCCCGTGAACCTCCGTTAGATTATCACGATCTTCAGGGTCCGATTCTCCACCGACTCAGCCGGCGGCCCGACGCGCGAGCAGCTGGCGGACGTGATCCTCGATCTCGGCGTCATCCACGAAGCCCATGCGGGAGTAGGGAGAATCCACTGCGGCCGGCGCTTCGCGCGGCGCGAGCCGCACCGGTTCCTCCGGCGCCATGGTCGCTGCACGCTCGCGCAGTTCGGCAAGACGCGCTGCGCGACGCAGCTCTTCCTTCGCCTCGATCTCGGCTCGCGCGACCTGCGCACGGGATCCGGCCAGCGACGTCAGCGGCTCGGGCAGCGGCCGCGGCGTCCAGGATGCGGTGCCCTGATCATGCAGCGGCGGCGAGACGCGAGGAGCCGCCGCCTCCACGACGACGGCCGGTCGTCGCGCAGCGCGGGAGGAGACGCGCGCCATCCGCTGCAGCACGATGATCGCCGCCACAGCGATCACTCCGCCGATCCAGGCCAGCCCCTGCGCACCGGCCGTCAGGATCTGCCACACGCCGACTCCGGCGACGGCGAGTCCGACGAGCAGTACGGCGAGGGCTGCCACACGCACCCGTCGGCGTGCACGCGCCTGCTGCAGGGCAGGATCCGCCTGCGCCACGGCGAGTTCCTCGCGCAGGCGCACGAGTTCGGCCGCTTCCTTCTCGGACTGCACGCGCTTGGCGAGCTTCTGCTGAGCGAGCGCGGTGCGGGCGTTGAGCTCGAGACGGACTTCATCCGGCGTCTCGCTGGTCTCGGCCAGGATCCGCAGCGCCTGGTTCAGACGTACGGCGTTCCGCTCGGAGGCGTTGTACTGGTAGCGCCCGCGCCAGCTCGGCAGCAGATACAGCATCCACAGGAGCACGGCGACGAGGACGATCACGCCCCCACTCAGCACCGGCCCATCCATACGCTCAACGGTAAGGGCACCGGCACCCGCCGCCGCGGACGACGAGCGCGTGTCGCCCGCGAATCAGATCGACAGTCGATCGGCCGGTGGGATCGCCGCGGCATCCTGTGGCACCTGACCGTCGACCCAGCGTGCGAGCACGCCGCGCGGGACGTCTTCTCTGGTCAGCGCGAACGCGTAGTGGTCGCGCCAGTCTCCATCGATGTGGATGTACTTGCGACGCAGCCCTTCGTACCGGAATCCGAGCTTCTGCACGACGCGCAGGCTCGCGGCGTTCTCGGGACGGATGCAGATCTCCATGCGGTGCAGCCCGTACTCCACGAAGCTCGCGTCGGTCGCCAGCGCGACCGCGGTCGGGGTGATGCCGCGCCCCGCGAAGCGCTCGCTGACCCAGTAGCCGATCGTCGCCGAGCAGAGCGATCCGCGGGAGATCCCCCAGATGTTGAGCTGCCCGGCGATCTCGCCGTCGTACAGCATGACGAAGGGATAGCCGGCGCCGTCACGGTACTGCTGCAGGAGGCGACGGATGCCGACGCGCATGTCGAACGACGCGGTACCGTTCGGGATCGTCGCCTCCCAGCGCTGCAGCCAGGATCGGTTGCTCAGCAGTTCCTGCTGCAGGGCGCGCGCGTCACGGGTACGGACGAGCCGAAGCTCCACCTTGCCGTGCCGGTGCCCCGCCAGCAGTTCCATCGCACGCCTCGCTTCGCGGCCTAGAGGCGCTCTGCGAACTCCTTCAGCCACGGCCGCAGGTCGGCGCCCAGGTCGTCGCGGTCGGTCGCGAGCTGCACGATCGCCTTGATGTAGTCGACGCGGTCGCCGGTGTCGTAGCGACGCCCGCGGAAGATCACGCCGACGACGCCGGGGCCGCCGTCCCGCGTGGCCAGCTCCTGCAGCGCGTCGGTCAGTTGGATCTCGTTGCCCTTGCCCGGCTCGGTGTGTTCGAGGACCTCGAAGATGCTTGCCGGCAGGACGTAGCGTCCGATGATCGCGAGGTTCGACGGGGCGTCCTCCTGCGCGGGCTTCTCGACGAGGTCGGTGACGCGCACGACGTCGTCACGATCGGTCGTCTCGACTGCTGCCGCACCGTACATGTGGATGCTCGCGGGGTCGACCTCCATCAGCGCGATGACCGCGGCGCCGGTGGCCTCGTGGACCTCGAGCATCGTGGTCAGCAACGCGTCGCGCTCGTCGATCAGGTCGTCGCCGAGCAGCACGGCGAAGGAGCTCTCGCCGACGTGCGTCTTGGCACGCAGCACCGCGTGGCCGAGGCCCTTGGGCTCGCCCTGGCGGACGAAGTGGATGTCGGCGAGATCGCTGGACTGGACGACGCGGGCGAGACGCCCCGTGTCGCCCTTCTCCATCAGCTTGACCTCGAGCTCGGGGACGGAGTCGAAGTGGTTCGAGATGGCGTTCTTGTTGCGCCCGATGATCACCAGGATGTCATCGATACCGGCGGCTGCCGCCTCTTCCACCACGTACTGGATCGCGGGCTTGTCAACGACGGGCAGCATCTCTTTGGGCATCGCCTTGGTCGCCGGGAGGAACCGTGTCCCCAGTCCGGCGGCCGGAATGACGGCCTTGATCTTGTGTTTCGCCATTGGGCCAGCTTAGCGGGCGGCCCTGACAGCTCTTGGAAGCGGCCGTCTAGACTCGGAAACATGTCGAACGACATCGAGCACGCCAAGCGCGCCCTGCGCGCAGAGCTCCGCGAGCGACGGCAGCTCCTCTCCGACGCGCAGCGGGACGCCGCGGCATCCGCCATCGCCGACCGTCTCGACGAACTCGTGGCGGCGCACGGCGCGCTCTCGATCTCGTGCTTCCTGTCCACGACGACGGAACCGGGCACACGCGAGTTCGTCGCGAGAGCAGTGCAGCGCGGCATCCGGGTGCTCCTGCCCGTGACACGGGCCGACGGCCTGCTCGACTGGGCGGTGGCGGACGACTCCGCCGAGGTGTCGGAAGGGCTCTTCGGCCTTCCGGAGCCGACCGGCGAAGTGCTCGGTCCCATCGCCGTCAACGACGTGGACCTCATGATCATCCCCGCGGCGGCCGTCGACGAGACCGGAATGCGGCTCGGCTGGGGTCGCGGCTACTTCGACAAGACCATCGGCTCCATGGAGAAATGCCCGCCTGTCTACGCGGTGATCTATGATTCCGAGGTACTCGAATCCCTTCCGAGGGAGGTGCACGATCAGCCCGTCACGGGCGTCGTGACCCCCACCCGGACACTCACGCTGTCGCCATCGCGACGCTGATTCAAGGAAACAGCAATGCCCACCTATGCCTACGCCTGCACGCAGTGCGGCCACCAGTTCGACGCCGTCCAGAGCTTCTCGGACGCCACACTCACGATCTGCCCGGAGTGCGGTGGGTCCCTGCGCAAGCAGTACGGATCGATCGGCGTCACCTTCAACGGCTCCGGCTTCTACCGCACCGACTCCCGCAGCGGAAGTGGTGCAAAATCCGAATCGTCGGCATCATCGAAGTCGGAATCGTCGACGAGCGCCAAACCGGCTCCCGCGGCGGCTCCGGCCTCGAGCTGAGGCCCGAACCGAAAAGGGGGGATCTTCGTGATCCAGGGATTCAAGGAGTTCATTCTCCGCGGCAACGTGATCGATCTCGCGGTCGCGGTGGTCATCGGCGCAGCGTTCACCGCCATCGTGAACGTCCTCGTCGAGCAGCTGATCAATCCGCTGCTCGGTCTGCTGTTCAACGCCGAGAGCCTGAACACGGCGCTCGTGCTCACGGTCGGCGAGGCGAAGTTCGGCTTCGGCGCCATCCTCGCTGCGATCATCAACTTCCTCGCCGTCGCCGCCATCGTGTACTTCGTGTTCGTGTTCCCGATGAACAAGTTCAAGGAGCGTGCCGAAGCGAAGAAGGGCACGCCGGAAGAAGAGCCTGCAGCGGCGACGGAAACGGAGCTGCTCACCGAGATCCGCGACCTTCTCGCCACCCGCGCCTGACACGTTTCCGAGAGGGCAGTTCGGCACGGTTGATCGCGCGCGGTCTTCCCGTGCTGAACTGCCCTCTCGGTGCAAGTCGAGCGAAACAAGCGCGCTCAGTAGTGCGGCGGGACGTCCTGCCGCAGGCGCGCGTCGTTCGGGCCCTGGTTCTTCGCCGGAGCGGACGCCGCGGAATCCTTCGTCGCCACGTCCGGGGACGGATCCGTATCCGGTGCGGGCGTCAGGCGCGCGCGGCGGGATCCGGCGACCCGCTCGACGCGCTGACGGGGTTCGTCAGACATCGCCCCGCTCGATCGGCTGGGTGTCCTGGTCGACGCGCTGCGTCTCGGCCGAGATGCCGAGCACCTCGGCGATACGGTTCGCGGCGGTCGCAGGATCGCTGTAGAGGTCGAACGCGTGCACGCGGACGTAGTGCCAGCCCAATCGGCGCAGCACGTTCGGGCGCAGACGCAGGGACTCGCGTAGCGACTCCCCTCGCGACTCGGGGTCCGATTCGATGACGACCGCACGGCCGTTGTGCTGCGCGACGAGCGGCAGCAGGCCCCGATAGTCGACATCGACGGATGCCCCGGCACGGCGCAGCTCGCGTGCGAGCGCCAGGGTGAGCGGGTCGGCGAGGTCCTCGAGTCGGGCCTCGCGCGAGCGCGCGGCGAGACCGCCGAGGATCGACATCAGCGTGGCGGCGCCGTGCTCCAGGCGCCCGTCGTCGAAGGCCGATGGACGGATGGAGGACACCAGCACCATCGAACGACGGGCCCGCGTCATGCCGACGGTCAGCAGGCGCTCGCCATCCGCTGTGGACAGGTCGCCGAAGTCGCTCAGCACGCGTCCGTGCTTGGTGAGTCCGTATCCGAGCGAGAAGATCACCCGATCGCGGCTCTCGGCGACGGACTCCTCGAGCGTGAGCACCGCGAAAGGCTCGGCGGTGTCCCGCGAGACGAAAGCGGTCACATCGCTGCGGCCGGCGAACGCGTTCGTCACGGCGGCGCGCACGCGCTCGGCGTGCCTGGTGCTCGCGGTGACCACCATGAGCGATTCGGTCGGTCGATGCACCGCATGCTCGACGACGAGGGTCACGACGCGAGACACCTCGGCATCCGGGCTCTCGACGGCACCGGAGACGGGATCCGGCGTTCCGACGCCGCCCTCGACGTAGTCGACCGTGAGACTGCCGCGGCCGAGGTACGACCCGGCCCAGGGCAGCGATTCGATCTCGCCGCCGTAGAACGCGTCGTTGATGAGCTCGGCGAGGTCCTCTCCCCCGGCGCGGTAGCTCTTGGTCAGCGTCGCCACCGGGAGCAGCTCGGCGAGGCGCTCGAACACCGAGACCGAGTCGAACGCGACCTCCGGCTCCCAGTCCTCTTCGCCCGCCACTGCGACGCGGAAGGGCGTCGGCTTCTGCGTGACCGGATCTCCGAAGGCGACCACCTGACGAGCACGTCGGATCGCAGGCGCTGCTTCGGCGAGGTTGATCGCCGCGGCATCCACCAGCAGCACCGTGTCGAACTCGACGCTGTCGGGGATCTCGGGCACCTGATACGGCGACGAGATCCACGCCGGAGCGAGGACGGACATCAAGGTCGGCGCTGCGCCGATGATCTCGGCGGTCGTCGGAACGCCCTGAGTGAGCGCTCGACGCAGATTCTGCGACTCGGTCGGCTCATCGACGATCGCGATCTTCCACTGGTTGGCCAGCTGCCATGCCAGCAGGGGTCCGGCCATCGCGGCATGCGCTTCGTCCACCAGCCGGAAGTCGCGCTCGAGGCGGTCGACGACTGCGGTGTTGGCACCGAGCAGCGCGCGGTCGTCCTGCAGCGCGCGCTCGAGCAGCGACTGCCACCAGGCGAACTCGAGCTCGTCGGCCACGCGGCTCTCGGAGACGTGGCGCACCGACAGCTCCGCCAGCAGCGGCGCGAGCCCGAGCTTCGCGAGATCGCCGCGGATCGTGGCGCGCTCGACGAGGTTCTCGAACACGTCGGACTTCGCCGCGAGCCCGGCGAGCGTACGGACCAGGCGGGCGAGCGGCAGTGTGGCCAGCGGCTCACGACGCCCGAGCGCGGCATCCAGTTCGGCGAGCTCGGCCTCCACACGCTGCCATGAGCCGTAGACGTCCGAGAGTCCCAGCGGGATCTCGGGTGCGACACCGGCTTCGACGAAACGCTGCCACTCGGTGCGCTGCTGCTGGATGCGCAGCAGCGCCTCGTGCATGTCGAGGATGTGCACACCGGGGCGCACGTACTCCTTGGCGAGCTTCTTCAGACGACGCCGATTCGCGCCGGACATGCCAGGGGCATCGCGCCGCGATCCGTGCGCCTGGATCAGTTCGCCCAGCGGACGTTCGAAGACGGTCGGGCTGAAGCGGTCGAGAGAATCGCGCATCCCCTGCAGCAGACGCAGATACTCACCCAGTTCGTCGATCGTCGCGAACGGGCGCATCCGGGTCTGCGCGATGAGTTCGTAGCCGCGCTCGAGCAGCGCCGGGACGCTGGTCGAGTGCAGTCGGTCGGCGAGGTCGTGCGCCGCACGCGCCGCCTCGGTGGTCTCGAACGTCACGCCGTACCAGGGCGAGTCGTCGGGCCCGAAGCGGAATTCGCCGAGCCGCGCCGCCTGCACGAGCTTCGCGGCAGCAGCGCTGCGGTCGCCGGCCAGTTTGGCGAGGGTCTCGGTACCGAGACGGGCGGTGGTGGACGGCGGATGCTCGAGAGACGCCAGACGCGTCAGATGCCGCGTCGCGTCGAGCACGGACGCCCCCGTACCCGCGACCGGGTTGGTCAGCGCATGCCGATAGTCGCGCAGCACCGTGCGCAGCCGCACCAGGGCGTCATCCACCTCACCGGCCTTCGGCGCCGTGGCCTTCTCGTTGCGCCCGATCGCGTGCACGAGATCGCGGCGGATCGAAGCGGGGCTGATCGCGAGACTGTCCAGCCCGATGCCGTTCAGGCGATGCCGGACGCCATCCAGGGTGGATCGACGAGCCGAGACGACCAGCACGCGCTTCCCGGCGCGGATCAACTCACCGAGCGCATTGATCACCGTCTGCGTCCCGCCGGTCCCCGGCAGGGTCGCGATCGCCATGGACTGTCCCGCCGCGATACGAGCGAGCACGGCTTCCTGCTCGGAGTCGGCATCCAGCAGGAGGTTGTCGGATGCCGGGGCGCGATCGTCCGGACCCGTCACGTTCGGCACAGGCCGCTCGGCCGCGAACCGCTCGCGATCGTCCACGTGGCCGGCCAGCGCGTTGAGCACAGGGTGATCGAGATCGCGGCTGTCGGCCGCCATCGCCGACGCCACGTCGGCGAACACCGAGACGACGAGTCGCGGCTGCACCGAGAACGTGTCGATCGAACGGGTGAGACCCCGCAGGCTGTCGATCACCGGCTGCGGTTTGAAGATGCCGCCGTCGTAGGCGAGCGCCGCCAGCGCATCGGCATCGATGGTGATCCCGAAGTGCTCGCGGGCGATGCGCACGAGCTGCGGGTTGACCGAGAACGATCCCTGCAGCTTGAGCTCGAAGTCGGAGTGATGCCGGCGGATCGCGAGCGGACGCAGCAGCACGGGGGCGGAGAACTGCACGCCGCCGATCCGCCAGCCGGAGAGACCGACGGCCAGGTGGACTGCTTCGATCCCGCGGACGGTGCGCAGCTCGGTGTGCTTCGCCGTGATCCGCTCGGCGGCCAGTCGCGCCGTGCGCAGCCCCACCTCGTCGCGGAAGAGATTGGACAGCAGCGTGGAGCGGCCGGTGATGAACTGCGGCAGGCTCCCCGGATGCGCCTTGGATATGTCGATGCCGCCCTCGACGCCGTCGTGATAGCGCACCAGCGGCGATGGTCCGCCGAGGTCGGCGGCCTCCGCCTTCAGACGGGCGCGCTCCGCTTCGGCGGCATGCGGAAGGTCGACGCCGGTCGACGACTCGCCCAGTGCGCCGAGCGTCACTGCGGCCGTCGTCTCCGCGTCATCCGCAGACTTGTCCGTTCGTCGCCACACATATCACAGACTAGGCCGCGCGCGGCAGGAGATCCTGTATGCCAGGCGGGTTTGCGCAGGATTGGTCCTCCGAGGGCCGCGATCGGATGCCGCGACCACTCGCCCTGCACAGCCGGGCGCCTCTTCCGGGTTCTCCCCCGATCGCGGATTCTCCGTGTCCGTCCGCCGGCGAGGACGGGGAGGATGGAGCCATGAACTTCCGCTACGACTTCGTTCCGACTCCGCTGGGCGACGCCTTCGTCGTGCTCTCCGACGATGGCGTCGTGAGCTTCGACCTCTCCGAGGGGCAGGACCCGACCGTCCCCTGGTTGCTGGAGGGCGTCGCCCGGCGGCTGCGCGCCGTGCCCGATCCCGACCCCGGCGCCGCCGACGAGCTCGCCCATCTGGTGGCCCAGTACTTCGACGGCGCGCCGATCCGATTCAACGAGCACGTGCGGCTCGACTGGCGTCTTATCGAGGGGTTCCACCGCGACGCGCTTCAGACGATCTGCGAGATCCCGTGGGGCCAGACGCTCGGGTACGGCGAGGTCGCCATGCTCGCCGGGAGTCCCGGAGCGGCACGCGCCGTGGGAACCGCCTGCCGGCTCACGCCGTTCTCGATCATCGTGCCCGTGCATCGCGTGGTGCGCGCAGACGGTTCGATCGGCCAGTACGGCGCGCACCCCGAGCACAAGCGATACCTGATCGATCTCGAGGCGACAGCCGCGGCATCCACCACCGCGTGACGAGGACCCCGGCCGGTAGGCAGCCGGTGTCCTCGTCCACTCCTGCGCTCAGCGCATCAGCTCGTGGGCCGCCTCAGTGCTCGACCGCCTTCTCCGCTCCGAACCCGGTGAGCGAACGCACATCCATCTCGGCCGCGAGTGCGCGGGATTCGACGGTCCGCGAGGTGACCGTGCCGAGCCAGCCGAGCAGGAACCCGAGCGGGATCGAGACGATCCCCGGATTGTTCAGCGGCCAGATCGCGATGTCGATCGACGGGATCATCGCCGTCTCCGACCCCGAGAACACCGGCGACAGCACGATCAGCAGGATCGCCGAGCCGAGTCCTCCGTACATGCTCCACACCGCACCGCGCGTGTTGAAACGGCGCCAGAACAGCGAGTACAGGATGGTCGGAAGGTTCGCCGACGCCGCGACGGCGAACGCCAGGGCGACGAGGAAGGCGATGTTCTGCCCCTGCGCACCGATGCCGCCCAGGATCGCCAGGATGCCGATCACGACGACCGTGCGACGCGCCACCTTCACCTCGGCGTCCGGGTCGGCGTCCACAGGGGTGCCGTCCGCCTTCTTGCGCCCCTTCTGGATGACGTTCGCGTAGATGTCGTGCGCGAACGACGCAGCCGCCGTGATGGTGAGCCCGGCGACCACCGCGAGGATGGTGGCGAACGCGACCGCAGAGATGAAACCGAGCAGCAGCGGACCGCCGAGGCGCTCGGCCAGAAGCGGCGCCGCCGAGTTCACGCCACCGGGTGCGGCGGCGATGACCTCTGGCCCGACGAGGGCGCCGGCGCCGTACCCGAGCACGAGGGTCAGCAGGTAGAACCCGCCGATGAGCCAGATGGCCCAGACGACCGAACGGCGCGCCTCCTTCGCGGTGGGCACCGTGTAGAACCGCATCAGCACGTGCGGGAGACCGGCGGTGCCGAGCACGAGCGCCATGCCGAGGGAGAGGAAGTCCCAAGGGTTGGCACCGTACTGAAGCCCGGGCGCGAGAATCGCGTCACCCTGAGGCGACGCCTCGACGGCCGACTCCAGCAAGGTGTTGAGGCTGAAGCCGTTGAGCGCGAGCACCCAGATCGCCATCGCCAGAGCGCCGGCGATGAGCAGGACGGCCTTGACGATCTGCACCCAGGTCGTGCCCTTCATGCCGCCGATGAGCACGTACACGATCATCAGTGCACCGACGACGGCGATCACGAGCGACTGCCCGATCTTGGCGTCGATGCCCAGCAGAAGCGAGACGAGGCCGCCGGCTCCCGCCATCTGCGCCAGCAGATAGAAGAAGCACACGGCGAGCGTCGTGATCGCCGCCGCCATACGTACCGGACGCTGCTTCAAGCGGAACGAGAGCACGTCCGCCATGGTGAACTTTCCTGTGTTGCGCATCAGCTCCGCGACGAGCAGAAGAGCGACGAGCCAGGCGACCAGGAATCCGATCGAATAGAGGAATCCGTCGTACCCGTTGACGGCGATGGCACCGCAGATTCCGAGGAAGGATGCCGCGGACAGATAGTCGCCGGCGATGGCGAAGCCGTTCTGGGGGCCGGTGAACGATCTTCCTGCCGCGTAGTAGTCCGCCGCGGTCTTGTTGTTGCGACTCGCACGGATCACGATGAACAGGGTCACCGCGACGAAAGCGGCGAAGATCGAGATGTTCAGAATGGGATTGTTCTCGGCCGTCGGCGCGGTCTCGAAGGGGATCAGATTCACGACTGGGCCTGCACCTTCTCGAGTTCGTCACGGATCTCGGCGGCGACCGGATCGAGCCGACGATTCGCGAATGACACGTACGCCATGGTGATCGCGAACGTGGACACGAATTGTCCGAGCCCGAACAGCAGACCGATCGTGATATCGCCCCAGACGCGCTGCCCCATGAATTCGGGAGCGAAAGCGGCCAGCAGGACGTAGACGAAATACCAGATCAGAAAGAGCGCGGCCAACGGGAAGATGAAAGAGCGCTGCGTGCGTTTGAGCCCTTGGAACTTCGGCGATTCCTCGACGGCGATGTAGTCGATGGGTCCGGCCGATTCACCTGGGATTCGGTCAGTCATGAGGCCTCCTTGCCACATGTCAGGGCCCACGCGGAGGCATCCGCGCGAGTGGTAGGGTCGACGCTACGAAACGGGGCGCAGGGCCGTCACCCCCGAAAGTAGGTATCTCCGCAGTGTCCACTGAGACCGACGCCGAACTCATCGCCCAGGCTGTGCGCGAGCTGGCCAGACGCACGCGCTTCCCGGTCGCCTTCGGCGGCCTGATCGAGGACGGCGAGGTCTCCGTCACCAGCATCGTCGGCAATCGCACGCACGCGCTCGAAGGACTGCGTGTGCGGCCGGAGCGCGGTCTGGGCGGTCGCGCCCTGACGGAGCAGCGTCCGCGGATGACCAGCGACTACCGCACCTCGCAGCAGATCACGCACGACTACGACGGCTTCGTGCTCGGCGAAGGGCTGCGCACCCTGCTCGCGATCCCGATCGTCGTCAGCGGCCGGTCACGGGGCGTCCTGTACGCCGGCGCATGGGAGCAGTCTCCGGTCGGCGGGGTCACGACGGCTCCGGCCATGAGCGTTGCGGATGCCGTGAGCACCGAGCTGCGCATCCGCGACGAGGTCGGTCGCCGCTTGCAGTCGATGACGCCCACCCTTGGCTTCTCCCCCTCGCACCGCGAAGAGCTGCGCGAGAGCTTCGCCGAGCTGCGCAGCATTTCGGCATCCGTGACAGACGAAGATCTGCGCGCGCGGCTGAGCGATCTCGAAAGGCGACTGCTCGTCATCGCGGGCGATGCCGTTCCCACGACGACGGGGCCGATCCCCCGCGTCCATCTGTCACCGCGCGAGACGGATGTGCTCGCCTGCGCGGCGCTCGGCGCGACGAATGCCGAGATCGGAGCCCAGCTCGGCTTGCGCGAAGGGACGGTCAAGGCATACCTGGGCACAGCGATGTCGAAGCTGGACGCGTCTACTCGGCATGCCGCGGTTGCCCGCGCGAGACGCATGGGCCTTCTGCCCTGAGTTCCCCAATTCCTTGTCATGCGCATTTCCTGAAGAATAGGATGGGGAAATGGCCCGACGAATTGTGCATCAACTGGTTGACGACATCGATGGAACGCTTCTCGAGGTGGGCGAGGGCGAGACGGTACATTTCTCACTCAACGGCATCTCCTACGAGATCGATCTGACGACCGACAATGCGCAGGAATTGCGCTCCGTTCTCGAACCGTACATCGCGGCAGGACGTCGCTCTTCCGTGGCGGGCGCCGCGCGATCGAGTGCGACGCGAAAGCGCGCCGGTTCGCGCAACCCGGAGACATCGTCGATCCGGGAATGGGCGAATGCGAACGGCCACAAGGTATCGGAGCGCGGTCGCATTCCGGAGACAGTGCTCGAGGCCTACCGCGCCGCGCACTGAACTTCTCAACGGCAGGAGCGCTCCGGCGCTCCTGCCGTTCGCGTTGCGAGGGTCGCTTACGGCGTAGACGCCGAATGAGCTCCATCCTTCGCCCATGGCTCGTCGCGCAGGGTGATCTCGTCGGTCATATCGACCAGGAATCGAGTCACGACTTCTCGCTCTGCCGGAGTGAGACGCGCCGCCGCATTGAATCTCTTCGCCTGCTGCCGGCCGACCGTCTCCATCGCCGCCCGGTGCGTCTCGGGAGAGATCGTGATCGCCAGCGCGCGCCGATCCGTGGGATGCGCCGACCGCACGATGTGCCCGCCGCGTTCGAGCCGATCGAGCAGTTTGGTCGTCGATGCGCTGGAGATCGACAGGTGCTGAGCGATTCCACCGGGGGTAGCGATGACGCCGCGATGCGTGCAGACGATGAGATAGTGCAGCGCACGCATATCCGTCTCGTTCAGCTGCATGAAGCGACGGGATGCCTCGGAGAGCCTCTGCTCGGCTTCGCGCAGCCCGCCGAGCGCCTTCATGATGCCGGTGATCTGGCGCACGTCCTCGTCCGCCATGCCTGAGCGGTCGACGAGCGTCTGCCGCGGATCCGACGAATCGACGTCGTAGATCGCGCCGCTGTCCAGGCCATCGCGTGTCGCGGACGGAGGGTCGGCGGACGGCACGGCCGGTTCGTTCACGCGATCATCCATGGACACCTCGCTACTTTACTCCTGGCATTTCTTCATGCTAGCTTTATTTCTCGCCCGGCTAGCAATATACACGTCTAGAGGAAGAAGGCCGCATGGAGCTCGTGACCCTCGTCGACGAAGCAGGCGCCGCGATCGGCACCGCCCCCAAGCACGACGTGCACACGGCGTCGACGCCGCTGCACCTCGCGTTCTCCTGCTACGTGATCGATCGTGATGGCCGGTTGCTCGTCACTCGCCGAGCACTGATGAAGCGCACGTGGCCCGGCGTCTGGACCAACAGCTTCTGCGGTCATCCGCGCCCCGGGGAGGACATGATCGAGGCGGTCGTCCGACGGGGCACAGAGGAGATCGGGGCCCGCCCCCGCGACGTGACCATCGCGCTCCCGGACTTCCGCTACCGCGCCGTCGACGCCAGCGGGATCGTCGAGCATGAGATCTGTCCCGTCCACGTGGCACGGATCGATGGTGACGTCGTTCCGGACCCCTCGGAGGTCATGGAGTTCGCCTGGGTGCTGCCCGACCGCCTCGCCTCAGCGATCGAGGACGCGCCTTTCGCATTCAGCCCATGGCTGCGCGAGCAGTTGCCGCTCCTGCTCGACGAGGGGAAGATCTGAGAATGACCACCACCCTCATCAGGGAGGACCTGCACGCCCAGATCGAATCGCGCGTGCAGCGGGTCTTCGACGATCACGTCACGCGTTCAGCCGCCTACGGCACGGAGTACACCGCGCTCTGGCGTGCCGCGGCCGAGAGCGTGCGGGGAGGGAAGCTGCTCCGCCCACGGCTCCTCATCGAGATGCATGCCGCGCTGCTCGGCGATCCAGGTGCACCCGCAACGCTCTGCGCCGATGCGATCGTCGAGATCGCCGCAGCGGTCGAGATCCTGCACTATGCCTTCCTCCTGCACGACGACGTCATCGACGGCGATGTGCATCGGCGCGGCCGTCCGAATCTCATCGGCCTGCTGCGCGATGCCCGACCCGACCTCGACGCGAAGGCTGCCCAGCATTGGGGCACCACCGGCGCGATCCTCATGGGCGATCTGCTGCTCTCGACCGTGCATCAGATGTTCGCGCGGGTGGATTCGGACCGGACCACGCGAAACCGGCTGCTCGATCTGTTGGATCACACGATCACGGAGACCGTCGCGGGCGAGTATGCGGACGTCGCGCTGAGCGATCACGCGATCACGCCGGATCTGCAGACGATCCTGACGATGACAGCGCAGAAGACCGCGACCTACACGTTCGAGTTCCCCCTCCGCGTAGCCGCTGTGGTCGCCGGTCTGCCCGCGGAGACAGAAGCCGCCCTCGCCGTGGTCGGACAGCATCTGGGAGTCGCCTTCCAGCTCCAGGATGATGCGCTGTCCGTGTTCGGAGACGCTGCGGAGCACGGGAAGGAGGCGTATTCCGACCTCCGCGAAGGGAAGGAGACCGCGCTGATCGCATACGCACGCCTGACCGGAGCCTGGAACTCGATCCAACCGCGGTTCGGCGATCCCGACCTCACACCGCAGGACGGCGCGGCGATCAGGGACCACCTGCGGCGGTGCGGCGCGGAATCGTACGTCCGCCATCTCATCGAAGAGCGCATCGCGGCGGCGCGGTCAGCCATCGCGGACGAAGCGGCTCCCCTGCCCGCCGCCGCACGGGAGACGCTCCTGACGCTGGCCGATCGCATCGAGGGACGTCTGTCGTGAACGCCCCGAAGCCCCCGGACATGACCCCGTCGCTCACGCGGTTCACGCGCACGGCCGAGAGCGCTTCGACGGATGTGATCCGCGCCTATTCGACCTCCTTCGGGCTCGCCACGCGCCTGCTCGGCCGGCGCCACCGTCAGCACATCCGCAATGTCTACGCCATGGTGCGCATCGCCGATGAGATCGTCGACGGCGTCGCCGGCGAGGCCGGTCTGGACGCGAACGCCCAGCGCGCCGCGCTGGACGCCTACGCCGACGAGACGCATCGCGCCATGCGGACCGGATACAGCAGCAACGTCGTGGTGCACGCCTTCGCGCGCACCGCGAACAGATGCGGCATCGATGCCGATCTGACGGAGCCGTTCTTCGCATCGATGCGCGCCGACACCCCTGTCGGCGCGGGCGACGACGATGCGGTGCACATCTACGACGCCGCGGCGCACGCCCGGTACGTCTACGGCTCGGCCGAGGTCGTCGGACTCATGTGCCTCCGGGTCTTCCTGCAGGATGCCCGTCCTTCCGAGGAGGATCGGAGCCGACTGGAATCCGGTGCGCGCCAACTCGGCGCCGCGTTCCAGAACGTGAACTTCCTCCGCGACCTCGGCGACGACACCGATCGACTCCAGCGCGGCTACCTCAGCGCCGAGCGCCTGACCGATGCGGGCCGGGACGAATGGGTCCGCATCGTGCGGACGCAGCTGGACGACGCACGCGCAGCGATCCCGCTCCTGCCCCGCGATGCGCGCGCCGCCGTCCGCAGCGCGCTGTCCCTGTTCGACGCCCTCGCCGACAGAGTGGGACGCACTCCCGCTTCGGACCTGTACGAACGCCGCGTCAGGGTGCCCGATCCCGTCAAGCTCCTGCTCACCGCGCGCGCCGTCCTCATGACCTGGCTGGAGCCGCGGCGGTGAGCCGGGCGATCGTCATCGGCGGCGGGATCGCCGGTCTCGCCACGGCCGGGTTGCTCGCTCGCGAGGGATATCGGGTCACCGTGCTGGAACGCAACGATCGGACCGGCGGCCGCGCGGGAACGCTCGACCGGGAGGGGTTCCGTTTCGACACCGGCCCGTCCTGGTACCTCATGCCCGGTGTCTTCGACCACTTCTTCGAGCTGATGGGGACGACGACCGCGGAGCAGCTGAATCTGGTCCGGCTGGACCCGGGATACCGGGTGTTCGCCGAGCCCACCCCGGGCGGCAGAGCATCCGCCATCACGGTGCCCGCGGGCGCCGAGCGCGTCCGCGCGCTCTTCGAGGAGCTGGAACCGGGCTCCGGTGCTCAGCTCGACGACTACCTGTCATCCGCCTCCGACGCCAACGACATGGCGGTGCGACGCTTCCTGTACAACCCGTTCACGCGCCTGTCCGAGCTGGCCGTGCCGGATGTCCTGCGCCGCCTGCCGCGGCTGGCGATGCTTCTCACGCGCCGACTCGATGCCTTCGCAGCCCGGCGATTCCGGCATCCGGTGATCCGTCAGATCCTCGGCTACCCGGCGGTCTTCCTCGGAACGGATCCTCGGCACGCACCGGCCATGTACCACCTGATGAGCACGCTCGACCTCGACGAGGGCGTGCAGTACCCGCGGGGCGGGTTCTGGGGGGTCTCCGAACGCATCCGCGCACTGGCGGAAGAAGCCGGCGCTGACGTCGTGCTGGATGCCGAGGTGACCGCGATCCTCACCGAGCCGTCCTCCGGGAAAGAACGCGCGTACGGCGTGCGCTGGCGGGACCCGTCCGGTGTCGATCACCTCGAACTCGCCGATGTCGTGGTGTCCGGTGCCGACCTGCACCACACGGAGACCGCGCTGCTGCCCGAGCGCCTCCAGACGTATCCCGCGCGCTGGTGGCGCCGCCGGACGAGTGGTCCGGGGGCGGTGATCGTCATGCTCGGCGTTCGCGGTGCGCTTCCCGAGCTCCCGCACCATTCCCTGTTCTTCGCCCGGGATTGGGACACGAACTTCGACGCGATCTTCGGCGCCTCGCCACGCATCCCCGATCCGGCGTCGCTGTACGTCTGCAAGCCTTCGGCGACCGATCCCGACGTCGCGCCGGACGGGCACGAGAACCTCTTCGTGCTGATCCCCGTACCCGCCGACGTGGAGATCGGGTCCGGCGGACCGGATGGGACGGGGTCAGCGCTCGTCGAGCGCGCCGCGGATGCTGCGATCGACGTGATCTCGCAGTGGGCGGAGGTCGATGATCTTCGCGATCGCATCGTGGTGCGCGAGACGCTCGGTCCGGCGGACTTCGCCCGCGACTACCACTCCTGGCGAGGGGGGATGCTGGGACCTGCGCACCTCCTGTCGCAGAGTGCGATGTTCCGAGCGCAGAACGCCTCGCGCACGGTCGACGGCCTCTACTACGCCGGCGCGACGACCGCGCCGGGCGTCGGAGTGCCGATGTGCCTGATCAGCGCCGAACTCGTGCTGAAGCGGATACGCGGCGATCACAGCACGGGGCCCACCTCGCCGCGGGCCGCCGCCGTCGCCCGGAAGACGAGCTGATGGGCGCCGTGTATCTCCTCGCGCTGCTGGCGAGCCTCGGGTGCATGCTCCTGATCGACCGCCGGTTCCACCTGTTCTTCTGGCGCGATGCCCGTTCAGCGCTCGCCGTCACGCTCATCGGCCTGGCTTTCTTCCTCCTCTGGGACGCCGCAGGAATCTCGCTGGGCATCTTCCTCCGCGGCGGGAGTCCGCTCGCCACCGGCATCCTGCTCGCACCGGAGCTGCCGATCGAGGAGCCGGTGTTCCTCGTGTTCCTCGTGGTGTGCACGATGATCCTCTACACCGGGGCGGCTCGTGTCCTCGCGCATCGACGACGTCAGGACGCGTCGTGACGTACTCGGTGCTCGCCCTCGTCTTCCTGGGGCTGGCCGTGGTCGGCGCCGTGACGGCGACGTTCGCGGCCCGGCGCCGACCGGATCTCCGCGCGGTCGGGATCGCTCTGGCCGCCCTCCTGCTACTGACGGCGGTGTTCGACACGATCATGATCGGTGTCGGCTTCTTCACCTACGCCGATGCGCATCTGCTCGGGGCACGGATCGGGCTCGCGCCGATCGAGGACTTCGCCTATCCGCTCGCCGGCGTGCTCCTGCTTCCGGCGATCTGGACGCTGCTGCGCACCCGGCGGTCCCGAGCGGCCGAGAGGAAGGTCGCGCCATGAGCACGATCCGCACGCTCCTGCTGGCATCCCGTCCGATCAGCTGGATCAACACCGCGTTCCCGTTCGCCGCGGCGTACCTGTTGACCACCCGCGAGATCGATCTCGTGTTCGTCGTCGGCGTGCTGTACTTCCTCGTCCCGTACAACCTCGCCATGTACGGCATCAACGACGTGTTCGACTACGCATCCGATCTGGCGAACCCTCGCAAGGGGGGAATCGAGGGAGCCCTGCTGCCGCCGAGGCTGCATCGCGCGACCCTGTGGACGGCGGCCGCGACCAACGTGCCGTTCCTCGTCTTCCTCTTTGCAATGGGGAACGCGGCGTCGGCGGCCTGGCTCCTCGTGAGCGTCTTCGCCGTGATCGCCTATTCCGCGCCTCCGATGCGCTTCAAGGAGCGGCCGGTGCTCGACTCGATCACCTCGAGCACCCATTTCGTCAGCCCCGCGCTCGTCGGGCTCGCGATCGGCGGCGCCGCCGTGTCGCTCGAACTCGTGCTCCTCATGCTCGCCTTCTTCCTGTGGGGCATGGCCGCTCACGCGTTCGGCGCCGTCCAGGACATCCTCCCCGACCGGCAGGCGGGGGTCGGTTCGATCGCCACGGCACTCGGCGCCCGGTTCACGGTTCGACTGTCGATCGTGCTGTGGGCGGTCGCCGGCGTGGTCGTGCTGCCGACGGGCTGGCCGGCCGCGTGGTCCGCCGTGCTCGTGATCCCCTACATCGTCAACGCGGCACCGTGGTGGAACGTGACGGATGACACCGCGGCATCCACGAACCGCGCGTGGCGCCGGTTCATCGCACTGAACTACGCGGCCGGGTTCCTCGCCACCCTGATCCTCATCCTCGCCTGGCTGGGCTGACGCCACCCGACGTCCCCCATCGACGACTCCTCCGAAAGGCTCTCATGTCCCGCTCCACCGATCCCGCACCGGCGACCCGCGCCCGGATCCGCAAGCACTCCTGGGCGCGCGTTCTCGTTCCCGTCGCGCTGATCCTGATCTGGCTCGTCGGAGCATCGTTGGGCGGCCCGCTCTTCGGCAAGGTCGACGAGGTGTCGTCCAACGACCAGACCAGTTACCTGCCGGAGAGCGCGGACGCCACGACCGTGCAGGAGCTCCTGGGCGAGTTCAACGACACCGATGCGATCCCGGCCATCGCCGTCTTCGTCGGCGATGCGGAGCTCTCGGACGCGGACGTCGAGCAGATCTCGGATGCCGTGGCGGATGCGCCCGGTATCGACGGCGTCGGCGATGATGTGTCCCCCGCCCTGGTCTCCGAGGACGGGCTCGCCGCTCAGGCGTTCATCCCCGTGCTCAGCGACGCGGACCTCGGGGATACGGTGGCCGAGCTCGAGACGAACCTCCAGGACGCCGCACCACCAGGTGTCACCGTCTACATCACCGGACCCGCCGGCTTCAGCGCGGACCTCGTCGCGGGGTTCGCCGGGATCGACGGACTCCTCCTCGGCGTCGCACTGCTCGCCGTCCTCGTCATCCTCGTGCTGGTCTATCGCTCCTTCCTGCTGCCTGTCGTCGTGCTCGCCACGAGCCTTTTCGCGCTGTGCGTCGCACTGCTCGTGGTGTGGTGGCTCGCGAAGGCCGAGATCCTGCTCCTGAGCGGCCAGACCCAGGGCATCCTGTTCATCCTCGTGATCGGTGCCGCCACGGACTACGCGCTGCTTTTCGTGGCGAGATTCCGCGAGGAACTGCGCTCGACCAAGGACACCGGAGCTGCGGTCCTGCTGGCCTGGAAGGGGTCCTTCGAACCGATCCTCGCCTCCGGCGGAACCGTGATCGCCGGACTGCTGTGCCTCCTGTTGAGCGACCTGAAATCGAACAGCACACTGGGACCCGTCGCCTCGATCGGCATCGTGTTCGCGATGCTCTCGGCGCTCACGCTGCTGCCGTCGCTGCTGCTGCTGTTCGGGCGCGCGGCATTCTGGCCGCGTCGCCCCGTGTTCGAGCCGGACATCGTGGCAGCCGAGAACGGCATGCCCCGCACGGGTCTGTGGGTGCGGCTCGCCGGCCTCATCAGCCGTCGGCCGCGCGCCATCTGGATCGTCACGACGCTCGTCCTGCTCGTCGGCGCGCTCGGCGTGACCCAGCTGAACGCCTCCGGCGTCCCCCAGTCAGACCTCGTGCTCGGCTCCTCCCAGGCGCGCGAGGGCCAGCAGGTGCTCGGCGAGCACTTCCCGGGCGGATCAGGCAGCCCGGCCTATGTCGTCGTCGCCGAGGATTCCCTGCAGGATGCCGCAGACGTCCTGCTCGCTGACGACGGCGTCGAATCCGTGACCGTGACGTCGGCGGACTCTCCGAGCGGTTCGGCGCCGGTCACCGAGGGCGGCATCCAGGCCGTCGGCGCGCCGGGCAGCCCGATCCCGGAGGCGACGACCGTGGACGGCGACGTCCTGCTGCAGGCGACGCTGTCGGATGCCGCGGATTCGGATGCCGCGGCATCCACCGTCCGAGAACTGCGCACGGAGCTCGAGGACCTGGACGCGCTGGTGGGGGGAGTGACAGCGACGGCGATCGACACGAACGATGCGTCGATCCATGACCGCAATCTCATCATCCCTGTGATCCTCGTGGTGATCATGCTGATCCTCATGCTTCTGCTGCGCTCGATCCTCGCTCCGGTGCTGCTGATCCTCACCACGGTGCTGTCGTTCGGCACGGCCATGGGGGTCTCGGCGCTGGTGTTCAACGGGATCTTCGACTTCCCCGGTGCCGATCCCGCGGTACCGCTGTACGGGTTCGTCTTCCTCGTCGCGCTCGGCATCGACTACAACATCTTCCTCATGACCCGCGTACGGGAGGAGTCGCAGAAGCACGGCACGCGCGACGGCATCCTGCGCGGTCTCGCGATCACCGGCGGGGTGATCACGTCCGCCGGGCTGGTTCTGGCCGCCACGTTCGCCGCACTGTCGGTGATCCCGATCCTGTTCCTCGTGCAGCTGGCGTTCATCGTGGCGTTCGGCGTCCTGCTGGACACGTTCGTCGTCCGATCGCTCCTCGTCCCGGCGCTCGCCTACGACATCGGTCGCACGATCTGGTGGCCGTCGCGGCTCGGGCGCGGTGAGCGCTGACCGGACTCAGACCACGGCGCGACGACGGGTCCTCGCGCTCCAGCGCCCTTCGTCGCGTGCGACGTCGATCGGATGCCGGAACGCCTCCGAGATGACCTCGGACGTGATCGTGACCGCCGCCGGACCCGCCGCGACCACGCGCCCGTCCGCGATGACCATGGCGTGCGTCGTCGACTCCGGCAGCTCCTCGAGGTGATGCGTCACGAGCACAGACGCCAGGTCGCCGTGGGTGCGGAACAGGAGGTCGATCGTCTCGAGCAGCTGCTCGCGCGCGGCGACGTCCAGGCCGGTGGTCGGCTCGTCGAGAAGCAGCAGCGCGGGGTCCGGTGCCAGTGCGCGCGCGATGAGCGAACGCCCGCGCTCCCCCTGGGACATGGTCGGCCAGAGGAGATCCGGACGCGAACCGAGCCCGACCATGTCGATCAGTTCTGCGGCGCGATCGCGCTCGACATCCGTCGGACTCCATCTGATGGCCCGATCGATGGTTCCGGTGAAGCCCGTGAGGGCGACCTCCGTCGGCGACAGCGGCATGCGGATCGGATGCCGGGGATTCACGTGTCCGATGTGCCGACGCAGCTCCTGCATGTCGACCCGGCCCAGGCGGCGTTCGAGAACATCGACCGTGCCGGTGCTCGGGTGCTCCTGCGCGCCGCAGAAGCCGAGGATCGTGCTCTTGCCCGCACCGTTCGGCCCGAGCAGCGCCCAGTGCTCGCCACGCCGCACCACGAGATCGATGCCGTGCAGGATCTCCTTGCCGTTCCGGCGGAAAGTGACCCCCTCCAGCCGCAGGACCTCGTCGGTCATCCCAGTGCCTCCTTCAGGCGGAGCAGATGCGCTCTGCTCTCGGATGCCGCGGTGACCGCGTCCTGGGACGAGACGGCGTGCGCGAGCCGCGCATGGCGGTCGTGATCGTCCGGCCCGCCGTGATCCGAACGCAGGCGCAGCATCTCGATCATGGCCTGGCGCAGCCGCGGCGTGAAGCCGTCGAACAGCTCGAGCAGGATCGGGTTGTGCGCGGCGACGAGGATGCTCCGGTGGAATGCGGTGTCGGCGTCCACGTGCGCCTCGAGCCCTTCGGCGGCGTTGTCGCGCGCGGCGAGCGCTTGTCGGATGGCGCGCAGATCCGCTGCGGTCCGCCGCTCGGCCGCCAGTGCCGAGGCCTCGGCCTCGATCGCGATCCGCGCCTCCAGAACGGCGACGATGTCGGCGCGGCGCAGCACGGCATCCCAGTCCTCCGGGGCGTCCAGGGCCATGACGAACACTCCTGAGCCCTGCCGAGTCGCGAGCACGCCGCGCCCCGCGAGCTGGCGGATGGCCTCCCGGATGGTCGACCGTCCGACGCCGAGCTGCGGCGCCAGCGTCGTCTCGCCGGGGAGCTTCTGACCGAGCTGCCATTCTCCGGAGCGGATGCGTTCGAGCAGGAGATCGGCAGCCTGGTCGGCGAGCGGTGTGCGTTGGATCTGCGCCATGCACAGCATCCTAACTTGTCAACTTGTCTGAGGAGTTGCTATGGTGTCATCCATGCGCACGGGACTCCTCCTCCTTCTTCGCCACGGCGAGGTCTAGCCAGACCGGTTCCTCGTCGTGGCGCACGGGAACGCCGGTCGATCCGCTTCGATCTCCGAGGAATCCATGTCCCGCTCGTTCCCCACCCTGTCCACACCCGCAGGCGCCATCCCGGATGGCTCGCCGTCCTGGAACCGCCAGCGCGCCTCGCAGATGCCGTCGCACCGCTACTCGTCGGTGTTCGATCGCGTCGCCGTCCCCCTGACCGAGCGTTCCTGGCCGACCGAGCATCTCACCCAGGCGCCGCTGTGGGTGCCGGTCGATCTGCGCGACGGCAACCAGGCGCTCGCCGAGCCCATGGATCCGCAGCGCAAGCGCCGCTTCTTCGAGCTGCTCGTCGCCATGGGATACAAGGAGATCGAGGTCGGGTACCCCTCGGCATCCGAGACCGACTTCGAATTCGTTCGTCTCATCGCCCGGACCGACCTGGCACCGGAGGACGTCACGATCGTCGTGTTCACCGCCGCGCGCCGCGACCTCATCGAACGCACGATCGCGTCGATCCGCGGCATCCGCAATCCGATCGTCATCCACGTGTACACGGCAACGGCGCGGATGTGGCGCGACGTCGTCCTCGGGCGCGGTCGCGACGAGCTGAAGCGTCTGATCCTGGATGCCGGACGCGATGTCCTCGAGCTCGCAGGCGACCTGCCGAACGTTCGCTTCCAGTTCTCGCCGGAGGTCTTCAACCTCACCGAGCCGGACTACGTGCTCGAGGTGTGCGACGCGATGACGACGCTGTGGGATGCCGCGCCCGAGCGTCCTGTGATCTTCAACCTCCCGGCGACCGTCGAAGTCGCCACTCCGAACGTGTACGCCGACCAGATCGAGTACATGCATCGCCACCTCGCCAGGCGCGATGGCGTGATCCTGTCCGTCCACCCGCACAACGACCGCGGCACCGGCATCGCCTGCGCAGAGCTGGCAGTGCTGGCCGGCGCGCAGCGCGTCGAGGGATGCGTCTTCGGCAACGGCGAGCGCACCGGCAACGTCGACATCGCCACTCTCGCACTCAACCTGCATGCGCAGGGCGTCGACCCGATGATCGACTTCTCCGACATCGATGAGATCCGCAGGACGGTCGAATACTGCAATCGGATCGACGTGCATCCCCGGCATCCGTACGTCGGAGATCTCGTGCATACGGCCTTCAGCGGCACGCACCAGGACGCGATCCGCAAGGGGATAGCCGAGCACCGCGCGCGGGCGGAGGCCGAGGGCATCCCTGCCGGCGAGGCGACGTGGCGCGTACCGTACCTGCCGGTCGACCCCGCCGACCTCGGGCGGGACTACGACGCGGTGATCCGGGTGAACTCCCAGTCCGGCAAGGGCGGCATCGCGTACCTGCTGGAGACCGCGTCCGGCATGACGCTGCCTCGCCGGATGCAGATCGACTTCGCCCGCCACGTGCAGGAGCACACCGATGCGAGTGGTGACGAGGTCAGCGCCGCGCAGCTCTGGGAGCTGTTCGTCGAGACGTATCTGACGGATGAGGAGCCGGCCGAGGCGGATGCCCTCTCCCGCCACGTCATGCGTTCGTTCGACGGTGAGGAGTGGACGCTCGTCGAGACCCGTGCGTCTGACAGCATCCGCTGGTGCGCTGTGCGCAGGCCGAAACATCTCGGAAACGGTGGCGACTCCGATGCGCAAAGCGGGGCGGACAGGATGGAGGTCATCCCACAGCATTAGGGTCCGTGTGGGTGACACGGACGAGGATGACCGGAGTCGCAATGCCCATCACCACGCGCCGAGTCGCGCTCCTCCATCTCCGGACGCGCCGCCCGTACGCCGCTCGATACCAGGCCGAGTTGGATGTCCTGAACACGTCGGCGGCGAAGGCCGTCCGCGAACTGGGATGGGAGCCGGAGCTGGTCCCGACCGCCGAGCTGCCGACGGCGGACACGCACGCCGCAGCACGACGGGCTGATGTGATCGTGCTGATGGGCGGTGAGGACGTCGACCCTCGGCTGTACGGCGTGCAGGTCGACTATCCGGGTTCCGGACATCACGAGCCGCGCACCGACAGCACGCACATCGCCGTCGTCCTCGAAGCGATGCAGCAGCGCAGGCCGGTGCTGGGGATCTGCCGGGGGATGCAGGTGATCAACGTCGCCCTCGGCGGGACGCTCGTCCAGCATCTGCCGACCGTGGAGCAGCACCGCGGCCCGACCGGCATCGACCCGTTCGTTCGGACCGTCGTGCGGCTGGAGCCGGACACGGATCTGGATGCCGACGTGGATGCCGCGCTGAGAGTGCGCTGCACCCACCATCAGGCGGTCGACGCGCTGGGCGCCGGGCTGCGCGTCGCCGCCCGCTCCTCGGATGGCGTCGTGGAGGCTGTGGTCCATGAGTCGGCGCCGATCACCGGGGTGCAGTGGCACCCGGAGCATCCGGCGACCGCCACGCAGCAGCTGGTCCCGCTGCTGCGTCGGCTGGAACGCCAGGCGGAGCGCGTACCCGCGCGCACGCGCTGAACGGTTCCGCGTGCGCTAACGTTCAGGAATGCAGTACTCGCCCCGATCTGAATCATGAATGCGGTCGACATCGTCGGCACGGTCGGCGAACTCATGTCATGGATCGGTCTGATCGCAGGGGTGCCCCTGCTGATCCTCGCGCTCATGATCCGCGTGGCCGAAGGCGCGTACGCGCCCACGACCGTGACCCTCGTGGACGGCGTCGATGATCGTCGGTTCGCGATGTGGAGCGCTGGCGGTCGCACGTGTGCGCGGGTGCTGAGCGCGCACGAGCAGGCCACGAGATCCGACGGCACCTCGGTCACCGGCTACGTGTCCACCAGGGATCCGGAGCGCATGCGTCTCGACCGACGTTCTCCCGCCGTGCGCACCTGCTTCGTTCTCGCCGCCGTGGCGCTGGGCGCCGCCGTGGTGGGCTTCATCGCCTCGCTGCTGCCGCTCGTGGCCTGAGGGCGCCGACGTGGCGCTCAGAGCACAGCAGGAATGATGCGCACGCGTTCACCCAGAGCACTGGGCACGTTTTGTCCTGATTCTTCACATTCATGCATGTTCGATTAGTCTACGACCATGTTCACGAATCGAGCCGGCATCGACGTTCCCGACCACCGCGGCCGCACGGGGCTCGATCAGCAGGGACGAACGCTCGACCGCAACCCGGACGTGTCCGTGCGAGAAGTCGATCTCGTCTCCGACGGCTGGCACGTCCTGCGACGGACAACGCTGGACTTTCGACGGCGCGACGGCAGCTGGTCGACGATGCAACGCGAGACCTACGATCGCGGCGACGGCGCGACGATCCTGCTCCATGACGATGCGCGATCCACCGTCCTGCTGACCCGGCAGTTCCGCTACCCCGCATACGTCAACGACCACCCGGACGGGATGCTCATCGAGACAGCCGCTGGGCTGCTGGACGACGACGATCCGGTGACGGCGATCCGTCGCGAGGTCGCCGAGGAGCTCGGGGTCGACGTCGGTCCTGTGACGCACATCTTCACGGCTTATATGAGCCCCGGTTCGGTTACCGAGAAGGTGCATTTCTACTCGGCGGCCTACAGCCCCGGCGATCGGACGAGTGCCGGGGGCGGTGTCATCGCAGAGGGCGAGGACATCGAAGTCCTCGAGTTGTCGTTCGCTGAGGCACTCGCGATGGTCCGCGACGGACGAATCGTCGACGGCAAGACGATCATGATGCTCCAGTGGTGGGCGCTCGAGCGCCGATAATCACCGCGCATGCGAAATGCAAGCCCCTCACCTCGCCGGCGCTTCGCGCCCTACGCTGTGCCCAGCGAACACGAGGGAAGGGGAACGATGTCTTCCGATGACAGCGAACGCGCGTCGATGCGCACAGCCTTCTGGGCATGGACGGTGATCATCTTCGGCGGGCTGGCGGTCATGATCTGGCTGCCGCTGACGGGGAGGTGAATCCGATGCGCTACCTCCGCAACACGAGTCTGAGTCTCGCGTTCCTGTTGATCTTCGTGCTCGCGCTGATCGGGCAGTCCGTGACCGGGTTCCTCTACAACAACGAGGAACTCACCCACCACGGGCAGCCGACCATCACCTACGGCGATTTCATCACGTCATCCGAGTTCATCGTCGACGTCGCCGAGAACTGGCAGTCCGAGTTCCTGCAGTTCTTCCTGTTCATCCTCGCGACGATCTGGTTGATCCAGATCGGCTCACCCGAGTCGAAGCAACCGGGCGACGAAGGCGTCGGCACCGATGAAGAGCAGCTGGTCGGCGAACACGCGGAAGCGGAGTCCCCGGCCTGGGCGAAGGTGCGCGGCGTGCGGCTCTGGCTCTACTCGAACTCGCTGCTGCTCGTCATGGGCGCGGTGTTCCTGTTCTCCTGGCTCGCGCAATCGCTGGCCGGGCACGTCGTGGCGAACGAGGACAATGCCATGCACGGGCTGCCATTGGACACCTGGATCGAGTACGTCACCTCACCCGAGTTCTGGAACCGCACGCTCCAGAACTGGCAGTCCGAATTCCTCGCGGTGGGCGCGATGGTCGCGTTCTCGATCTACCTGCGGCAACGCGGATCCGGCGAATCGAAGCCGGTCGGGGTTCCGCACCGCATCAGCAGCGTCGAGTCCGATTAGGGATGCACTGACAGGGCATCCCTCGTCCGACGTGTGCGGCCTACCCTGAGGGGATGAGCGACCACGCCGCACGGAACCCCCTCGCCGATCTGCTCGAAGCCCTCAACGCGGGCGAGACCATCACCGGCGATTCGCCCTTGCACCGGATGATGCATGAGACGAGTCAGAACGCGCTGCGGATCTGCGCCGAGCTCAACGGCGGCTATCACGAACCCGGCCGCGTGCGAGAGCTGCTGTCGGAACTCATCGGGTCGGCCGTGGACGAGTCCGTGACCGTCTTTCCTCCGTTCTCCACGGACTTCGGGAAGAACATCGCGCTCGGCGCACGGATCTTCATCAACTCCGGGTGCCGCTTCCAGGACCAGGGCGGCATCGTCATCGGCGATGACTGCCTCATCGGACACAACACGGTGCTGGCGACGCTCAATCACGATCTCGATCCGGCCAAGCGCGCCGACCTGCACCCGGCGCCGATCGTCATCGGCCGGAACGTGTGGATCGGGGCGAACGTCACCGTCCTCCCCGGCGTCACGATCGGCGATGACGCGGTCGTGGCCGCGGCATCCGTCGTCACGAAGGATGTGCCCGCCGGAACAGTGGTCGTCGGATCCCCGGCCAGGGTGGTTCGGACGATCGCACCCTGACGGCGCGGTTCAGTCCTCTTCGCGGCGCACGATCTCGGGAAGCCGCCATGACATGTCGAACCAGGGTTCGAGCGGCCCGTACAGGCGAAGCAGCGGCCACCAGGACTTGCCAGGCAGAGTCGGAATCCAATTGGACTCCTTGCCGGCGGGAGGCGTCGGAGCGAACCACAGCACGTGGGAGCCGTCGCTTTCGGACTGCAGTTCGTCGGACAGGCTCGACAGCGCGGGGTACTGCGCGGACTGCAGCAGCGACCGCGTCTGCGTGTCGTAAATGTCGACGGCCCAGAAGTTCTTCGCCGGTGCGTCGGGCGGGATCGTCAGCGAGTATGTGGCCGATCCATCGAGCAGCGCCCCATCGGCATCCTCTGCCGTGTAGAGGTAGGCCGAGCCGGCACCGACCTGCGCATGCGCCATGGCCGGCGTGATGACCGTGGCGGCGTAGTGGAACAGCGTACGCGCAGCGAGATTGCGCGCCCCGTCGTTGAGGAACTCGTGGCTGCCGCCGACGAAGCCGTTCTTCCAGGATGACCCCTCCCAGCGGAACGAATCCGCGTTGCGTGCTGCGTAGAGGGTTGCGCGCGCCATCGCGGCACCGATCCGGGCCGCCGAATCGAGGATGCCGCGTCGATGCTCGTCCGGGTCGAACGGCGTCCCGTGCACGATGCCGAGCGATGAGAGGACCCCCGCGCGTTCCGGGTCGAGCGATCCGATCGGCTCCTCCGAGACGAGTTCGGCGATCTCCTGGAAGAACGAGAAGTCGTTGGAGTGAACGGTGTTGATGACCTGCTCGCCGATGTTGACGAACCGGTTCTCGGGCACGGATCCCGCCTCGCCGAGCCGGTACACGCGGGACTGCTTGATCGCGGGCACTCCCCCGAGGGCCCGGATGACGAGGAAGTTCGTGTATGTCGGACTCTCGAAGGTGAAGTAGTCGTCGGGACGCTCGCCCTCGTATCCGGGCGGCAGGAACAGGTACTTGCCGCCGGCGCCCTGATCGGGCCCTGCAATCCCCATGTCTGCGACGTACCGGAACCAGAAGTCGTCGACGACGCAGAGCGACTGCGACGGCACTTCGACCACGGTCGGGCCCCACGCCTTCAGATCGAGGAAAGTGACCCCGTACGTCGTCTCGGTGTTGGGCGTGAGGAAGAGCGGTGTGGAGGTGCATCGGGGATCGGTATAGCCGATCGCGTCCGGCGCATCGACGCCGGCTGCGCGAAGGCCACGACGCATGGCGACCAACGACGCTCCGGGGATCGTATCCAGGAAAGCCGTGATGCCGCGCACGAGATCGAGGCTGTCGAAGATGGCAGGCGCGGATTCGGGCCTGGGAACACCATCGAAGAACTGGAACTCTCCGAACGGGGTAAACACCACGTCCGGTGTGGAGATGTGCGCCACCTCTTCTGCGAGTCCGGCCGCGGTCAGTCCGGATCCCGTGAGCGTTGCATCCACCATGTCGTGTCTCCTTTGCAACCGGCAGGAGACCTCAGCGTCGCATTCTCCTTCATGGAGGGCATCATGCACATCGCGTGAGCTTATCTGCGGCCTCGACGATCCGCCCATGCCTGAACCGTCTCTTCGACGTCGCGTGGCATCGTGACGAGCGGCGGCCCTCCGGACAGGTCGTATCGCGCGCGGATCACGCGGCGATTGAACTCCTCGACCTCGTGGCGAACATCTCTCTCACGGGAGAGCAGGTCCAGTTCTGCATCGAGCGCAGCATCGTCTTTGCGCAATTGGATCGACGACGGCAACACGATGAACCCCTCTCTTTTCATCAGTCTCTTGAACCACCAGTCCGGATCATGACTGTCCGATAGGTCGATCGGCCGGCCACTGCCCGGGAGGTCATCGAAATCGCCCCGCTCGATGGCTCGACGGATCTGAAGGTCTGCCAGCAATGCGATGGCGACTTCGGTGTCGATCGGCGCCGCGTACGAGTTGAAGAAGCGGGACGGCAGCTCGGGATCGACCATCGCGCGTCCTCCCCACTTCGTGATCAGTCAACTGTATTATGTCACGTGTATTGGAAAGGATTCTGGATGCCGAAGCAGGTGGACCACGAGGAACGGCGCGAAGAGATCGCGCAGGCGCTCTGGCGCGTCGTCGATCAGCAGGGCTGGGGCCGAACGACGATGCGCGTGGTCGCGCATGAGGCCGGCGTTTCGCTCGGACAACTCCAGCACTACTTCGCGTCGCGGCGGGAGATGCTCACCTTCGCGCGTGAGCTCGCGGCGGAGCACACGTCGGATCGCGTCGAGCGCAGCATTCGGTCCCTTCCGCGACCGCCGCACCCTCGGGATGCTCTGGAAGCCGCCCTGACGGAGATGCTCCCGCTCCACCCCGATTCCCGTGCCACGAGTCGCCTGCACGCCGCGTTCGTCCTGGAGTCCCTGCACGACCCGCAATTGCACGAGCAGGCGCGAGCAGGGTTGCGGGCCGGACGCGACAGGGTGGAGCAGATCATCCGGAGCGCCATGGCAGACGGTTCGATCGCCGATGATCGCGACGCCGCCGTGGAAACAGACCTGCTGCTCGCACTGAGCGGATTCGCGCCCCTGCTCGATCTGAGCGTGGTCACAGAGGATGCCGCACGCAAGGCGATCCACGTCCATCTCGAACGGCTCTTCGCCGTCGAGTGACGCGTGAGCGCACCGCAGATGTCATGAGATGAGGAGCGTCTGATCAGATGGAATCCTTGGTGCCCCTGGAGGGACTCGAACCCCCAACCGTTTGCTTAGGACGCAACTGCTCTTCCATTGAGCTACAGAGGCTGGCCGGACCAGTCTACCCAGGCTTCGGCGCAAGCCCTCACGCGGCCAGAGCGAGATACGGCTCCCAGCGCGGATCGCTGCGCTCGGTCCCGCGCACGGTCCATGCGGTGTTGTGCGGCGGGCGCGGCGTGAACCGAAGCTCCCACCCCATCTCCTGCGGCGTGCGGTCGCTCTTGACGTTGTTGCAGCGCAGGCAGCAGGCGACGAGGTTCTCCCACGAGTCCGCTCCCCCGCGCGAGCGCGGCAGGATGTGATCGATCGTCGAAGCCGCCTTGCCGCAGTAACCGCAGCGGTGGTTGTCCCGACGCAGGACTCCGCGTCTGGTCACCGGCACCCTCCTGCTCGACGGCACGCGCACATAGCGGCTCAGGATGATCACCACCGGACGGTCGAATCTGCCGTGGCTCGCCCAGACGGGGTCACCTTCGACATGCTCTATGACGGTCGCCTTCTCGTTCATCACGAGCACGAGCGCTCGTTTGAAGGACACCACGGCGAGTGGCTCGTATCCGGCGTTCAGGACCAGTGTGCGCATCATCTTCCTCTCGATACGCCGGGACGGCTTCCCGGCACTCTCGACTCACACGAGGCCGCACGGGCGGAGGAATTCTGCACGCAGGGACGAAAAAAGGCGCCGTCTCTAGAGACAGCGCCTTTCGCGCACGGCTGCACCGTGGCATCCCTGCGGGCAATGCCGAAGCACCAGAAAGCCGAGCGCATCCATGGTTCGGATGCTCGGTATTCGGTCCATCAGCGACTCCCGCCTGTGCGACAACGGGAACAGGCTAACCCATCCACCTGTGTACGGGCGAAAACACCCGGTGAACGGTGGACGGCGTGTCGACGACGGGTCAGGCCGGGGCGCCGTTCGCGTTCAACCAGCCGATCGGCTCCACCAGGCTGCCGCCGATGCGCACCTCGAAGTGGAGGTGGTTCGCCGTCGAGCGACCGGTGCTTCCCATGAATCCGATCAACTGACCGGCCTGCACGGTCTGACCGGCCTGGACCTGGCGCGAACCGTAGATCATGTGGCCGTAGAGCGTGGAGACCTGCTGTCCGCCGAGCACGTGGTCGATCACGACGCCGACGCCGTAGCCGTAGTAGCTGTCGGTCGAGATGCGGACGGTTCCGGCTGCTGCCGCGTACAGCGGAGTTCCGGCGTCGCCGACCATGTCGGCGCCGTTGTGGCTGCCGCTGAGCGTGCGGCTGACATAGTAGCCGCCACCGACCGGGTTGCGGACGTCACCGGATCCGGGAGCGACGAGCGCGACATCGCCGGTGTTGTAACCGCCGCCACCGGACGAGGCCGCAGCGGCCTTAGCCGCCGCCTCTGCGCGGGCCGCAGCCGCTTCTTCGGCCTTCTTCTGGGCGATCTCATCGGGAGTGGTCGCCGAGTAATTGCCGCGGTCCATCGGAGCGGCGGTGGCCTCGGATGCGACCACGAGCGACTGCGCGTCGTCCATGGCGACCTGCTGCAGGGTCGTCGCCGCTTCGGTCGTCGGTGTGGTCGACGCGTACGCCGGCAGAGCGACTGCTGCGACCAGTGCGCCGACGGCGCCGAAGATGGCGATCGAACGCAGGGGCTTCTTCACGGACAGCTTGCGCCCGCTTCGACCAGCGCCGCGACGGGCGGGGGTGCGATCTTCAGATGTCTTCTCGGGCGATTCGATGTCTGTGGCCAAGATCAGTGATCCTCCTGCGCCTCGGCGCTCGGGTTGCGCTGGCTCGTCGGCACTCTGCTATCGGGGCACGTGTAGCTTCGGGCACTGTGCGATCGTCTCCCGCGAAGACGACGAGCCGGTGAGGCGATCTTCGCGGTCATCGCCCGCGGGCTTCCTTCGCTGACGACTTGACCGAGGTTACCGGAAGATAACGATTCTGTCACCCTGCCAACCTGGCAATCCTCCGAAGGCGAGTGCCACGGCATCCGAACCCGCGAGAAATCAGGCCTCGTCGCGTACCAGGAAGATGTGCGATGCCAGTTCGACCGGCAGCTCGAGACCCTCGTCGTTGCCGTCCATCTGGATCAGCACGTAGCCCTCGTTGTACCGATAGGTGCCGTGCGCTCCGGGGACGACGCCCGCGTCGCGCAGCTGCTGGAGCAGCTCGGGGTCGACCTGCGCCGGCTCCGCGAGTCGGCGCACAGTGCCGTCTGCGGACTCCTCGGCGGCGTTCAGCTTCTGCACGAGACCGATCACGCCCTCGTCGAAGGTCCGAGCCGGCACATCGCCGAGCTGATCGAGTCCGGGGATCGGGTTTCCGTATGGCGACTCGGTGGGATGGCCGAGCAGCTCGACGAGACGGCGCTCGACCTGCTCGCTCATCACGTGCTCCCAACGGCATGCCTCATCGTGGACGTAGGCCCAGTCCAGGCCGATGACGTCGGAGAGCAGGCGCTCGGCGAGCCGGTGCTTTCGCATGACGTCGACGGCCTTGCGGCGGCCGGCATCGGTCAGCTCGAGCGTGCGGTCCTCGGAGACGACGACGAGTCCGTCGCGCTCCATGCGTCCGACCGTCTGCGACACCGTCGGGCCGGAGTGGCCGAGGCGCTCGGAGATGCGCGCGCGCAGCGGCACGATGTTCTCCTCCTCGAGTTCGAGGATGGTGCGGAGATACATCTCCGTGGTGTCGATCAGGTCGGTCATCTGCCCCTCCGAAAGTTCTTAGGCAAGCCTACATTCCCATCCGGGGATCAGCGTCGTCACGGGGAGAAACGGCCGAGCACCCCGGGCCTAGAATCGACCCATGGCGATCGAGATTCCCCGTGACCTCCTGCCCGTCGACGGCCGCTTCGGCTGCGGTCCGTCCAAGGTGCGCCCCGCGCAGCTGGAGGCGCTGCTCTCATCCGGCGCGTCGATCCTGGGCACCTCGCACCGGCAGTCTCCGGTGAAGAACCTCGTCGGCAGCGTCCGCGAGCAGCTTGCGACCCTGTTCCGGCTTCCCGAGGGCTACGAGATCATCATCGGCAACGGCGGTTCGACCGCATTCTGGGATGCCGCGGCATTCGGCCTGATCCAGAACCGCGCCCAGAACCTCGTCTTCGGCGAGTTCGGCGGAAAGTTCGCCAAGGCCGCGGCCGCACCGTGGCTGCAGGCTCCGGACGTGCGCAACGCCGAACCTGGGTCACGCGCCTCCGCAGAGATCGTCGACGGCATCGACGTGTACGCGTGGCCGCACAACGAGACCTCCACCGGTGTCGCCGCCCCCGTCGACCGCATCGCGGCCGACGGCGCCCTCACCGTCATCGACGCGACGAGTGCGGCCGGCGGCATCGACTTCGATGTGACGCAGGCGGATGTCTACTACTTCGCCCCGCAGAAGAACCTCGGCTCAGACGGCGGCCTGTGGTTCGCTGCGGTCTCCCCCGCGGCGATCGAGCGCATCGAGCGCATCGCGGCATCCGACCGCTACATCCCCGAGTTCCTCAGCCTGAAGAACGCCGTGGACAATTCGCGATTGAACCAGACGCTGAACACCCCTGCTCTGACGACGCTGCACCTGCTCGACAGCCAGCTGCGATGGATCAACGGCAACGGAGGTCTCGCGTGGGCCGGAGCCCGCACGGCCGAGTCCTCCCAGGCTCTGTACGACTGGGCGGAGGCGTCCGACGTCGCGACGCCGTACGTCACCGATGCCGCGCATCGCTCCCCTGTCGTCGCCACGATCGACTTCGACGACAGCATCGATGCGGCCGCGATCGCCAAGACCCTGCGCGCGAACGGCATCGTCGACACCGAGCCGTACCGCAAGCTCGGCCGCAATCAGCTGCGCGTCGCGACCTTCGTCTCGATCGAGCCGGACGACGTGCGTCAGCTCATCCGCTCGATCGACTACGTGCTCGCGAACTCCGAGGCGTAACCCGCCCGACGACGGAACTGCCCCGCATCTCGGAGAGACGCGGGGCAGTTCTGTGCTCCGTCATGGGAAGAGTGAGGTCACTCCTCTTCGTCGGCAACCGACGCGGCAGATTCTTCGTCCTCGTCCTCGTCCTCGTCCTCGGACTCATCGTCGTCGGAATCCTCGGACTCGTCCGGCTCCTCGTCCTCCGCGGAATCGTCGAGTTCGTCGATGTCGACGCCGTCGAGGTCGCCGGCATGCAGCCGCGGCGAGATCACACCGTCCTCATCGTCGCCGTCGAAGTCCTCGTCGTCGGAATCGTCGTCTTCGTCTTCGTCGTCGATGTCCCCGTCGTCGACATCCTCTTCGGCGTCGTCGTCCGCGACCGCATCGGATGCGACGGCGGCGGCCTGCTCCGCGAGCTCGGCCTGGTGCGCACGGTATTCGGCGAGACGCTCAGCCCACGGCACCCAGTCCGGCGCGAGAAGCGCACCGTCACCGGGAAGCAGCTCGACCTCGAGCACGGTCGGATCGGCGTCGTCGACGGCAGCGACCGTCACGGTCCAGAACCAGCCGGGGTAGCCGCCGAGGCGGTTCTCGAATCGCAGGGACACCGAGCCGTCCTCTTCGACCACGTGGCCGGCGGCAGGGCCGACGGTCGACGGGGACGTGATCTCATGCAGCGCAGCCAGCGCGAGATCACGGGCGTCGATCAGACGCGCATCGGGCTCAGGCGTCGAGGTCATCAGCCACCTTGCGCAGCACTGCCGCGATCTTGCGACCGTGGCTGGAAGAGGGATAGCGTCCGCGGCGCAGATCGCCGCCGATGCCGTCGAGAAGCTTCACGAGATCCTCGACGATGATCGCCATGTCGTCGGCCGGCTTGCGCTTCGCCTTCGCGAGGCTCGCGGGGGCCTCGAGCACCCGCACCGAGAGCGCCTGCAGACCGCGCTTGCCGTCGGCCACGCCGAACTCGACGCGGCTTCCGGTCTTCACGGTGGCGCCCGTTGGCAGGGCGGAGGCGTGCAGGAAGACGTCCTGGCCGTCATCGCTGGCGATGAAGCCGAACCCCTTCTCGTCGTCGTAGAACCTGACCTTGCCGGTGGGCATGGAGAACCTCACTGTATTGCTATCGGAAAACTCGGGTGCGCCTGCGCGCACCTGCCTCGATCCTACCGGGAACAAGGGACTAGGCTGGGTCTGATGAGCACGCAGAATTCCGGATCGGACGTCCCGATCCGCGCAGTGGATCGGATCCTCGCCTTCACCGCGCTCGCGTTGGCCGCCCTCTCGGTCATCTGCTTCTTCGCGATCATCATCGGAACGGCCGTCGGGATGCATCACGAGGACTTCGCGAACGGTCTCTGGCCCTTCATCGCCGGTGTCCCGCAATGGGGTCTGCCGATCGCGTTCGTGCTGATCATCAGCCTGCTCGTCATGAGCTTCGCCCGGAAGGGCCGCGCGAACAAGCGCTCCTGACGATGAGCACGCATGCCCGCCCGCTCGCCGTGTGGCTGGCCGCCGCCTCGGACGCGGAACTGGAGCGTCTGTTCGCCGGACGCGGAGTCCGACCGGACGCCGCGTGGAACGACTTCTTCGACGTGGCCGAGGCCCTGCTCGATCCCGCCTCCGTCGACCGCGCCGTCTCGACGCTCTCCCGACAAGATGCCGCGGCGATCGCAGGCATCGCCGCGGGGAAGGACGCCGGAGCCCCCGTCGACCGCCTCATCGCCCTGGGCCTGATCGATCCGGACGGCGGGTTGTTCGCGCCTGTGGTCGAGTCCGTATCCGGTCGCTCACCGGTCCCGGCCGCCGACAGCGGTACTGCGACCGCGGCATCCGATGACGCGTCAGCGCGGGCAGCGGAGCTCGCGTTCGCGACCGTCGGCCGGCTCGCCGACCTGCTCCTCGCCGCCCGCGAGGCGCCACTCGCGCTCCTCGCGACCGGCGTGCTCGCCGCAGGCGAGAAGAAGCGTCTCACCGAGATCGGGATCGACTCCGAAGATGCAGACGAACTGCGGGCCATCGCCGCCGATGCCGCGCTGGTGCGCACGCATGAGCGACGCGTGCTTCCCGCGGCGGCAGCGGAGGACTGGCTCCGGCTGCCGTTCGCGGACCGTTGGACGCGACTGGTGACGGCATTCCGATCGGCGCTGCCCATCGGCATCCGCACGGGTGCCGGATGGCTGCCGCCCGCGGACTGGCGAAGCGCCTATCCGTGGGATGCCGCCTGGCCAGGGCGCGAGCAGCGCCTGCAGCGCCGCGCACGCCTGCTCGGCGTGATCGCGGACGACGACACCGAGCCGGTGTGGTCGGCGCAGCTCCGGCAGGGCCGGGAGGCCGATGCGGAGCCGCTCGGACGGCACGTCCCCGCCGAGGTCGACCGGGTGTTCCTGCAGAACGACCTCACAGCGATCGCTCCAGGACCGCTCCAGCCCGCACTCGACGTGCGCCTGCGCAGCATGGTGGAACGGGATCCGGCGCAGTCCTCCTCTTATCGCTTCACGGCCGAATCCATCACGCATGGACTCGTGGAGGGTGAGACCGAGGCCTCGATCATCGAATTCCTCACTGCTCTGTCCCTCACTGGGGTGCCGCAGCCGCTGGCCTACCTCGTCACCCAGACGGCCCAGCGTCATGGCCTCGTCCGCGTGTGGGATTCGGAGACCGGCACGATCGTCACGAGCAGCGACTCGCACCTCATCGAGACGATGAGCGTCGACCGCAGCCTGCGCCCTCTCGCGCTGGCCGCCGAGGACGGCATGCTCACCTCGCGCGTCCGCGCCGAGACCGTGTATTGGGCGCTCGTGGACGCGCGCTACCCGGCAACCCTCGTGGACGACGACGGACAGGCGATCTCCACCCGTCGCGCACCGGCCGTCGACGATGCACCGACGCAGAGCGCTCCGTCGTATGCGGCGCTCATCGCGCGACTCCGCGAGCACCAGGGGCCGGACGCCGACGCGGCGTGGCTCGATCGGGAACTCGAAGCGGCCGTCCGGCAGCGTGCCGTGGTCATCGTCGAGGTCGGCATGCCGGACGGCTCGTCGCGCGAGCTGACGCTCGAAGCCAGTGGACTCGGCGGTGGCCGCCTGCGCGGCCGCGACCGCGCCGCCGATGTCGAGCGGACGCTGCCGGTCTCCAGCATCCGATCCGCGCGGATCGTGGATGCGAGCGCCGAGCACTGACCGCGCCGCGCACGGCCGAGCGCAGTAGACTGGTCAGCTATGTCTGATGGCCCTTTGATCGTCCAGAGCGATCGCACCGTCCTGCTCGAGGTCGCCCACCCGGATGCCGAGAGCGCTCGCCACGAGCTGGCCATCTTCACCGAGCTCGAACGCGCCCCCGAGCACATCCACACGTATCGGATCACGCGCCTCGGCCTGTGGAACGCGCGCGCCGCCGGACACAGCGCGGAGGACATGCTGGACACGCTCGAGCGCTGGTCGCGTTTCCCCGTGCCGCCGTCGGTCTCCGTCGACCTCAAGGAGACCGTGAGCCGCTACGGGCGTCTCACGATCGAGCGCGACGACGAAGGCACACTCATCCTGCGCTCGATCGACCCCGCCGTGCTGACGCAGGTCGCGAACAACAAGCGCATCCAGCCCCTGCTGGTCGGACATCCCACCCCGGACACGTACGTCGTCGACGCATGGGCACGCGGACAGATCAAGCAGGAGCTGCTGAAGATCGGCTGGCCGGCCGAGGACCTCGCCGGCTACACCCCTGGCACACCGCACGAGATCGATCTGGCAGAGGACGGCTGGCACATCCGGCCGTATCAGCAGGATGCCGTCGACGCGTTCTCCAAGGACGGATCCGGCGTCGTGGTGCTGCCCTGCGGTGCCGGGAAGACGATCGTCGGCGCCGGTGCCATGGCCGCGACCAAGACCACGACGCTGATCCTCGTGACGAACACCGTCTCGGCCAGGCAGTGGCGCGACGAGCTACTCAAGCGCACCTCGCTCACCCCCGAGGAGATCGGCGAGTACTCCGGACAGGCCAAGGAGGTCAAGCCCGTCACGATCGCCACGTATCAGATCCTCACTGCCAAGCGGAAGGGCGAGTACGCGCACCTGGCGCTGCTGGACGCGCTGGACTGGGGGCTGATCGTCTACGACGAGGTGCACCTTCTTCCGGCTCCGGTGTTCAAGCTGACCGCCGACCTGCAGGCACGCCGCCGCATCGGGCTGACCGCGACGCTGGTACGCGAGGACGGCCGCGAAGGAGACGTGTTCAGCCTGATCGGTCCCAAGCGGTTCGACGCCCCGTGGAAGCAGATCGAAGCGCAGGGGTTCATCTCCCCCGCCGCCTGCTACGAGGTGCGCGTGGATCTGCCGCCGAACGACCGCCTGGAGTACGCGGCCGCCACCGATGACGACCGCTACCGGCTGGCGGCCTCCGCACCTGCGAAGATCGACGCCGTGCGAGAGCTGATCGCCAAGCACCCCGGCGAGCAGATCCTCGTCATCGGACAGTACCTGGATCAGCTCGAGACCCTGTCCGAGGCGCTGGACGCCCCGCAGATCACCGGTGCGACACCGGTCGACGAGCGCGAGGCGCTCTACCGTGCCTTCCGCGAAGGCGAGATCTCGCTGCTGGTGGTCTCGAAGGTCGCGAACTTCTCGATCGATCTGCCCGAGGCATCCGTCGCCATCCAGGTATCCGGATCATTCGGCTCCCGGCAGGAGGAGGCGCAGCGTCTCGGTCGCCTCCTGCGGCCCAAGCAGTCGGGGCACACCGCGAGCTTCTACACGCTCATCGCCCGCGACACGGTCGATCAGGACTACGCCCAGAACCGCCAGCGCTTCCTCGCCGAGCAGGGCTACAGCTACACGATCCTCGACGCGGACGAGCTCGCTGCGGCCTGATCATGCCGCCCGGCCTTCGCTCTCGAACCACTCCAGAGCGAGCCGGATGACCTCATCCGGGGCGTCATCCGTGATGAAATGCGCCGCATCGTCGACGAACGCGAGTTCGAAGCGGTCCTGGGCACCGATCGCGGCATCCGTCGCCCTGGCCGTCGCCACCGCGGTGCACGGACCAGCCGCCTGAAACCGCCGCTCCGGCAGATAATCAGCAACTGCATCGATGAAGTCACCATAATGGGGGCATGACTGATGCGCGCATCCTGGTCGTCGATGACGAGCCGAACATCCGTGACCTGCTGTCCACGGGTCTGAGCTTCGCCGGTTTCCAGGTGAAGACCGTCGGGAACGGAGCCGCCACGATCTCGGCGGTCCTCGAGGAGGAGCCCGACCTCATCATCCTCGACGTCATGCTTCCGGACATGAACGGGTTCAGCGTCACCAAGCGGTTGCGCGGCGCCGGGTTCACGGCGCCGATCCTCTTCCTGACCGCCAAGGACGACACCCAGGACAAGATCGAGGGACTCAACGCCGGCGGCGACGACTACGTCACCAAACCGTTCGCCCTCGACGAGATCGTCGCACGCGCTCAGGCCATCCTGCGCCGCACGATGCAGGCCGACGAGGAGTCGATCATCCGCGCCGGCGAGCTGTCGATGGACCAGGACACGCACGACGTGTATGTCGGCAAGGTTCCGATCGAGCTCAGCCCGACCGAGTTCAAGCTGCTGCGCTACCTCATGCTCAACCCCAATCGCGTGCTGTCGAAGGCGCAGATCCTCGATCACGTCTGGGAGTACGACTTCAACGGGGATGCGGGAATCGTGGAGAGCTACATCTCGTACCTTCGCCGCAAGATCGACCCGCATACCGAGGAATCCCTCATCCAGACCAAGCGCGGCTTCGGATACATGCTGAAGGTCGGCGGCAAGTCCGCCTGACCCGCAGCCGTCGCACGCCGTTCGCAGGAGGGACCGCATGGCGCACAAGCCCGACGCGGTCACCAGCTGGTGGCGGCGCATCAGCCTGCGCGCCAAGGTCACCGGCGTCACCGTCGCCGTGCTCGCGCTCGGGCTGCTCGTCGCCGGCATCGGCACCGTTCCGATCATGCGGGCAGCCCTGATCGGCAACATCAACGCGCAGCTGCAGCCGTTGTCGACCACGGACATGGCGGATCGGTTCTTCACCGTCTCGTCCAACGGCGACGGCGGACTCGTGCTCACTCCACGAGAGGATGCCGTCCGCAGCGAGGCCTTCGTGGCGTTCTACGACGCGGGCGGCACGTTCATCGCCCAGGCCGGCGGACCTCAGGATGCGGTGACCCCGGCTTTTCCGGAGACGTATCCGCTCGCCGAGGCCAAGGCGGACGAAGAGACCATTCCGCTCACGTTGACGGGCGTCGACGGCAAGACACCGTTCCACGGCGCCGTGAGCACGAAGCCAGGACCGGACGGCACCGTCTACGTGCAGTACGTGGCTCTGCCGCTCGAAGAGGTGGACCGCATCATCGGGCTCTACCTGGGCGTCTACACGACGGTCGCCCTGTTCACGATCCTCATCGCGGCCCTGCTCACCCGCGGGCTGGTCACGCTGACGTTCCGCCGCCTCGGCCACGTCGAGACGACCGCCATGGCGATCGCATCCGGCGACTTCGGTCAGCGCATGACCGACCTCGAGCCGACGACGGAGGTGGGCCGCCTCAACCTCGCGATCAATACGATGCTCGATCGCCTCGACCGGTCGATCGCCGAGCGCGACCGGACAGTGCAGCACATGCGGCGGTTCATCGGCGACGCGAGCCACGAGCTGCGCACGCCACTGGTGAGCGTGCGCGGATACGCCGAGCTCTACCGCATGGGCGCCATCCGCGGCGACGAGGACACCGCCAGGGCGATGGAGCGCATCGAGAAGGAGGCGATCCGGATGGGCGTGCTCGTCGAGGATCTCCTCGCACTGGCCCGCCTCGATGAGGAACGCGAACCCGAGATCGCCCCCCTCGACCTGCGCCCGATCGCCAGGGATGCCGCGCTGGATGTGCGCGCCGCCGCCCCGGGCCGCACGATCGCCGTGATCGACACCACCGCCGACCAGCCCCCGCTCAAGCCCCCGACGACCACCGTGCCGATCGAGCAGCATCGCCCGGCGCAGGGTCCGCGCGGCCGCGCCGGTGCGACACTGGCCCGACTGCGCCGACGTCCGCGATCCTCGCAGTCCGAGCCCGTCCCCGAGATCGACTTCAGCGAGGTCATCGACAATCCGGTGAGCACGCCGCCGATCGTGCTGGGCGAGGAGAACAAGGTGCGCCAGGTCGTGGCGAACCTGCTCGGCAACGCCCGGCGCTTCTCCGGCGAGGACTCCCCCATCGAGATCATCGTCGGCGCCGATCGTCTCGCCGGGGTCGGAACGATCTCGATCGCCGATCATGGCGAGGGCGTGCCCGAGCAGATCCGCGAGCAGATCTTCCAGCGGTTCTGGCGCGCCGACACCTCGCGGGCACGCGAGACCGGCGGGTCGGGGCTGGGGCTGGCGATCGTCGCCTCGATCGTCGAGGCCCTGCACGGCTCCGTGTCCGTGTCCGAGACTCCTGGTGGCGGAGCGACGTTCACGGTCACGCTCCCGCTCGCTCCTGCTCGTGCGATTCCCGAGCACCTGCTTCAGGACACCCAGCCGATCGAACCGCTCGAACTCTGACCACCACTCGCTCTGCACGGACTCGTCTGCGGCGCGGACTCTCCACGGATGCCGTGGACATCGCGCTTCCGACCGGACGCGGCGACGTGGCACCCGCCTAGTCTCAGAGCTCCCGGCGGCCGACGCCGGGCAACGAGAGGAGTCCCCATGTCCGTCTTCAGTGTCGACACCGAAGCAGTCAACGCCGCCACCGCGGCCACCCGCGGAACGGTCGAGCGCCTGCAGGCCGAGTCCACCGCGCTCTCCGCGCAGCTCACCCAGCTGCAGTCGTCGTGGACCGGTAACGCATCAGCCGCGTTCCAGACCTGCGGCGAGCAGTGGCGTGCCGCGCAGCTGCACGTGGAGCAGGTGCTCGCGTCGATCAGCGTCGCGCTCGGCAATGTCTCCCGCAACTACGAAGACGTCGACGCGTATTCGGCGAGCCTGTTCCGCTGATCCCCCGCTGCGGAACGCAGAAACGCCCCGGCCGAGGCCGGGGCGTTTCTGTGTAGAACGTCTGGACTCAGAAGTCCATGCCACCCGTCGGGTCGCCGGCCGGAGCCGGGTTCTTCTCGGGCTTGTCGGCGACGACGGCCTCGGTGGTGAGGAACAGACCGGCGATCGACGCCGCGTTCTGCAGAGCCGAACGCGTCACCTTGGCCGGGTCGATGATGCCCGCTGCGAACATGTCGACGTACTCGCCCGTGGCCGCGTTGAGGCCCTGGCCGATCGGCAGTTCCGCGACCTTCGCCGCGACGACACCAGGCTCGAGACCGGCGTTCAGCGCGATCTGCTTCAGCGGAGCCGAGATCGCGACGCGAACGATGTTCGCACCGGTCGCCTCGTCGCCCTCGAGCTCGAGAGCGTCGAGAGCCTTGGTGCCCGCCTGGATGAGCGCGACGCCACCACCGGGGACGATGCCCTCTTCCACAGCCGCCTTGGCGTTGCGGACGGCGTCCTCGATGCGGTGCTTGCGCTCCTTGAGCTCGACCTCGGTCGCGGCTCCGGCCTTGATGACGGCGACGCCACCGGCGAGCTTCGCGAGGCGCTCCTGGAGCTTCTCACGGTCGTAGTCGCTGTCGGTGTTGTCGATCTCGCGACGGATCTGGGTCACGCGACCCTCGATCGCGTCAGCCTCGCCGGCACCCTCGATGATCGTGGTCTCATCCTTGGTGATGATGACCTTGCGGGCACGGCCGAGCAGGTCGAGCGTCGTGTTCTCGAGCTTCAGACCGACCTCTTCGGTGATGACCTGACCACCGGTGAGGATCGCGATGTCCTGCAGCTGCGCCTTGCGACGGTCACCGAAACCGGGAGCCTTGACGGCAGCCGACTTGAAGATGCCGCGGATCTTGTTGAGCACGAGAGTCGCGAGCGCTTCGCCCTCGACGTCCTCGGCGATGATGACGAGCTCCTTGCCGTCCTGGATCACCTTGTCGACGACCGGGAGCAGGTCCTTGATGTTGGAGATCTTCGAGTTGGCGATGAGGATGTAGGGCTCCTCGAACACCGCCTCCTGGCGGTCGGGGTCCGTGACGAAGTAGGGGTTGATGTAGCCCTTGTCGAAGCGCATGCCCTCGGTGAGCTCGAGCTCGGTGCCGAAGGTCTGCGACTCCTCGACGGTGACGACACCCTCCTTGCCGACCTTGTCGATCGCCTCGGCGATCAGTTCGCCGATCGAGGCGTCAGCGGCGGAGATGGAGGCCGTGGCCGCGATCTCTTCCTTGGACTCGATCTCCTTGGCGCTGGAGAGGAGCTCTTCGGTGATGGCCGTGACAGCCTTCTCGATGCCCTTCTTCAGCGAGATCGGGTCGGCGCCGGCTGCGACGTTGCGCAGGCCTTCGCGGACCAGAGCCTGAGCGAGAACGGTCGCGGTGGTGGTTCCGTCACCCGCGACGTCGTCGGTCTTCTTGGCGACCTCCTTGACGAGCTCCGCACCGATCTTCTCGTACGGGTCGTCCAGCTCGATCTCCTTGGCGATCGAGACGCCGTCGTTCGTGATCGTGGGTGCGCCCCACTTCTTCTCGAGCACGACGTTGCGACCGCGCGGGCCGAGGGTCACCTTGACAGCGTCGGCGAGGATGTTCAGGCCGCGCTCGAGACCGCGGCGGGCCTCCTCATCGAAAGCGATGATCTTTGCCATGAGTTTTGTCGTCCCTCCTGGACGTAATACGTTCGGTTTAGCACTCAGAGCGATCGAGTGCTAACGCCCATTCTGGCACTCGACCCCATCGAGTGCAAGCCGCGTACGCGCAGGGAGAAACAGTCGCACCGCGATGGCTGTCGCCGCCCGATGCCGGACCTACTCGGCCGGTGCTTCACCCGTGCGGTCGAGCCCGATCACGATCGTCAGCTGCGCCTGGCCGGTGTCGTTCATCGCGGCGTAGTAGTCGCTCTGCTCAACGATCGCGCCGCCGATGAGGTCGGCGAGCCCAGCCGCGGCCTCCGCGTCGGCATCCTCCACGTAGTAGATCGTGGTGTCCTCGAAATCGTCCGATGCGCCATCGACGGCGAACACGAGTTCGGCGTTGTAGCCCGCGTTGATCAGCTCGTCGCGCATCTGGTCGTCCAGGGCGTCGTCCGGCGTGGCGTTGAGGATCATGACCGAGTAGGAGGTGTCGACGATCCCGGTCTCCTCCGGGGCAGGTGCGACGGTCTCCTGGTCGGTGGGGAACAACGCGATGCGCCCCATGACGACAAGCGCGACGAAGATCCCGACGACGAGCAGGACGAGGGCGGCGACGACGGACCAGAGCAGGACCATCCAGCCGTTGCTGCCTGGATTCTCTGCACGATGAGCGCCTACGCGGCCGGACGTGCGGGGGACATCGTCGAAACGATCACGAGCGGGCTTGGACACCCCTCGATGCTAGGGCATGCATCTCGGCATCCTCATCAGGGACGTTCAGGATGCCGGACGGGCGGCGCTCAGCCGACGAAGCCCTGCATCCGCACGCTGCGCTGGACGCCGCGGGAGTCCCGGATCCGACGCAGCCGCCGCACCAGCAGCGGGTCGTGCTCGAGCGCCTGCTCGGTGTCGATGAGACGCCACAGCAACTGGTAGTAGCGAGCAGGGCTCATCCCGAGCTGCGTACGGATCGCCTCTTCCTTGGCGCCGCTGTGCCGCGGCCAGGAGACCTCCAACGCGAGGATCGCGCGATCGCGGTCCGTCAGATCTCCGAGCATGTCCGAAGCCTACGCCGCGGTTCGCTCGATCCCGGGGAGCCACTCCAGGGTCCCTCCCAGCCCGCGCGCGCCGGCAGTCGCTCCGACGCGGGAGAATGGAACCTGATGACTCAGGAGGTCCCCATGTCCTACAGCGTGAACAAGTCCGATGCCGAGTGGCGTGCCGAGCTCGGTGATGAGCAGTTCGCGGTGCTGCGCCAAGCGGCGACCGAACGCGCCTGGACGGGCGAGCTGCTCGACGAGGAGCGCGCCGGGCTGTACACCTGCGGCGCGTGCGATGCGGAACTGTTCAAGAGCGGCACCAAGTTCGATTCCGGCTGCGGCTGGCCCAGCTTCTACGAGTCGATCCGCCCGGATGCGGTCGAGCTCATCGAGGACACCACCCTCGGGATGGTGCGCACCGAGGTGCGCTGCGCGAACTGCGGCTCGCACCTCGGCCATGTCTTCCCCGACGGCTTCGGCACGCCGACCGGCGACCGCTACTGCATGAACTCGCTCGCGCTGAACTTCGCCCCGGAGGCGTCGGAAGCTCCGCAGTCGTGAGCGCACTCGACGCCGTCCGTGCGCGTCAGTCCTGGTCGAAGGTCACCGACCAGGCCCCGACGCGTTCGGAGCTGCTGCCCCTGGTCGCGGCGGCCGGGCGGGTCGCGGACCATTCGTCTCTGCGCCCCTGGCGGCTCATCGAGCTGCGTGGTGCGGATCGTGAGGTGCTCGGCAAGGCGATCGCGAAGGCCGAGGGGGACAAGCACCCATCGTCGAAACCACTGCGCGCTCCCCTGCTGATCGCCGTGGTGGCGAGCTATCGCACCAGCGACAAGGTGCCGCGCTGGGAACAGGAGGCCGTGGCATCCGGAGTCGCGCATACATTGAGCCTGCTGCTCGACGAGGCGGGCTGGGGCGTGCTGTGGCGCACCGGTCACTACACGCGTTCGAAGGCCGTCGCGAAGGCGCACGGCCTCAAGAAGAACGAGGAGCTGCTCGGCTGGCTCTACGTCGGTGGCAAACCCGCGAAGAAGCCGGGCCGCCGCAAGCCGGTGGACGCCCGCGCTCTGCTGACGCGGATGCCGGAGAAGAAGAAGTAGCAGTCGATCAGCGTCGTCGTGGACGGATCACGGCGACGAGGACGCTGGCCACGGCCACGGCCACCATCGCGACGGTCTGCCAGAGGGCGGGCCCGGCTTCGGCCGGCCAGATCGCGTCGATGATCACGGCCGTCACGAGCTGACCGAGCACGGATCCGAGGCCCAGCAGCAGAACCCCGGTCCGCGCGACGAGCGCCGCCGCGAGGAAGATGTAGATCACGCCGAGCAGGCCGCCGAGGTACATCCACGGATCGGCGGGCAGCGGGTTCGTAGCCCCGCCGACGAGCAGACTGATCCCTGCGGCGACGGCGAGCACCACGGTCCCGGCGATGAAGCTCACGGTGGTGGCGATCGCCGGAGACTCCACACGTTGTGCGAGGCGACCGTTCGCCGCCTGCTGCCACGCGATGCCGACACCGGCCGCGAACGGCAGGATCAGCATCCACAGCGGCGCGTGGGCGAGCACGTCTCCGCCGAGGGAGATCCCGACCGCGATCAGCGCGAGCGCTCCCCCGGCCACGCGCCCCATCGTCACGGCGACGACACCGGCCGGCCCGAAGCCGAGCCGATCGAGGATCAGGCCGTGCAGCGTCTGGCCAGCCACGACGCCGACGGTGAAGAGGGACACCCCGAGAACTGCGGCGGTCAGGCCCTGCGTCGTCACGGTCAGAGCTCCGCACGCTCCGCCCAGCAGCATCCACGGCGGGATGCTGCGGGATCGGATGCCTCGCCACAGGCGAGCCATCCCGGCACGCCCTGAGGGCACCACTCCGACCAGGACGACGAGCAGCAGAAGTCCGGAGCCGAAGGAGACGAGCCCCGCGACGACGCCGTTGCCGATGCTGACCCCGAGAACGCCATTGATGCGCGCCTGGACCGCTGTCATCGCCCCGATCGAGATCGCGCCGCCGATCGCCGCGAAGGCGGGCAGTCGGCGAGTACGAGGCACTTCTGCCACGCTACCGGACGGACCGAATGTCCGCGGTCGAGGCTACTCTTGCGGCATGTGCGCGAGCTATGGACTCGATCCCCGATTCACCGACGCCGAGCTGCTGGCCGAAGCGGATGCCGACATCCTCGACGGCCTGCGGGAGTGGGCCGAACGCAACGCCGGCGAGACGCTCCGGCCGACCGGCAAGAACCTGCGCAATCTCAACCCGATCGTCGTGCCGCGCGACGGCGAGCCGACACTGGAGCCCGCGTGGTGGGGCTTCCTGGTGAACGGTGAGCCGGCGAAGTTCCCCTCGATCAACACGCGCTCCGAGCGGCTGCAGGATCAACCGGGGAAGGCACGGTCGCGAGCGATCGTCCCGGCGACTGGCTGGTTCGAACTGCAGAAGCCCGACCGGGTGTGGCACGAGTTCGGTCTCGACAGCGGCGCGCTGTTCGGGATGGCCGCCGTGGCGCAGCGCGGGCGGACGGCCGACGGCGAGTGGTTCACGTGCTTCTCGATCGTCATGCGTCCGGCTCCCGAGCATCTCGCCGGCCTTCACGACCGGATGCCGGTGCTGATCCCCACCGACTACGCGCACGACTGGCTGCTGGGCGAGGGCGGGCGCGCGGTGATCGACGGGGCGCTCGCGGCCGCGGCGTCCCAGGACGAACGCGTCGTCGCGACACCTCGCAACAACGACAAAGGCGCCGAGGAGAAGCTGTTCTGATGGATGACGAGACGCTGCTGAAAGCGGCGACGGAGCGTGCCGACGAACTGCCCGGCGCCGGTCTCGAGCATCCGTTCGGCCCGGAGTGGGACGTCTTCAAGGTCCGCGGCAAGGTGTTCATGCTGCAGACGCGCTACGCGGGCCGCGCCATGGTGACGCTGAAGTCGCACCCCGAGGACGCCGAGGCGCTGTGCGCGACGTTCGCCGACATCGCGCCCGGCTATCACATGAACAAGAAGCACTGGATCTCGGTGACCCCCGGGGCATCCATCGAACCAGGGCTCATCGAAGAGCTCGTGACGGAGTCCTATCGACTGGTCGTCGAGAAGCTCCCGCGCGCGCAGCGCCCGGTCGACCCGAACGTGTTCGGCGTCGCGTCACCTCACCAGGCGTAGGCCTCCGGTGCCTGACCGCCAGGGCCGGGGAAGATCTCGTCCAGCGCGCGGAGGTCGTCCGCGCTGAGCGCGATGTCGAGGGCGGTGACGGCGGATTCCAGCTGCGCAACCGTGCGGGGGCCGATGATGGGCCCAGTGACGCCCGGCTGGTGCAGCAGCCACGCGAGCCCCAGCGCAGCCGGCTTCCAGCCGCGTTCCTGAGCGAAGCGCTCGTAGGCCTCGACCTGATCGCGGTGCTTGGCCCGGGTCTCGGCGGCGCGCCCGGTGTTGGATCGGGCGTTCGCATCGGAGGATCCGCCGCTGAGGAGTCCACCGCTGAGCGGCGACCAGGGGAGGATGCCGAGACCGTAATTGCGGGCCGCGGGGATGACCTCGAGTTCGATCGTGCGATGCGCGAGGTTGTAGAGCGACTGTTCGCTCACCAGGCCGAGGAAGTGCCGCTGCTTCGCGATCTCGTTCGCCTGGGCGATGTTCCAGGCGGCGAAGTTCGAGCTGCCCGTGTAGACGACCTCGGCCCGCGAGACGAGGATCTCCATGGCCTGCCACATCTCGTCCCACGGGATGTGCCGGTCGATGTGGTGGAACTGGTAGAGGTCGATCCGATCGGTCTGCAGACGGCTCAGCGAGCCGATCGCTTCGCGCCGCACCTGCCACGCCGACGAACCGCGGGCGTTGACGACGTCGCCGTCCACCATCGGGGAATGCACCTTCGTGGCGAGCACGATGTCGTCTCGCACACCGGGGCGGGCGCTGAACCAGCGTCCGATGATCTCCTCGGTCGCCCCGCGTCCGCCGCTGCCTCCGTACGCGTTGGCCGTGTCGAAGAAGTTCACCCCGAGCTCGAGAGCGCGATCCATGATCGCGAAGGATTCCTCTTCAGAGGTGCGATCACCGAAGTTCATCGTCCCGAGGACGATGCGCGAGACCTGCGTGCCGGTGCGTCCGAGATGCGTGTAGTCCATGCGAGCCATCCTGGCACGGCGGCGACAGGGGAAGGGCCGATCGGAGCCGACTGCGGGGCTCGAACCCGCGACATCCTGTTTACAAGACAGGTGCTCTACCAGCTGAGCTAAGTCGGCGTACGGCGCCGAGGAGCCGCATGAGAGATTCTATGGCACCGCACCGACCGGCTCAGGACCGGTCGGCGGATGTCACTCGGCGGGCGTCTCGGTCGCCGGTGTCTCGGTCGTGGCAGGAGTCTCCGACGGCGTCGGGGTCGGCGTCGCCGTCTCGGTCGCCTCGTAGTAGGCGTCGCTGGAGACGGTGAGCACGAACTGCGAGAACTCGGCCGGGTCGTTGAGCGAACCGACGTAGGCCTGCCCGTTGACGACGACCATCGGAGCCGCGCTCAGTGCGAGGTCCTCCGAGCCGGGCAGCGGGCCTTCGAGCGCGCGAGCCGTGGCATCCTTCGCCCAGGACACGAAGTCCTGACCCTCGATGCACGAGCGCACCTTCTTGCCCGCGTCGACACCGACGGCGCCGGCGAGGTCGGCGAGCTCGACGTCAGAGCGGCCGTCGCTGTCGACCTCCGGCTGGCCGATGAGCAGCTCGTGGTTGAAGGCGTAGAACTGCGTCGGCGAGTACTCGGCGACGCAGGCCGCCGCGGCGGCTGCGCGCAGCGAGTACTTCGTGCCGTTGGAGTTCGCGGTGAGAAGCGACACCGGGTGATACGTGACGCTCGCTGCGCCCTCGGTGATCCAGCCGGTCAGCTGAAGGGCGTTGGCGCGCTCGAACTCACCGGCACCCGGCGACAGGTAGTCGACGTAGATGTGGATGTCGACGGCACCGGCAGCGGTCGGCTCCGGCGTGGGAGTCGCCTCTTCGCCTGCCTCGGTCGGCGCCGCCGTCGGCGTCGCGGGGATCTCGCCGTTGGCGATCGTCGCCCCCGTGATCTCGTGGACGACGACGCCGTCGTCGTCCAGCCCGGCGGGATTCATCGTCGGTTCGGACACCGACGAGTTGACCGCCATCGCCACCGCGGTGCCGACGGCACCGACGGCGACGACCGCCACCAGTCCGATGATGATCCGACGCACGATGCGCGCGCGGGACTGCTTGGCATTGACCTGCTGTGCCTTCTCCCGGACCGCCTCGCGGGTATTGCGGGTGGCGGGGACGTTCGGCGTTTCGTCGCTCGACATCGTTCCTCTTGAAAGTCTGCGGGGACGGGTTCCCCCAAATGGCCACTCAGTGGAGCAGCACTGGTATCGATGCTAACGAGGCAGGCTGGGAAATACCCAGATGCGGCAAGTCATGGCATACTGAACTCGGCCCAACGGTGGGCCACGGCGGGTGCACCCCGCCGCTTCCATCACAACGGATCGTCCGGCACGTACCTGCCGGTGAAGGAGAAATGCAATGGCAACTGTCACTTTCGATGACGCCACCCGCCTGTACCCCGGCGGAACCCGTCCCGCTGTCGACAAGCTCAACCTCGAAGTGGGAGACGGCGAGTTCCTCGTCCTGGTCGGCCCCTCCGGTTGCGGTAAGTCCACGTCGCTTCGTATGCTCGCCGGCCTCGAAGAGGTCAACGCCGGCCGCATCCTCATCGGCGACCGCGACGTCACCGACGTCCCGCCGAAGGATCGCGACATCGCGATGGTCTTCCAGAACTACGCCCTGTACCCGCACATGACGGTCGCCGAGAACATGGGCTTCGCGCTCAAGATCGCCGGCATCGGCAAGGAAGAGCGCGCAGCACGCGTGCTCGAGGCGGCGAAGCTCCTCGACCTCGAGGACTACCTCACCCGCAAGCCGAAGGCCCTCTCCGGTGGTCAGCGTCAGCGCGTCGCCATGGGTCGCGCCATCGTGCGTCAGCCCCAGGTGTTCCTCATGGACGAGCCGCTGTCGAACCTCGACGCCAAGCTCCGTGTCCAGACCCGTACGCAGATCGCGTCGCTGCAGCGTCGCCTCGGCGTCACGACCGTCTACGTCACGCACGACCAGACCGAGGCTCTGACCATGGGTGACCGCATCGCGGTCCTCAAGGACGGCATCCTGCAGCAGGTCGGCACGCCGCGCGACCTGTACGAGAAGCCGAACAACGTGTTCGTCGCCGGCTTCATCGGCTCCCCCGCCATGAACCTGTTCCCGGCGGACCTCGCCGAGGGCGGCGTGCGCTTCGGTTCCGAGGTCGTCCCGCTCGACCGCGACACGGTGGGCCGCGCACACGGCAGCCAGGTCATGGTCGGCGTCCGCCCCGAGGACATCACGGTCGGCCCCGCCGATGGCAAGGGCATCCCGGTCACGGTCGACCTCGTCGAGGAGCTCGGTGCTGACGGCTACCTGTACGGCCACACCGAGATCAACGGCAAGCGCTCCGACATCGTCGCGCGCGTCGACGGCCGCAGCCACCCCAACGCGGGCGAGACCGTCACGCTGGCCGCCAACCCCGGCCACGTGCACGCGTTCGACCTCGAGTCGGGTGAGCGTCTGAACGACAAGCCGATCGTCTCGGCGGCGTAAGCACACCACACACGCGGCGCGGGCTGACCTTCTGGTCGCCCGCGCCGCGGCGTTTTCCAGGATCCACGGACAGCGAGGAGACCCGATGCAGGACGCACTGCGCATCACCGCGAGCGCCGTCGACCCGGGCCTGCTCGGACTGCCGTGGTCCGTCCCGCTGGCGAAGTGGCCGTCCGAGCACATCGTCTCGCTTCCCAAGGGTCTCTCCCGGCACCTGGTCCGCTTCGCCGATCTCTCCGGACGCGTCGTCGCCGTCAAGGAGACCACCTCCGAGATGGCGCGACGCGAGTACGAGATGCTCGGGAACCTCGCCAAGCTCGACGTGCCGTGCGTGGCCAGGGTCGCCGTCATCGACGGCCGGACGGATGCCGCGGGCACCGTGCTCCCCGCCGCTCTCGTCACCTCGCACCTGCGCTTCTCGATGCCGTACCGCGCCCTGTTCACCCGGGTGCTGCGACCGGACACCGCGACCCGCCTCGTCGACGCGCTGGCGCTGCTGCTGGTCCGCCTGCACAACGTGGGCTTCTACTGGGGCGACGTCTCGCTGTCGAACACGCTCTTCCGCCGGGACGCCGGAGCCTTCGCGGCCTACCTGGTGGATGCCGAGACCGGTGAGCTGCACGAGGAAGGACTCACCGAAGGTCAGCGCGCCTACGATCTCGATCTCGCGCGCACCAACATCGCCGGGGAGATCATGGACCTCGCCGCCGGTGGCCGGCTCGAGCACGGAGTGGATGCCGTGGCGATCGCCGATGGCATCGTCTCGTCCTACCATTCCCTCTGGGGCGCTCTCACGGCCCATGAGTCGTTCTCGGCGAACGAGACCTGGCGCATCACCGAGCGCGTCGAGCGGCTGAACGCCCTCGGATTCGACATCGACGAGATGTCGATGTCGACCACGGCGGACGGCACTCTGGTCGAGATCCAGCCGAAGGTCGTCGATGCAGGTCACCACCAGCGCCGCCTGATCCGCCTGACGGGCCTCGACGTCGAAGAGAATCAGGCCCGGCGCCTGCTGAACGACCTGGACGAATTCCGCGCGCGGTCGAAGAAGCAATGGGCGGACGAGGAGATGTACGCGCACGAGTGGCTGACGCGCGTCTTCGAGCCGGTCGTCCGCGCCATCCCGTACGACCTGCGAGCCAAGCTCGAACCGGCGGAGGTCTTCCACCAGGTGCTCGAGCACCGCTGGTATCTGTCGCAGGCCCAGGGCCGTTCCGTGCCGCTCGCCGAAGTGCTGACGAGCTACATCAATGAAGTGCTGCGACACCGTCGCGACGAGGCCACCATCATGGGCCCGCCCACCGAGACGATGGCGATCCCCGTGGTCACCGACGCCGTCCCTGTGTCGGACGACACGGCCGCGCTCGACTGGCGCGATCTGGTGTGACGCAGCACCCGCGGGCGAGCGGAATCATGCGACCTGTATGAGGCGGTCGCACGCAGCCTGCTCCCGGAATCGCAGCACGTCGATCTAGTAGCCGACCGTGAACCGCTCGCGGTGGTGGTTGCCCTGCTCGATCTCGTCGATCATCGCGATGGCGAAGTCCGCTCCCGAGATGAACGACTTGCCGTCGGCATCGCGCACGAGGACGTCGCCGCCGTCGCGGTAGTGACCGGTGCGCTCCCCCTCGGCCCACGGCCCGAAGACCTCGGCGGGGTGGACGAAGAACCAGTCGAGACCGGCATCCGACGCTTCCAGCAATGCGAGCGAGTCGATGCCGACCTGCGCCTCGTGCTTGTACTCCTCGGGGAAGCCCTGGTCGAACAGCCGGGGCCCACCGGGCGCGACCAGGCTGCCGCCGGCGCCGCCGATGACGCCGAGGCGTGTGGGCGTGCCGGTCAGCTTCGCGATGAGCCCGCGGAGGGCTCCGAGCACGGCTTCTGCCATGTCGCCGCGGGGCGAGAGGGCGGACACCACGGCATCCGCACCATCGAAGACGTCGCCGAGATCATCGATGTCGAGCACCGAGCCCTGCACGGCCAACGCACCGTCGACGGGATTGTCCGGCTTCGAACGCGAGACAGAGATCACCTCATGTCCGCGGTTCACCGCCTCCTGGACGATGTGGCGTCCGGCGTAGCCGGTTCCTCCGATGACGACGATGCGAGCCATGTGCTTCCCCTCTGCTACTTCAGCGCGTTTCGGACGGTGGACACCTGGTACAGCGCGACGGAGGTCGCGATACCGGCGTTCAGCGATTCGGTGGCGGTCGAGATCGGGATCGAGACGATCTGATCGCAGGTCTCGGTGACCAGGCGCGACAGTCCCTTGCCCTCGGATCCGACGACGATGATCACGGGACGATCGGCGAGCTCGAGCTGCGGCAGCAGGACGTCGCCGTCGCCGTCGAGACCGAGCACGAACACGCCCTGCTTCTTGAACTCCTTGAGCTGGGTCGTGAGGTTCGTGGCCAGCGCGACGGGGATGCGCGCCGCGGCTCCGGCGCTCGTCTTCCACGCCGCGGAGTTGACCCCGGCCGAGCGGCGCTGCGGAAGGATGATCCCCTGGCTGCCGAACGCCGCGGCCGAGCGGATGATCGCGCCCAGGTTGCGCGGGTCGGTCACGCCGTCGAGCGCGACGAACAGCGGCACCTCACCACGAGCGATGACCTTCTCCAGCAGATCCTGCGGATGGGCGTACTCGTACGGCGGCACCTTGAGCGCGACGCCCTGGTGCACGCCGTCGAAGCCGGCCATGCGGTCCAGTTCCTGCCGCGTGACCTCGAGCATCGGGATGTCGCGGTGCTTGGCGATGGCGAGCATCTCCTTGACGCGGTCGTCCATCTCGACGCGCTGCGCGATGTACAGCGCGGTCGCGGGGATCTTCGTGCGCAGCGCCTCGAGCACGGAGTTGCGCCCGGTGACCGTCTCGGTGTCGGAGGTGTTGTCCTTCGCCCGTGCCGAGCGGTTCGGGTTGCCGCCCGACGTCTGCCGCTTACCGGCGACTCCGGGGCGCCCCTTGCCGCCGGACGCCGCATAGCGCTCGGCTGCGGCCTTGCGCTTACCGGCGACGTGCCAGGCGCGATCCTCTGCCTTCGGCGTCGGTCCGCGGCCCTCGAGCGCCTTGCGCCCGAGCCCGCCGGTGCCCTTGGTCGGGCCCTTCTTCTTGCCCTTGCCCGCGGAGGGGTTGCCTGGCTTAGCCATCGATACTCCAATGTGTTCCGTCCGGAGTGTCCTCCAGAGTGATGCCTGCGGCAGCGACCGCGTCGCGGATGCGATCCGCCGCTGCCCAATCCTTGTCGGCGCGCGCCTGCGCGCGCTGGTCGATCATCGTGCGCACGAGGGCGTCCAGGGCGGATGCCTCGGCTCCGGCGCCGTTCGTCTGCTGCTGCGCGCGCGGGTCGATGCCGAGGATCGACAGCATCGACAGCGCCGAGCCGAGCGCGGCCCGCACGCCGTCGGCATCGCGAGCGTCCAGTGCGGTGTTGCCGACGCGCACGGTCTCATGCAGCACCGCGAGCGCCTGAGGGATGCCGAGGTCGTCGTCCAGCGCTGCAACGAAAGCATCCGGGATGCCGGAATCGGATGCTGCTTCGTCGCCGACCACGCGCCCGGCGCGCTCCACGAAGGTTCGGATCCGGCCGAGCGCCGCTTCGGCTTCCGCCCACGACGATTCCGTCAGGTCGAGGCTCGAACGATAGTGCGCCGCGGCGAGCGCGTAGCGCACCACCAGCGGATCGTGCGTCTTGAGGACATCGGCGGCGAGGGTGAAGTTGCCCAGCGACTTCGACATCTTCTGCCCGTCCACCGTCACGAGACCGTTGTGCACCCAGTACCGCGCGAAGCCGTCGCCGGCCGCGGTCGACTGCGCGAGTTCGTTCTCGTGGTGCGGGAAGCGCAGGTCGAGTCCGCCGCCGTGGATGTCGAACTCGGCGCCGAGATACCGCTTCGACATGGCGGAGCATTCGATGTGCCATCCGGGGCGACCGTCGCCCCAGGGCGAGTGCCACACGGCATCCGCCGGCTCGTCCGGCTTGGCGCCCTTCCAAAGGGCGAAGTCCTGCGGGTTGCGCTTGCCTCGAGGGTCGGCGTCTTCTGCGGCCTCCATCGCGTCGATGGACTGCCGCGTGAGTTCGCCGTATGCCGGCCAGGAGCGCACATCGAAGTACACGTCTCCTGATCCGTCCGGAGCCGCGTAGGCGTGCCCGCGCTCGATGAGCGTCTGGATCAGCTCCTGCATCTGCGGAATCGAGCCGGTCGCGCGGGGTTCGTACGTCGGAGGCAGGATGCCGATGCCGGTGTAGGCCGCGGCGAATTCCTGCTCCATCCGGTATGCCAGAGCCCACCAGGGTTCGGCGTCCGTGCCGTTCGCGAGCACCTTGTCATCGATGTCCGTGACATTGCGCACGACCGTGACGCGCCCGTAGCGGTGCTGCAGCCAACGCCGCAGGATGTCGTAGCTCAGGGCGCTGCGCACATGCCCGATGTGCGGGCCGGACTGCACCGTGGGTCCGCACACGTACATCGTGATGTTCTCGGGGTCGAGAGGCACGAAGTCGCGCAGCTGCTGTGCGCGGGTGTCGTAGAGACGGATGGTCACTGCAACAGCCTACCGGGGCGGTGCTGAACGGCCGCCCGGTGCGACGAATCACGGACACTGTGACGAATCACGAAGGGATCGGGGAAAAACCTCCGTGATTCGTCATCGGATCCGTGAAGCGTCCGGCACGAGAACTGCGATCGCGGTCACCGATATCCCCTCGCCGCGGCCGGGGAACCCGAGACCGTCGGTGGTCGTCGCCGATACCGTCACGGGCGCTCCCCCGAGCGCACTCGACAGCGCCTGTTCGGCCTCGGTGCGGCGGGCGCTGAATCGCGGCCGATTCCCCTGGAACTGCACAGACACGTTGCCGATGCTCCAGCCCGCCTCGTTCACCAGTTCGAGCGTGCGGGCGAGGAAGACATGGGCGTGCGCTCCCGCATACTCCGGATGCGACGTACCGAAGTGCTGGCCGATGTCGCCGAGGCCTGCGGCCCCCAGCAGCGCGTCGACGATCGCGTGAGCCACGGCATCCCCGTCCGAGTGCCCGGAGAGCGCAGGCTCCCCGGGCCATTCCAGGCCGGCGAGCCAGAGGTTCCCGTCGCCGCCGAAGGCGTGCACGTCCGTGCCGACCCCCACGACCGGGATGACCGGAGCGGACGCCACGGCGCCCAGCAGATGCCGCGCACGTTCCAGATCGGCGGGCGTCGTGATCTTGAACGCGCGCTGCGACCCCGCGATGCGGTGCACGTCGTGTCCTGCCGCGGCGTACAGCGCCGCATCGTCGGTGTACTCGATTCCGGAGGACAGAGCGGTCGCATAGGCGGCTTCCAGAGGAAGCCTCGGGAATCCCTGCGGCGTCTGAGCCGCGGCGAGCTCGGATCGGTCGACGCCGCCGACGACCGCCGCACCCTCGACGCGCTTGAGGGTATCGACGACCGGCAGCACCGGGATCGCCCCCGCGTCGCCGGCGACCGCTTGGACGACGGCGTCGATCTGCGCCGCGGGCGTCAGTGCCCGTGCGGCATCGTGCACGAGCACGCAGGTGACATCGCCCCACAGCGCACCGAGCCCGGCCGCCACGGACATCTGGCGGGTGGCCCCGCCCGTGACGACTCTGCCGAGATCCGCACGATCGCCGGCGGCAGCGCGCAACTCGCTCTCGGCCTCTCCCTCGAATCCGACCGGTGCGACGACGATCACCTGCATCGGCGCCGCGGCGAACACGCCGTCGAGCGCATGGCGCAGGATCGAACGCTCATCGATCCCCACGAGCGCCTTGGGGGCGCCGGCGCCGAGACGCGTGCCCGATCCGGCCGCGACGACGATGATGGCGGTATCGGGTACGGGCAGCACGGTCACGCTCTCACGTTACCTGCGCAGACGAGAAAAGGCGGATGCCGAAGCATCCGCCTTTTCTCGTAAGTCATCCGTTCAGGAAGCGAGCACCTCGTCGAGGAGGGCGCCGGCCTTGTCCTCGTCGATCTTCTCCGCGAGCGCGAGCTCGGAGATGAGGATCTGACGAGCCTTCGCCAGCATGCGCTTCTCGCCCGCGGACAGGCCGCGGTCCTGATCGCGGCGCCAGAGATCGCGAACGACCTCGCTGACCTTGATCACGTCACCCGAAGCGAGCTTCTCGAGGTTCGCCTTGTAGCGACGCGACCAGTTGGTCGGCTCCTCGGTGAACGGGGCGCGCAGCACCTCGAACACGTGGTCGAGCCCTTCTTTGCCGATCACGTCGCGGACCCCGACGAGGTCGACGTTCTCGGCGGGGACCTCGATGATCAGATCCCCCTGCGTGACGTTGAGCTTCAGATACTTCTTCGTCTCGCCCTTGATGATACGGTCCTTGACCTCGATGATCGTCGCGGCTCCGTGGTGCGGATAGACGACGGTCTCGCCAACCTCAAAAAGCATAAAAGCGTGTCCTTTCGGCAACCTCCAGGATACCACAGGCGACATGCACTAAGGTTTGCGCCCCCTCCGTCCCGACGGCCACCCCGGCGTACGCATAGAATGGACGTGCATTTCCCGCCGCATCTCAGGAGGACCCGTGAAATCGCGCCTTGTTGCGTCTGTCGTTCTCAGCGCTGTCGTGCTGACGGGTGCGACGGGGTGCACCTTCATCACCCCCCAGGCGAGCACCATCGCCTACTCGGCGTCCGACGGGGTGAACGTCGCCGACTCCTCCGGCCCCGTCGCCATCCGCAACGCGATGATCATCGCCGACGAGAGCGGCGAACTGGGCAACCTGGTCGCGGCGTTCGTGAACCCGACCGACGAGGACGTCGTGGTCACGGTGGAGCTGCAGGGTCTCGAGCCCTTCGAAGTCGAGGTCCCGGCCGAAGAGACCGTCAGCCTCGGCGCGAACGAAGAGCCGCTGCTGCTGGACAGCGCGGACGCCGACGGCGATCTGACCTTCGCCCCCGGCTCCACGGTCGAGGTCTACTTCCAGTCCGGCGACGGCACCGGCGACGCGGTCAACGTCCCCGTGCTGGACGGCGCCCTCCCCTACTACTCCGACCTCGTGCCGGAGCCCGCTGAGGAGGAGATCCGCATCGACGACGAGGTCAGCGTCCCCACCGAGACGCCGGTGCCCACCGACAAGCCGGACGCTTCGGAGTCCGAGGAGCACTGAGCCTCAGCATCCCGAACATCGAAGAAGGCCGGTCCCCGCAACGGGTGACCGGCCTTCTTCGCATGGCGTGCGTTCAGCCCTCGAATCGATAGCCGAGACCGCGGACGGTCACGAGCATCGTCGGGTCGGACGGATTCTCCTCGATGCGCGATCGGATGCGCTTGATGTGCACGTCCAGCGTCTTGGTGTCGCCGAAGTAGTCGCTGCCCCAGACGCGATCGATCAGCTGCCCCCGGGTGAGCACGCGACCCGAGTTGCGCATCAGGACCTCGAGCAGTTCGAATTCCTTCAGCGGCATGTTGATCTGGGAACCTGCGACCGTGACCGTGTGCCGGTCGATGTCGAGGCTCACGCGCCCGCCGTCCAGCACGCGCTCGTCGAGTTCGCTCTCGGCCTGCACGACGCGGCGCAGCACGGCGCGCATGCGCGCGAGCAGTTCGCGGGACGAATAGGGCTTGGTGATGTAATCGTCCGCACCGAGCTCGAGCCCGACGACGATGTCCACCTCGGAGTCCTTCGCCGTGAGCATGATGATCGGAACCGCCGAGGTCGATCGGATCTGGCGGCACACCTCGGTCCCCGGCATCCCCGGGAGCATCAGATCGAGCAGCACGATGTCGGCGCCCTGCTCGCGGAACGCGTTCAGCGCACCAGGGCCGTCTTCGGCGATCTCGACCTCGTAGCCCTCACGACGCAGCAGATAGGCAAGGGGATCGGCGAGATCTGGTTCGTCCTCGACGAGAAGGATGCGGGTCATACGCTCTCTCCGGTTCGTGCGCGAGCCGCTTTCGCGGCCTTCTTCGTGCGCTTCTTCTTGGTCTTCCTGCTGATGTCCTCCGGCTCGGGGGCATCGATTCGCGGAAGGCGGATGGTGAAGGTCGATCCACGGCCGGGGCGGGACCAGACCCGCACCTCGCCGCTGTGGCGATGGATCGCGTGCTTGACGATCGACAGGCCGAGCCCGGTGCCGCCGGTGCGGCGCGAGCGCGCTTCGTCCGCGCGGTAGAAGCGCTCGAAGATCCGCTCACGATCGGATTCCGAGATGCCGATCCCCTGATCGGACACGGCGATCTCGACCACGCCCTCGGCGGCCCTGACGCCGACGCCGACGCGCGATCCGCGCGGTGAGTAGACGATCGCGTTCGCGATGAGGTTTCCGACGGCCTCGATCAGGATCTGCGCGTCGCCGCGCACCCAGATGTCGCGGTCGCCGCCTCTGGCGAGCTCGACCCCCGCGGAGTCGGCCTGGATAGCGTGCGCCTCGATGGATGCCGCGACCACTTCGTCGATCGCGACGATGGCGACATCGGTGAGCCCGTCGGCCGCCTGCAGCCGAGAGAGGCTCATGATGCGCCCCGTGAGCTGCCCGAGACGCGTCGCCTCCGCCGAGATGCGGCTCGCGAACGCCCGCACCTGAGCCGGATCGTCGGCGGCCGACTCGATGGCCTCGGCCAGCAGACTCACCGAGGCCACAGGTGTCTTGAGCTCATGGCTGGTGTTCGCGACGAAGTCTCGGCGCATCTCATCGAGGCGCTCCTGTTCAGTGACGTCGCGGATGACGAGGAGGGTCAGCCGGGCGCCGACCGCGCTGGCACGCGCGGACACGAGCCGGGGGTCCAGCGTCGTGCCGGTGCGCCTGATGCGCATGGTCTCGGTCTCCGATGCGCCGGTGGAGCGGACGGTGCGCACCAGCTGACGCAGTTCCTGGTTCTCCAGCGTCGAGCCGCTCACGATCCCGAAGAGCTCGGCGGCGTGCGAAGTCGCCAGCACGAGTCCGGATGCGTCGACGACGCAGGCGGCATCCTCCATGCTGAGCAGGACGTCCGTGATGCCCGGCGGAATCGTCGTCGACGTCTCGGCTTCGGCCTCCGCACGGGCCCGGTAGGCGAGCAGTATCAGGCCGCAGATCCCCGCGCCGATGAGCACACCGATGGCGAGGGCGAGCAGCGCGATCTGCGGCGTGGTCATAGAACAAGCGTAGAGTGCGTTCACCACGACTTCTGCGGGTTTCCGCGCCACAGCGGGTCGTGACGAACTACTATTCACGTTCTGGGCACCGTTCGTTAACCTTCGACGAACACAATCGCTTCGGGCCCGCACGAGGCGCTGCGCCCACCGATCGGCCGTACCACGCCGCTGAGACCCGAAAGGTTGCGCCGCACATGCGCGAAGTCTTCCACCAGTCCCTTGAGGACCTTCAGTCCCGCCTCGTGGAGATCGCCGATCTCGTCACGGTTTCGATCGACAAGGCGACCCGCGCCTTCGCGACGAGCGACGTCGGTCTCGCCGAAGAGGTCATCGCCGACGACGCCAAGATCGACCTGCTCGCGGTCGCCCTGGACGAGCAGGCCATCGAGATCCTGGCACGCCAGCAGCCGGTCGCCCGCGACCTGCGCATCGTCGTCACGGCCCTGCGCGTGAGCGCGTCTCTGGAGCGGATGGGCGACATGAGCGAGCACATCGCCCAGCTCGCACGACTTCGCTTCCCCGAGCGCGCCATCCCGAAGGGCCTCAAGGGCACCTTCACCAAGATGGGCGAGCTGGATGTCGAGATCTCGCGCACCCTCAGCGAGCTGCTGCGCACGCAGGACCTCCGCTTCGCCGACGCGATCCGCAACGCGGACGACGACGTCGACGAGCTGCACGCCAGCGTCTTCGAGAAGGTGCTCAGCGACAATTGGAAGGGCGAAGCGCACGCGACCGTCGACGCGACGCTCGCCAGCCGCTATCACGAGCGCTTCGCCGACCACGCGGTCGCCGTCGCCAAGAAGGTCGTCTACCTCTCCACCGGCGATTGGGCCGTCCAGGAAGAGGACATCGCGCTGGCGCTCGAAGCCCAGGTGGCAGAGCAGCAGGAGCTCGGGCACGCCTGACCCGTTCATGACGAAGGCCGGATGCTGCGACAGCATCCGGCCTTCGTCGTGTCGTCCTACTTCTTGCCCTGCGCGGCGACCGCGGCGGCGCCGGCTGCGGCGGCCTCGGGGTCGAGGTAGCGACCAGGACCGGTCGGGACGTTGTTCTCGTCGAGCTCATACACCAGCGGGATGCCGGTGGGGATGTTGAGTTCGGCGATGTCGTCGTCGCTGATGCCCTCGAGGTGCTTGACGAGGCCGCGCAGCGAATTGCCGTGCGCAGTGACGAGAACCGTCTTGCCGGCCTCCAGATCGGGGACGATCGCGCTCTCCCAGTACGGCAGCAGGCGGTCGATCACGAGCTTGAGCGACTCGGTGCGCGGCACCTCGCCGTCGATGCCCGCGTACCGCGGGTCGTTCACCTGGCTGAACTCGCTGGCGTCGTCGAGCTCGGGCGGCGGCACGTCGAACGAGCGACGCCACAGCTGGAACTGCTCGGGTCCGAACTGCTCGAGCGTCTCGGCCTTGTCCTTGCCCTGCAGCTCGCCGTAGTGCCGCTCGTTCAGACGCCACGAACGGGTCACGGGGATCCACAGGCGGTCGGCGGCGTCCAGCGCGATGTTGGCGGTCTGGATCGCGCGGCTCAGCAGCGAGGTGTGCAGCACATCGGGCAGGAGGTCCGCCTCGGCGAGCAGCTCGCCACCGCGGCGTGCCTCGGCCTCGCCCTGTGCGTTCAGGCGGACGTCCACCCAGCCGGTGAACAGGTTCAGTTCGTTCCATTCGCTCCGGCCATGGCGGAGCAGGATCAGGGTGCGCGTCATGATTCCAGCTTATCGAGCAGCCCTGCCAGGATTGACCCATGGCGTCATCTCCGCTCGGCAGGCCGACGCGCGGCACCACCGGCACCAACCGCCTGCGGCGCAACGATCGGTGGATCGCCGCTTCGGCCGCGTTCCGCGCGGCTTCGGACCCTCTCGTCATCGACCTCGGCTACGGCGCCAGTGGAGTCACGGCGCTCGAGCTCGCCACGCGTCTCGCTCGTGTGCGCCCGGATGCCGAGGTCCTCGGCCTCGAGCTCGACCCCGCGCGCGTGTCGACCGCCCGCGACCAGCTCGCCGAGGTCCGTGCCGGTCGCACGCCCTTCGACTCCGGCATCCGGGTGTCGTTCGAGCGAGGCGGGTTCGAAGTGCCCGTCTCGGGCGGACGACGTCCCGCGATCATCCGGGCGATGAACGTGCTGCGTCAGTACGACGAGGCGGACGTCGCAGACGCCTGGCGGACGGTCGCGGGCAGGTTGGCGACCGGCGGACTGTTCGTCGAGGGAACGTGCGACGAGCTCGGCCGGATCGCGAGCTGGGTGGATGTGACCGCGGACGGAGTGCCGGCGCGCTTCACGATCTCACTGCGACTGGCCGAGCTCGAGAGGCCGGGAATCGTCGCAGAGCGCCTGCCGAAGGCGCTCATCCATCGGAACGTCCCCGGCGAGCGTGTGCACGATCTGCTCGTCGGCTTCGACCGGGAGTGGGACAGAGCCGCTCCCCTGTCGACGTTCGGTGCGACTCAGCGGTTCATCGCCGCGGCGACGGCGCTGAAGGCGCAGGGATGGCCCGTGCTCGGCGGCCGCAGCCGGTGGCGTCTGGGCGAGCTGACCGTGCCGTGGTCGGCGGTCGCGCCTCGCTCTTCGTGACCTTCATCGCGGAAGCCCGTTCGAAGATGGTGAACGCGCGGATGTCATCCCCAGCGTTCGCGCAACCAGTCCGCCCCGGCGAGTGCCTCGCTGTACTGGAAAGCACGGAGCGTGGGCATGCCTGCAGGCGCCGGCCAAGAGGCTTTCTGGAAGTACCGCCCTGTCAGCCCGGCGAGCACAGAATCGATGTCGTCAGGGCCCACTCCCGCGAAGACCTCTTGTGTAGCCAGCACCTGCTCGGCGTCAAACCGTTCGCCACGCAGCCGGGCGTCGAACAGATACATGAGTCCGTCGATCCAGCGCGCCCCGACGCCGGCCCAAGGCCAGTCGATGATCCACGCCGCGCCTGCGCCGTCGACCAGCACGTTGTCGGCACGGCAGTCCAGATGCTGCAGATGCGCGCCGTCCACGACGTCGCACACGCGTTCTGCCGCCGCGCGCAGACGCGGCGACGATGCGCTCGCCCAGGCCGGCAGCTCGATGCCTTCGGATTCGAGATGTCTCCAGCTGTCGCGCTCGCCGACGAATTCGTCGGCCGCACGGGGCAGCGCTTCGAACGCGTCCGCGGCGATCTCGGGAAGCGTCGCGAGGGCATCCAGGATGGATTCGATCTGCGACCCGTCGTTCTGCGTCCCTGGGTGTTCTCCGTCGATGTCCTCGATGATGAGTGCCACCCAGCCCTCTCGCTCGTACGTGCCCAGCAGCCGAGGAGCGCGCACACCGTCAGGGATGACACGCATCACCGCGATCTCTCGTCGATGCAGATCGAAGCACGTTGCGTCATGCGCCTGCCGGACCGCCTTGACGAAGGCGCGCGCGCCATCGGCCGTGACGATGCGATCCGCGCTGCCCGGAGAGAATCCGTCGTGCTGGCTGACTGCCGAGATCACCCGCCCGCCGAGCACGCGCGCTGCCTCGGCACGCAGAGCCGCAGGGAGATCGCGCCAGCGCACGCGGGATTTCTCATCAACGGGCATCAGAACACTGTAGCCCGGCGCCGCGAACGCTTCCGCGCGCCTTTCGCCTTGGCGCTGTCGGACAGCAGCAGTTCCGTCTCGAATCGCGATGCTCGCGCTCGATACGGCGGCGGTGTCAGGTGCGGCGGGAGAGGCGCGTGAGCTTGGGGACGTCCGCCGTGGCACCGGCATCGGCCGGGACGATGATCTGCTGCGCCGCGGCGACGTCCACGCCGTCGGCGCGCACGATGAGGTCGCCGTCCGGCGCGCGGCGCGAAAGGATCGCCAGCGCGATCGGGCCGTCCTCGTGATGGCGTGCGACCGATGTCACGTGTCCGACCTCGGCATCCCCCGCGAACACGGGCGAACCGGGCGCGGGCAGCACATCGTCGCTGCCGTCCAGGTGCAGCGCAGCGAGGCGGCGCGGCGGGTGACCGAGGTTGTGCACCTTCGCCACCGTCTCCTGTCCCCGATAGCAGCCCTTGTTCAGGTGCACGGCGCTGCGGATCCAGTCGGTCTCGTGCGGCAGCGATCGTTCGTCGACCTCGGAGGCCCACCGTGGACGCCAGGCTGCGATCCGAAGCGCCTCGGCCGCCAGCAGCCCTGCGGCTTCCACGGATCCGGCCACGGATGCCGCGGCATCCGCTTCGAGGATGGCGATGCGCCAGGCGTAGCCGGTGGACGGATGCTCGGCGACGTCGGCGTACTGGTGCCCACCGACCTGCACGTGCTCCCAGGGATCCGCCCAGACGAGCGCTCCGGCGAGCGCGGCCCCGGCCGCACCGCCCGCGAAGAACCCGAGCAGTGCGCGCTCAGGGTGCGGTTCGATCGTGACCTGCGAGCGGAACACCATTCGCTTCAGCCAGCCCAGCAGCGCTTCGGCATCTCCGGTGTCGACGATGAGCCAGGCCGAGGAGCCGTCGTCGACGATGCCGGCGGCGTGCTCGACGTGCCCCTGCGGGTCGAGGATCAGCAATTCGCTGCTCTCCCCCGGTGCGAGCCGCGTGGTGGCCTGGGAGGTGAACGAGTCGAGCCAGCTCAGTCGCTCCGGACCGGCGACCTCGATGACGGTGCGGTCGCCGAGCAGCACGACGGCGTCTCCGGACAGCAGACGCCGCTGTTCGCGCATCGGCTCGCCGTAGTGCGCGACGACGCCGTCATCCAGTACGGCGCCGGGAAGATCCGCGAAACCCGTCATACCTTGGCCAGACGAGCGGACGCGTGAGAGCCGAGCTCGGAACCGAGCGCCGCGATGTCCCACGCCCAGAGCAGATGGCCGTCGACCAGCCCGTACATGCGGGTGGCCGCGGCGTAGTCCTTGCCTCCGGCGCCGCGGACGATGGCATCGGTCGCGATGTCGATGCGCGGACCGGCGATCTCACCGAGGTACAGCTCGAGCGCGCCGTCGGAGTGCGCGATCGAGACCTCGAGCGGGAATCCACCGGACTCAGCGCGCAGCAGCTCGACGTCGTCGACCGTGCGGGCGGGGGCGTCTTCGATCGGCGGCAGCAGCGCGGGGCCCGCGTCGGTCGGACCGGCCGGACGTGCGATGCGCCAGAATCCGGTCTCGGCGACCAGGGGCACCGACTCCTCGCCATCGCCGCGGGCGAGCCATCCGGTCGCGGAGTAGTTCAGATACGGCCCGCCGTCGTGGCTGAAGCTCACGCGGTGCGTGAACTCGCCCTCGTAGTGGTGGTCACCGGCCTGATAGTCGATGACGCCGGTGCCCTCCCAGACGCCCAGGAGCCAGGAGAGCGGAACGAGATCCGCGGGGAGGTCGGTCGGCAGCTCGAGCACGATCGATCAGCGCTGGCCGCGGAAGAGGTTCCGCAGAACGACTCCGGAGACGAACACGATCGCGAGGCTCGCGAGGCCGAGCAGACCGATGAAGAAGAGCTCGAGCGCGAAAAGATCCATACCGTCACTCTACCCCGCGGTGGAGATGGCGGCGAGGCCGAAGCCGACCGAGATGACGCCCATCAGCAGAAGCGCTCCCATGATGCTGGCCGAGACCCGCACGATGAAGCCGTGCGTCAGGCCGTATCCCAGTTGCGTGGCGAACGCGAGCAGCACGACGCCGCCGAATGCCACCAGCAGCGACGGCATCCGCCACGGCTCGACGACGAAGATGCCGATCGCCACGGCCGCGAGCAGCGCCACCGCCCAGACGACGATCATCCCGGTGAAGGCGTTGCGAGGAGCCAGAGCGGGTTCGGACATGCCTTCATTGTCCCCCATCCGACCCTCCGCGCGACATGTACGGCACCGGCATCGGTATCATGGGCGCACGGCGTCGCTCGCGATCGTCGTCAAGGGCGACGGTCATGGACGCCCGAAAGGACGTTGCGTGGCCCTGCTTCTGGTTCTGACATCTGCTCCCACTGCGGAGTCGGTCCTGCCCGCCCTCGATCTGCTCAGCCACCGTGTTCGTCAGATCCCCGCGGAGCCGGCCCAGCTCGTCTCCGCGCCCGAGAGCGACATCGTCATCGTGGATGGACGGCACGACCTCGCCGGCGCGAAATCGCTGTGCAAGCTGCTGCGCACCACGGGTCAGGATGCTCCGCTGCTGCTCGTCGTCACAGAGGGCGGGATGAGTGCGGTGTCGGGCGATTGGGGCATCGACGACGTCCTGCTGTCGACCGCGGGGCCCGCCGAGACCGACGCCCGCATCCGACTCGCGATCGCCCGCAGCGAGGAGAAGTCGGAGCCCGCTCGCGTGCAGGCCTCAGGCGTCACGATCGATGAGCAGTCCTACTCCGCCAAGCTCCACGGCCGCGCGCTGGACCTCACGTACAAGGAGTTCCAGCTCCTGCATTTCCTCGCCACCCACCCGTCGCGCGTCTTCACCCGAGAGCAGCTGCTCAGCGAGGTGTGGGGGTACGACTACTTCGGCGGAACCCGCACCGTCGACGTGCACGTCAGGCGCCTGCGCGCCAAACTCGGCGATGCCGAACAGATCATCGGCACGGTCCGCAACGTCGGCTACCGCTTCAACATCTACGAGGATGACCAACTCGCCGGTGCCCGCTGAGGCGACGCGTTCACGCGCGCGTCACCTGGCGGTGCTTAGATGAATCCCATGATGGATCCCTCACTCGCCGATGCCGGTCTCGGAGACGCGGAGGACGACGACTTCGACGCTCTCGGTTTCGAGGACGCACAGCTTCCCGACCACCGCTACCTCGATCGTGAGCTCAGCTGGCTCGCGTTCAATCAGCGTGTGCTCGAGCTGGCCGAAGATCCGGCGCTCCCCGAACTCGAGCGGGCCAACTTCCTCGCCATCTTCGCGAGCAACCTCGACGAGTTCTTCATGGTCCGCGTGGCCGGCCTCAAGCGCCGCATCATCACGGGCCTCGCCGTGCCGACCAACGTCGGGCGCGCTCCGTCGGACGTGCTCTCGGACATCTCGCGGGAGGCGCACGCTCTGCAACTCCGACACGCCGGTGTCTGGACGAACTCGGTCCGCCCAGCGCTGGCGGATGCCGGGATCGAGATCTCGGAGTGGAGCGAGCTCACCGCCGGCGAGCGCGACGCCCTGGGCGAGTACTTCCAGGCCCACGTGTTCCCGGTGCTCATGCCCCTCGCGGTCGACCCTGCGCACCCCTTCCCCTACATCTCCGGTCTGTCGCTGAACCTCGCGATCCGCATCCGCAACGCCCGCACCGGACGGCAGGAGTTCGCGCGCCTCAAGGTGCCGCCGATGCTCCCCCGCTTCGTCGAGGTTCCAGGAGCCAGCGAGATCAAGCGGTTCCTCCGCCTCGAGGAGCTCATCGCCAACCACCTCGGCGACCTGTTCCCCGGCATGGAGGTCCTCGACCACCACGCGTTCCGTCTCACGCGCAACGAGGACGTCGAGATCGAAGAGGATGAGAGCGAGAACCTCATCCAGGCGCTGGAAGCCGAGCTGCTGCGCCGCCGGTTCGGTCCGCCGATCCGTCTCGAGATCACGGACGACATGGACGACCTCACGCTCGACCTGCTCGTGAAGGAGCTCGACATCACGGACAAGGAGGTCTACCGCCTCCCCGGGCCGCTCGATCTGCGCGGTCTGTTCGACCTCAGCCGCATCCAGCGCCCCGATCTGCGCTACCCGCCGCACCTGCCGACGACCGCGCTGGCCTTCCAGCCGGGCGACAACAACGAGCGCAGGGACATCTTCACCAGCATCCGCAAGCGCGACGTGCTCGTGCACCACCCGTACGAGTCCTTCGCGACCAGCGTGCAGGCGTTCCTCGAGCAGGCAGCGCGCGACCCGCACGTGCTCGCCATCAAGCAGACCCTGTACCGTACCTCGGGCGACAGCCCCGTGGTGCAGGCGCTCATCGATGCGGCCGAAGCCGGCAAGCAGGTTCTCGCGCTGGTCGAGGTGAAGGCGCGCTTCGACGAGGCCAACAACATCGTGTGGGCGCGCAAGCTCGAGAAGGCCGGCGTCCATGTGGTCTACGGCCTGGTCGGGTTGAAGACGCACTGCAAGCTCGCACTCGTCATCCGCGAGGAAGACGGGATGCTGCGGCACTACTCGCACGTCGGAACGGGTAACTACAACCCGAAGACCAGCCGCATCTACGAGGATTTCGGCCTGTTCACCGCCGACCCGCAGGTCGGCAAGGACCTCACCCGCCTGTTCAACGAGCTCAGCGGATACGCGATCGAGAAGAAGTTCAAGCGTCTGCTCGTCGCACCGCTGCACCTGCGCAAGGGTCTGCTGCGCCATATCGATAACGAGCGGCAGAACGCCGTCGACGGCAAGCCGGCGCACATCCGGATCAAGGTCAACTCGATGGTCGATGAGGAGATCATCGACGGGCTGTATCGCGCCAGCGCGGCCGGCGTGAAGGTCGACGTGTGGGTGCGCGGCATCTGCAGCCTGCGCGCGGATCTGCCGGGGATCACGGACAACATCACCGTGCGCAGCATCCTCGGGCGATACCTCGAGCACTCCCGGATCTTCGCGTTCCACAACAACGGCGACCCGCAGGTGCACATCGGCAGCGCCGACATGATGCACCGCAACCTGGACCGCCGTGTCGAGGCCCTGGTCCGCGTCGTCGACCCAGCGCACGTCGAGGAGCTCATCACGCTGTTCGACCTCGCCATGGACGACGGAACCAACTCCTGGCATCTCGGCGAAGGCGGCGTCTGGATGCGCCACACCGTGGATGCCGCGGGCAAGCCGCTCATCGACCTGCAGGATAAGACCATGAGCCAGATCCGCAGGCGGCGTCGGAGCCGTTCGGTGCGATGAGCCTCGGGCGGACGCAGCACGGCACGCCCCTCGAGGTGGTGCGCGACGACAAGGCCGTGTACGCGGCAGGGGCCGTCGTGTGGCGTCTGGTCGATTCCAAGCTGCGCATCCTGCTGATCCACCGGACGAAGTACCGCGACGTCACGCTCCCCAAGGGGAAGGTGGACCCCGGCGAGATGCTCGCCGAGACCGCCGTCCGAGAGGTGCATGAGGAGACCGGCATCCGAGTCTCGCTCGGAGTTCCCGTCGGGGTGAGCCGCTACTTCATGCGCCCGAAGCGTCAGAAGGTCGTGCACTACTGGGCTGCGGAGGCGACCGAGGAGGCGATCCGCCGCTCGACCTTCGTTCCCAACGGAGAGATCGCCGCCATCGAGTGGGTGAGTCTGAAGAAGGCGCGCGCCCAGCTGAGCTATCCCGTGGATACCGAGATCCTGGATTCGTTCGAGACGCTCGTGGACGACGGCGTGCTGCACACGTTCCCCGTGATCGCGCTGCGTCATGCGAAGGCGATGTCCCGGTCGGAGTGGGATGGTCCGGATGCCGGTCGCCCGCTGACCGAGCGGGGCAAGCGCCAGGCGAAGGCGATCGTCGGCCCGCTGCGCGCATTCGGTGTGCGCAAGATCGTCACCAGCGACGCTGTCCGGTGCGTGCAGACCGTCGCTCCGCTCGCGAGGGCGCTGGAACGAGTGCCGGTCGAGACGCCTCGCCTGAGTCAGGATGCCTGGGAAGACGGATACTCCGACGTCCGCGCCGTCATCGGCAAACGGGTGCGGTCGCGAAAGCCGGCGGTGATCTGCAGCCACGGACCTGTGCTGCCCGATGTGCTCACCGAGATCGCGCTGGCGACGGGCACGCTGCGCGGCTCCTACGTGTCCAGCGCGTCCGCGCTCGAGGTCGCCGCATTCTCCGTCGTGCATCTGTCGACGACGAACCCCGGCTCGGGGATCATCGCGATCGAGACGCACGTCCCGACGGTCTGATGGCGTGCGGCGGGCACCCCAGAGGGTTGCCGCCCGTTCACCTCTCGTTTACCTGCGCGGGAGAGTCTCGTTAACCGTCACCCCTAGCGTCACTGTGTGCCCTGCACCGGGCCCCACCCATCATCGATCGAAGGATCCACAGTGAAGATCTCCCGAATCGCACGTATCGGCGCCGTCGGCGCCGTCGCCGCTCTCGCACTCGCCGGCTGTGCCGCGAACGAGGCTCCCGCCGGCGGCTCCTCCGAAGAGCCCTCCGAGTCCACGCTGTCCGGCACGCTGGACGCGACCGGCGCGTCCTCGCAGACGGCCGCCCAGGAGGCCTGGGTCGCCGCTTTCCAGACCGCGAACGAGGGCGTCACGATCAACTACGAGCCCACCGGCTCCGGCACGGGCCGCGAGAACTTCCTCGCCGGCGCGAGCAACTTCATCGGCTCCGACCGCGCGTTCAACGCCGAGGAGATCACCGCGGGCGGCTTCGGCACCTGCGCCACCGATGACATCGTCGAGATCCCCGTCTACATCTCGCCGGTCGCCGTCGCCTTCAACCTCGAGGGCGTCGACACGCTGAACCTGGATGCCGCCACGATCGCGGGCATCTTCGCCGGCACGATCACCAACTGGAACTCCGAGGCCATCGCGACGCTGAACCCGGACGCCACCCTGCCGGACCTCGCGATCACGCCCGTGCACCGTTCGGACCCGTCCGGCACGCAGGAGACCTTCGCGAACTACCTCTCGGCGACCGCGCCGGAGATCTGGACCTACGAGGTCTCGGACGAGTGGCCGATCCAGGGCGGCGAGGCCGCACAGGGCACCTCGGGCGTCGTCCAGGCGATCACCTCCGGCAACGGCACCATCGGCTTCGCCGACGCATCGCAGGTCGGCGACCTCGGCCAGGTGCACGTCGGCGTCAACGGCGAGTTCGTCGCGTACTCGGCAGAGGCCGCTTCGCAGCTCGTCGAGGGCGCCGCTCTCGAAGAGGGCCGCGGCGAGGGCGACCTCGCATTCGCCGTCGACCCCGCTGCCGCAGCGGACGGCGCCTACCCGATCGCGCTGGTCAGCTACCTGATCGGCTGCGAGCAGTACGAGGACGAGAACGTCGCGACCCTCGTCAAGGAGTACTTCACGTACGTCGCCAGCGCCGAGGGCCAGGACGCCGCCGCCGAGAACGCCGGCAACGCTCCCATCTCGGACGGCCTTCGCGAGAAGGTCAACGCCGCGATCGAACTCATCCAGGTCGGCTGACATCAGCCTTCCGGCTGAACGCTGACGCTGATGCCCTCGCGTCCTGACAGGACGCGAGGGCATCAGCGGGTCCAGAATCCGCTCTTCATCCACCCGCCCGAAACAGGGAGACCATGAGCACGACCGAGCAGGTCCCCGTCGTCACCACGACGGCGACGGAACCACCCGCACCGATCAAGGCCAAGCAGCGGCTCGGCGACCGCGTCTTCTCCGGCACCGCGCTCGGCGCGGGCATCGTCATCCTCGTCGTCCTCGCCGCCGTCGCGACCTTCCTCATCATCCAGAGCATCCCGGCGTTCGAGTCCGACACCTCGGGCAATCACATCCTGCGGGGCGAATCGTTCTGGTCCTACGTGTGGCCGCTCGTGTTCGGCACCCTGTGGGCGTCGTTCATGGCGCTCGTCATGGCCGCTCCGATCGCCATCGGCATCGCGCTGTTCATCTCGCACTATGCGCCGCGTCGACTCGCATCGGTGCTCGGATACCTCATCGACCTGCTCGCCGCCGTCCCCTCGGTCGTCTTCGGCCTCTGGGGCGGACTCGTGCTGGCACCCCTCCTGCAGCCCGTGTACGCCTGGCTGAACGCCAACGCCGCGTGGATCCCCATCTTCGGCGGCCAGGTGTCCCCCACCGGCCGCACCATCTTCACCGCGGCCATCGTGCTCGCCGTGATGATCATCCCGATCATGACCGCGATCTGCCGGGAAGTGTTCCTGCAGACTCCCAAGCTCCACGAGGAGGCCGCGCTCGCGTTGGGCTCCACCCGCTGGGAGATGGTCCGCATGGCCGTGCTGCCCTTCGCCCGCGGCGGCATGGTCTCCGCGGCCATGCTGGCCCTGGGGCGAGCCCTCGGCGAGACGATGGCCGTGACGATGGTGCTCTCGCCGTCCGCCGTGGTCAGCTTCCTCGTGCTCACCTCGACGAACCCGACGCCGATCCCCGCGAACATCGCGCTGGCGTTCCCCGAAGCCCACGACACGGGCGTCAACACGCTCATCGCGACCGGACTCATCCTGTTCGTCGTGACCTTCGCCGTCAACGCGCTGGCGCGCTGGATCGTCGCCCGCCGTGCCGAGTTCTCCGGAGCGAACTGACATGACCGTTCTCACCGCCCCCGCGCCTTCGGCCGCTCTCACCTCGGGCAAGCTTCCGAAGTGGGCCCCGTGGGCCCTGCTCCTCGGATGCTTCGTCATCTCGTTCGTGATCTTCGCCGTCGCCTCCATCGGCGTGGACATCGCGGACTTCAACGTCGCCGGAGCCGTCTTCGTCGGCATCGTGTTCTACATGGTGCTGATCACGGTGATCTCCTCGATCGCCGAAAGCCGCCGCAAGGCCGTCGACCGCCTCATGACGGCGCTCGTCGCCACGGCGTTCGTCATCGCCCTGCTGCCCCTGATCTCGCTGCTGTGGACGGTGGTCGCCAACGGCCTCGCCCGTTTCGACGCCGAGTTCTTCTCCTCCTCGATGCGCAACGTCGTCGGAGACGGCGGCGGCATCGTGCACGCCATCTGGGGCACGGTGCTGATCACCCTGATGGCCGCGGTCATCTCGATCCCGGTCGGACTGATGACGTCGATCTACCTGGTCGAGTACGGCCGAGGGAAGATCGCGAAGGGCATCACGTTCTTCGTCGACGTGATGACCGGCATCCCGTCGATCGTCGCCGGTCTGTTCATCTACGCGGTGTTCGCGCTGATCCTCGGCCCCGGCATCTCGATGGGCTTCATGGGTGCCCTCGCCCTGGCAGTGCTGATGACCCCGGTCGTCGTGCGAGGCAGTGAGGAGCTGCTGCGCATCGTCCCCAACGAGCTGCGCGAGGCGTCGTACGCGCTGGGCGTGCCGAAGTGGCTGACGATCCTCAAGGTGGTGCTGCCGACGTCGATCGCCGGTATCACGACGTCGATCATGCTCTCGATCTCGCGCGTCATCGGCGAGACCGCCCCGTTGCTGCTGACCGCCGGGTTCACGCAGAGCCTGAATACGAATCTGTTCAGCGGTCAGATGATGACCCTGCCGGTTTTCGCCTACAACCAGTACATGAACCAGGGCACGAACCCCGAAGCGGCCCTCGACCGCGCATGGGCGTCCGCGCTCACACTGATCCTGATCGTCATGGTCCTGAACCTGCTCGCGCGTCTGATCGCGAAGTGGTTCGCCCCGAAGACCAACGGCCGCTGAGCCGCAACCCGAAGGAACTGAAGTGTCCAAGAGCATCGAAGTCAATGACCTCAACGTCTACTACGGCGACTTCCTCGCCGTGGAGGGCGTCTCCCTCGACATCCAGCCGCGCAGCGTCACCGCCTTCATCGGCCCGTCCGGCTGCGGCAAGTCCACGTTCCTGCGCACCCTGAACCGCATGCACGAGGTGATCCCCGGTGCGCGCGTCCAGGGCGAGGTGCTGCTGGACGGCAAGGACCTGTACGCACCGGGCGTCGACCCGGTGCTCGTGCGCCGGCAGGTCGGAATGGTGTTCCAGCGCCCGAACCCGTTCCCGACGATGTCGATCAAGGAGAACGTGCTCGCCGGCGTCAAGCTGAACAACAAGCGCATCACCAAGAGCGAGGCCGACGACCTGGTCGAGAAGTCCCTGACCGGCGCGAACCTCTGGAACGAGGTCAAGGACCGTCTGGACCGCCCCGGCTCGGGTCTGTCCGGTGGACAGCAGCAGCGTCTGTGCATCGCCCGCGCCATCGCCGTCTCGCCCGAGGTGCTGCTGATGGACGAGCCGTGCTCCGCGCTCGACCCGATCTCGACCTACGCGATCGAGGAACTCATCGGCGAGCTGAAGAACGAGTTCACGATCGTGATCGTCACGCACAACATGCAGCAGGCGTCGCGCGTCTCGGACCGGACGGCGTTCTTCAACATCGCCGGCACGGGCAAGCCGGGCAAGCTGATCGAGTACGACGACACCACGTCGATCTTCACGACGCCGACGGTGCAGGCCACCGAGGACTACGTCTCCGGGCGCTTCGGATGATCTGAGGTTCGCTGCGTTCGGGAAGCCCGGATCATCTGCCGCCTTTCCGGTGTGTCGTCATTCGACACGCCGTCCGGGGCACGGATGGTCCGGGTTTTCCCGTTCCGCGACTCGCCCTGCACAGCCGCGCACTCGGGCGAGATCATCCCCAATCGCCGCCGACGCCGCCCATCAGGGTTCACGCTCAGGCAGGCTCGCGGGATGTTCCCAAGGGCGGTGGATGTCCTCCGGCGGCTCGGACGCATGGCTCGAACGTCTGAACTGCGCCGCTTCGGCGTGACCGAAGCAGAACTCACTCGAGCCGTTCGCGCCGGAGAGATTCTGCGCCCGCGACAGGGTGTCTACGCTCTGGCCGGTACTGCGGGTGCTCTGCTCCATGCGGCCGAGCACGGCGGTGCGTTGGGCTGCTCTGCCGCCGGAGAACTGCATGGTCTGTGGATCCTCGCGACGCCAGATCACTGGCACGTCTGGTTGGGGGCCAAGGGAACCGCTCGATCCGACTGCACGCGTTGCCGACTCCACTGGGATGCCGGACACGTTCGGGTCGGAGCGCTGCCACCGGTCGCGAACGTGCTCCTGCAGATCGCGAATTGCACGGACGAGGACACGTTCTTCGCCGCGTTGGAGTCCGCACTCCGCCACAGCAGGCTCTCACCTGGAGATCTGGCCTGGTTGTGGCGACATCTTCCGGTCCGGATGCGCTGGCTCGTCGGCTTCGCGCGATCCGACGCCGACAGCGGGTTGGAGTCGCTCATTCGTCTACGCCTTCATCGCATCGGGATCGCCGTGCGCACGCAGGTGCTGATCCCCGGCGTGGGCGAGGTCGACTTCGTGATCGGTGACCGGCTGATCGTCGAGGCCGACGGGCGCGAGAACCACGAAGGCGCTGATAGGCGCCACAAGGACCTCGTTCGGGACGCCGCTGCTGCGGCACTCGGCTATCAGACCCTTCGTTTCGACTACGACTTGATCGTTCGCAACTGGTCGGTCGTGGAGGCCGCGATTCTTGCCGCGTTGATGCACGCGGAAAACCCGGATCATTCGACGCCGGGTCGGAGCGTCCCCCGCCGACACGCCGGGCGCGGAACGGTTGATCCACGTTTTCCGGCTATGGGACGGGACGCGATCAGTCCCGTGGGGACAGCAGGTAGCGGTTCAGTGCGTCCGTGAACGCACGATCGACGGGGATCGGACGCCCGTCGATCGCCGTGATCGGCGCCGCCAGGCGGACGCTCGACACCAGCCACGCGGCATCCGCCTTCGCCAGATCGGATGCCGGGACCTGCGCGTAGTCGGTCGTGAACCCCTGGGATGCCAGGTGGTCGTACACGCTCAGCTGCGTCGTGCCGTGCAGGATGCCGCCGTTCGGCGCCGGCGTGACGAACCGGTCGCCGACCCGCAGGATGAGGGAGGCGGTCGGGGCCTCGAGCACGAATCCGTCACTGGACAGGAAGATCGCATCATCGGCTCCGCGCCTGGCCGCCTCGCGCAGCGCCGCCATGTTCACGGCGTACGAGAGCGTCTTCGCTCCCAGCAGCAACCACGGCGCGCGTTCGGCCGCGTCGAGGCCGTAACCCCGGTCCAGCGTCACGACACGGACCCCCTCCGTGCGCACCCAGGAGAAATCGGATGCCGGGGCGGCCGTCACCCACGCCGTCGGCGTCGGACCGTGCTCGACGCCACGGCTGAGGATCAGCTTGATGACCGACTCCCCCGACGGGCACGCGGCCGCGGCGACGCGCACGGCCTGCCGCCACTGCTCGATGTTCGGTGCCGGGAGATCGCACAGCTGCGCCGAATGGGCGAGCCGATGCAGGTGCGGCACGAGTTCCTGCGGATGCGAGTCGACGACGCCGATCGATTCGAAGACGCCGTCTCCCCGCTGGGTGCTGAGCTCACCGACGCTGAGCGCCGGGGCCGCGGCATCCACTTCGGTGAACGTATCGGAGTAGTCCGCGCGCTCGTCGGAGGCGAGTACGGGATCGATGATCAGAGCGAAGCGCCGGGTCATGGATCGACTCTACGACCGATGCCGCCGTCGGGAATACCTGCCGCGCCCTCGCGTTACAATGGATTGGCCGGGCCGCATAACCCCGGGCTCCAACTTCTGCCGCTGCGAGCGGCCTTCCGCCGAGAGGCGTTCTTGCGGCCCGGTCTTTTCATACCCGCGCGCGGCGCGAGATCCTCAGGTCAGGATGCCGGCGCGCCAGGCGTTGGCGCAGGCAGCGAGGTCCTTGGCGTAGGTGCTCAGGCGGAGGGCCCTGGTCGTCAACTCGGTGGCACGTTCCGGCTCGGTCGTCTCGTAGTCATCCGCGACATGCGTGGCGCCCGAAGCGTGCACTCTGCAGAACGCCGCGGCTCGTTCGAGAGCGATCGCGAAGTCTCCGCGGAAGGCGCCGCGCAGGATCTCATCGATCAGGACGACGAGCTCCTCCGGAGACGCCGGTGCGGGTGCACCCGCCACGACCGTGTCGGCCGTCGCCAGTTCGACCCTGCCACGCTCATAGAGCAGCGCCACGGTCTGCGGGTCGTTGTGGATGGCGAGCTGCAGGAGATAGAGCCGCCAGAGGGCCCCTGGCAGGGAGACCGCAGGAGCCGCGGACCACAGTTCGGCGATCTCATCGATCCCGTGATCGGCGGTGAAGGCGATCAGCCGCTCGGTGCTCTCGCCGCTCTCGTCCGCACGCGCGCGGGCGATCAGCGCCGACGCGGTGGCGTGCGCGATGCGCGATTTCTCGGCGGCTCCTGCCGACCCGGCGAAGTTGTCGAAGGACGCGGAGGGCCGACGGACGGGGCGGCGGAACTCGGGCATCCCTCCAGGCTACTCGCGCTCAGGCGGTCGGGATCACGATGATCGGATCGGTCGTCGGGGCTCCGGTCGGAGAGCCGCCGGCTGCCTCGATCGTGACCGCGATCGCATCACCCGTCTGCATCTGGCCTTCGAGGAGCGCCGTGCTCGTCTCGCCGTCGACGTCGAAGACTCCGGCCGACACCGGCGCGTCTCCCCGCACGTACCAGAGCTCGTACGTCAGGTCCTCGTCGAGCTGTTCCAGCCCATCGGCGACCAGCACCGCTTCGCCGAGGGATTCGGACCAGTGAGCCGTCGCGACGCCGCCCGATTCGAGCTCGACCGAGGCCTCCTGCGCATCCGGTGCGCTCTCGATCTGCTCCAGGGCCACCACCGATGCCGGTCGCTGCAGCTGCCCGATGACCACCGCGGCTCCGGCACCGATGCCGACGATGAGGACGAGACAGGCGGCGAGCACGAACATCAACCGGCTCCGGCGGCGTGCGGTCGACGGCGCCCGTGCATCGTCAGCGGATGCGCTCGATGCCTGATCTGCCGAAAGGATCTCTGCCGTCGTCGGCCGCCCCGAGACAGGCGCGCCCTGCGGCGTCTGCGCGATCCGCGCCAACAGGGCGTCGCGGACCGATGCCGGAGGCGCGACGTCGGCGACCGTCGATGCCAGATGTACGGCGTCCTCGGCATCCGTTTCGGTCAGCTCCCGCCACTCCGGATGCGCATGGAGAGCGTCCGCGTACCGTCGCTCGTCCTCGGCGGACAGAGCGTTCAGCGCGTGTCCGGCCGACAGTTCGGCGAACTCCCGCTCGTTCATGCGATCACCCCCATCTCGCTCCGCAGGCGTGTGAGCCCGTCTCTCATCCGTGTCTTGATCGTCCCCAGCGGCGTCTTGCTCAGGACGGCGATCTCGCTCTGGCTGTAGCCGCCGTAGTAGGCGAGCACGAGAGCCTCGCGCTGCGCTTCGGGGAGCATCCCCAGCGCCGCGACCACCTGTTCCCCCGCCATGCTCAACTCGACCTGCTCTGCGACGCTGTCATGCGCGATCCCCAGATCGCGGATCCCCGCCTTCACATCGCGATCGGCACTCGCCTGCGATGCGCGAACCCGGTCGACTGCACGACGATGGGCGATGGTGAGGATCCATGTCCTTCCCTGCCCCTTGTTCGGAGCGAAGCGCGCAGCGGATTGCCACACCTCCAGGAAGACCTCCTGCAGCACCTCTTCGCTCTGCGAGCGGTTGACGAGGACGCGCAGGATGAGGCCGAAGACGCGCGAGGACAGCATGTCGTAGAGCTCCGCGAACGCCTGCTGGTCTCCGTCGGCGACGCGAACGAGGAGGTCGGCGGCGAGATCTCCCGCCGAGCCGTCCTCCGGCACGTCCACGCCGTCGATGACCATCTCCATAAGCATGCCGCATCCACCTCCTCTCGCTCGCATCCGGCGCACCGCTCACCCGAAGGTGAACGAGTACACCTCGACGCCCGCGGGCACGTCGACCGTGAGGACGCCTCGGTCGTTGGCGTCCTGCTTCACGACCTCATAGGAGCGTGGCGTGCCATCGACGGTGACGGCGCGTTCGGTGCCGTCGGCATCCCGGACGATGATCTCCCCCGCGCCGGCGAGCACCATGCGGACTTCGGATGCCTGGTAGTCGAGCCGGATCGTGCCGGTCGACTCCTCTGGCGTCGCATACTGCGTCTCGATCTTCCAGGCGCCCTCGAGTGCGAAGCTGTCCTGCGGCTGCTCATCGGGGAACTCGAACGTCGACGCTCCGGCGCCGTAGCGATCCTCGCCCCCGTAGTTGACGTCCTTCGACGAACCGAGGAAGGTCTCCCGTGTCGTCGAACCGACCTCAGGGGTGGTGTCATCGATTTCCGTCGGTTCCGGGAGCGCGACACCGGGGTCGGCCTGCTCGAGCAGCTCACGGATCAGCTTCTCCGTCGCGGCGTAGTTGCCCTCGCCGAACGAGATGTGGCGCACGACACCCTCGGCGTCGATCAGATAATGCGCCGGCCAGTACCGGTTGCGATAGTTCGTCCAGGTCGACAGGGTGTTGTCGAGCGCGACGGGGTACTCGATCCCGAAGTCGGCGATGCCGGCGGCGACGTTGCCCGGGTCCTTCTCGAAGGCGTACTCCGGCGAGTGCACGCCAATGACCTGCAACCCGGCATCCTCATAGGCCTGATCCCACGCCACGACGTGCGGGATGGATCGCTGGCAATTGATGCAGGAGTACGCCCAGAAATCGATGAGCACGACCTGACCGCGCAGGTCCGCGAGGTCCACGTCCGCACCACCAGGCGTGTTCATCCACTCCTGGATGCCCCGGATCGACGGCGCGGTGCCGCAGGACTCCAGCTCCTCGGCGCCGTTCGTGCAGTTGTCCAGTTCGCGGTTCTCATCGGTGACGAGACCGCCGAGGTCGAGGGCATCCGCCTGCTCCTCGGCGAGATCCTGCTGCAGCCCCGCGGTGTAATCCGGCAGAAGCCTCTGAAGCATCTGCGGCACGTTGAACACGAGGCCGACGGCGAGTGCGATCATCGCGATGCCGGCCGCGATGCGCAGTCCGCGCTCGCGGCTGCGGAAAGCCTTGATCCGCTCGATGAGGCCGCGTCCCGCGAGCGCGAACGCGAGAAGAGGGATCGCCACCCCGATGGCGAAGGAGACGGTCAGCAGCACCGTTCCGATGCCGATCTGCCCGGTGGAGCCGGCGACGATGATCGCCGCGAGCACGGGGCCTGCACATGGCACGAAGACAGCGCCGAGGGCGAGCCCGACGCCGAATCCGCTTCCGCGGTTCTGGACTTCCTTCTTCGGAAGCCACTGGAAGGGCTTCTCGAGCAGCCGCTCGAACTTGGGGATCAGCAGGCCGACGCCGATGAGGATGAGCACGGCGATGCCCACCCACCGGATGATGTCCTGCGGCAGATTGAGCAGCCCGAGGATCAGGGATCCGACGAGCGTCACGAGGCTGAAGCTCAGGACGAGACCGGCGATGACGAAGTACGGTCGGCTGCGCCGCGCAGGGAGGAAGTCTCCCCCGCCCTCGAACCTCGCCGATTGCGCGCCTCCCGTGAGGAAGATGACCGGCAGCACCGGCAGGATGCAGGGTGAGATCCCCGTGATGAGGCCGCCGAGCAGCCCGATGATGATGAGGTCCATTTCCTCGCCTTCCGTCGCGAGTACTTCGGCTCCGACCCCTCGATCGGATTGGCCCGGAAGATTCTTCCGATCCGTCCCATCCGAATCCGCAGAGGCTCCGAAGAAGCTGTGACGCCGCGGGAAGGCCGCGGCACCGATCTCCGGAGGTAGAGAGATGTTCAGCACCAAGAAGAAGATGACCGCAGCACTGTCGCTCGGCTTCGCCAGCGTTCTCGTGCTGGCAGGCTGTTCCATGAGCAGCGATACGGCGGAAGAGCCGTCTGAGCCCAGCGCGCCCGAGACGTCCGAGGAGACGACGGAGACGCCCGAGACGATGGATCCGGCCGCGAACCTCGTCGGCCCCGGCTGCGAGGCGTATGCGGAGGCCGTGCCGGAGGGCGACGGATCGATCCAGGGCATGTCCCAGGACCCCGTGGCGGTGGCCGCCTCCAACAACCCGCTTCTGAAGACGCTCGTCGCCGCGGTGAGCGGCCAGCTCAACCCGGACGTGAACCTCGTCGACACGCTCAACGGTGACGAGTTCACCGTCTTCGCACCGGTGGACGATGCCTTCGCCGCGATCGACCCCGCGACCATCGAGGGCCTCAAGACGGATTCGGCCACGCTGTCGTCGATCCTGACGTACCACGTGGTTCCCGGCCAGATCGAGCCTGCCGACATCGCCGGCGCGCACACGACCGTGCAGGGTGCCGACCTCGAGGTCACCGGCGAAGGCGACATGTGGATGGTCAACGACGCCAACATCGTCTGCGGCGGCGTCCAGACCGCGAACGCGACCGTGTACCTGATCGACGCGGTCCTCATGCCCCCGGCGCAGTGAGCCGGGGCCGCGCCGTCCTCGGGGGAGGAAACGGCGTGGGATCAGTCGCATGGGGATGCGCTGACAATCAGAGGGCCGTCGGCGAGCAGTGTCGCCGACGGCCCTCAGCCGCCCCCTAGAATGGAACAACGGGCCTCTAGCTCAGTTGGCAGAGCATCGGACTTCAACACAATAGGAGCGCCTCGAGGGAAACCTCGGGGATGACACCACTCAAAGTCGGGGAACCCTTCCTGGGAGACCAGATGGCAATCCCGAGCCAAGCCGGACGCGAGTCCGGAAGGTGTAGAGACTGGACGGGTGGCACCTACAGCGAAAGCCATGGTGAAGGGACAGTCCAGACCACGAACATCCGTGAGGATGGCGGCGAAAGTCGAAGTGGCAGGTTAATCCGCGGGTCGTGGGTTCGAGCCCCACGGGGCCCACCGTATTCCGGCGCGTAGACATGATGTCTGCGGCCGGCGCTATCTTCTTCCGAAACACCGGTTCCCGGAGAAGTCATGGCAGAGACAGGTTCGACCGACCCACGCGCCGCGCGTAAACGATGCGGCACCTGCGGTGTCGAGAAGGCGCTCTCGGACTTCAACCGCAAATCCGCGCGGACCGACGGACTTCAGGAAGTCTGTCGGGACTGCAATCGGGAGTCGTCGCGGCGCTACTATCGCCGCAATCGGGAACACCATATCGCGGTCATCCGTGCGCGTACCGACGCTCAAAAGGCCAAAGCGATTGCCTTCATCGCCGCCTATCTGTCAGTTCATCCCTGCGTTGATTGCGGCGTTTCAGATCTTCGCGTCCTCGATTTCGATCACCGGCCAGGCACTGACAAACGGGACGGCGTCATGCAACTCGTGCGCAACGGTTTCAGTCTCGGCGTCATCAGCACTGAGATCGAAAAATGCGACGTCCGTTGCCGAAATTGTCATGCGGTCGTCACGTACGAGCGCATGGGCACCACCTGGCGGTCGGTAGCGACGAGTCGCCCCGCCAATGGTTCGGGACACGATTTCCTCCACTGATCCGGAATACCCCCCGGGGGTATACAGTTACTCCTCGAAGACCCCGATCGAGGAGGAATCATGGAAAACACGGGAACGTCGATCTCTCAGGACGACTATCTGCTCGCAGACGTCTCCGCACCGCAGAAGGCGGGCGAAGCAGGACCGCTGACCTTCACGGTCCGTACGGCGGACGGAAGCGCCGCCACCGCGTTCACCGAACGCCACGGGAAAGCACTCCACCTGATCGTTGTGCGCACCGACGGTTCGGAATACCGGCACCTGCACCCGGACCTCGACACCTCCACAGGCATGTGGACGGCATCGATCACCTGGGACGCCGCCGGCACCTACCGGATCTTCGCCGACACGAGCCCAGAGGATGCGGCACCGATCACGCTCAGCCACACGATCGATGTCGCAGGCGATTTCCACCCCGCCATCGACGGCGATGAACGCCGGCACGCCGTCGTCGACCGTTTCGACGTGCATCTCGACGGTGCGCTGCGCGCCGACGAAGCCGGCCTCCTGACCATCGCGATCACGGAGGACGGGCAGCCGGTGCAGCGCCTGGAGCCCTACCTCGGAGCATTCGGCCATCTCGTCGCGCTGCGCCGCGGGGATCTCGCCTATCTGCATGTGCACGCCCTCGGTGACGACCCCGCACCCGGCGCCGTCTCCGGCCCGGAGATCGCCTTCCACGCCGTCGCGCCCACGGCGGGGCGCTACTTCCTCTATCTCGACTTCCAGGTCGACGGGACGGTGCGCACGGCATCCTTCGTGCTTGACGTTGCGGCTCGGGATGCCGAGGCGACCGTTCCCGATGTTCACGCCGCGCACCTCGCGCATGCCCACTGACGCAGACCACTCACGAAACCGGACAGGAACATGACAACCACAACCACACCCGCTCCGAGCCGCCGCCGATGGTGGGCGCTCGGCCTCATCGCCGCCGCACAGTTCATGGTGATCATGGACACCTCGATCATCGGCGTCGCACTCCCCCGCATGCAGGAGGATCTCGGGTTCACCCCGAGCAACCTCTCCTGGGTGTTCAACGCCTACGTCATCGCCTTCGGCGGCCTGCTGCTGCTCGGCGGCCGCCTGTCGGACCTCTTCGGTGCGCGCCGCCTGTTCGTCACCGGCTGGGTGATCCTCCTGGTGGGATCCGTCGTCGCCGGGGCCGCCGGCAATGTGATGATAGAGCTCAGCGGGCGCGTGATCCAGGGCGCCGGAGCCGCACTGATCGCCCCATCGGCGCTCACGCTGCTGATGATGCTGTTCGGCGCGACACCCAAGGAACTCACCAGGGCGCTGGCGCTCTACGGCGCGGCGGCGCCGGCCGGAGGCACCGCTGGGGTGTTCCTCGGCGGACTCATCACCGAGTACGCATCGTGGCCGTGGGTGTTCTACGTCAACATCCCGGTGGCGATCATCGCGATCTTCTCGGCCCGTTCGCTCCTTCCCGGTGGCTCGGGCGGAGCGCGCGGAAGCATCGACATCCTCGGCGCTCTGACCGCCACCCTCGGACTCGGAGCACTGGTGTACGGCATCGTCCGCGCACCGGAGGCCGGCTGGGGCTCGCTCGAGACGCTCATCGCGGTCGGCGGTGGCGTCCTGCTGATCGCGCTGTTCCTGGTCATCCAGGCCCGGTCGCGCAATCCGCTGATGCCGCTGTCGATCTTCCGTGCGCCACGCCTGGGGGCGGCGAACGTCGCCCAGTTCTTCCTCGGCGGCGCCTGGATCCCGATGTGGTTCTTCCTGAATCTGTACCTGCAGCAGGTGCTCAGCTACAGCGCGTTCCCCAGTGGCGCCGCTCTGCTGCCGATGACGGCCCTTGTCATGCTCGCGATGATCGCCCTCGCACCGCGGGTGATCGCACGATTCGGAATGAAGATGCCGATCGTGGCCGGCCTCCTGCTGCTGGCAGCAGGGCTGGGCTGGTTGTCGATGGTGCGCCCCGACGGAACCTACCTCGTCGACGTGCTGCCGGCATCGCTCGTCGCTGCGCTCGGGATGTCGCTCGCCTTCATTCCTTCGCTCGGCACCGCGATCTCGGCGGCCCGCCCGGAAGAAGGCGGACTGGCGTCCGGCATCGTGAACACGAGCTACCAGGTCGGATCGGCCCTGGGGCTGGCCACGATGACGGCCGTGGCCGCCTCGTTCGGCGCGGACCGGATCGGAGATCTGCCGGCTCTCACCGAGGGATACTCCGCGGCCTTCCTGGGGTCGGCCGCGGTCGCTCTCATCGGCGGGATGCTGACGCTGGCGTTCTTCCGTCGCTCTGGGACCGCGGATGTCTCGGCATCCGATCGGGATGAAGAGCCCGCGATGAGCTGACCGACGACTCTTCGACGGCAGGCGGCGGTTCGTGCGGACCGCCGCCTGCCGTCCGCACGATGCGAACCACGCCCCCGCCGTGCGGACCACGGGCCTAAGCTCCCGTCATGGGACTTCTGACGTTCAGCATCAATGTCACCCTGGACGGGTGCGTCGATCACGAAGAGGGAATCGCCGACGACGAGACCCATGCGTATTTCACGCGCCTCATGGACGAGGCCGGTGCGATGCTCTGGGGCCGCGTCACCTACGAACTGATGGAGAGCGCCTGGCCGGCGATCGCCCGCGGCGGCGAAGAGGCGCCTCCGGCGCTGCGCGAGTGGGCTGTCAAGCTGGACGCCAAGCCGAAGTACGTGGTGTCGTCCACGCGAACGGACTTCCCGTGGGCCAACAGTCATCGCATCACCGGCGATCTGCGCACCGGTGTGCAGCAGCTCAAGGACGGCACTCCGGCCGGGGTGCTCCTGGGCAGCGGTGCACTCGCGACCGAGTTGGACCGATTGGATCTGATCGACGAGTACCGGTTCCTCATCCACCCGAGGATCGCCGGGCACGGCCCGACGCTGTATCAGCACGGCCTGCCCAGCACACGACGCCTCGAACTGGTCTCGGCGAGCCCGCTCCACGACGGCGTGGTCGCCATGCACTACCGCCGGTCTCGCTGACTCGCTATCACTCTCTTCCGCGGGGCGCGACCCCCTACCCTGATCGCGTCGCCCTGAGCGAGCGTTGGGACGTCCACGAACGGACATCCGACTCCCGGAAAGGATGCTGCAATGACCCACCTCACAGACGCCTCCGTCGCGTTCCTGGCGACCGACGGATTCGAGGACAGCGAACTGACGAGCCCGTGGCAGGCGGTGACCGGCGCCGGCGCGGCCGCGACCATGATCTCCCCGAAGCCCGATGAGATCACCGGGAAGAACGGGCACGTGCAGACCGTCGACACCCCGGTCGCGGATGCCGCGGCTGATGCCTTCGATGCCCTCGTGCTCCCCGGCGGGGTCGTGAACGCCGATCACCTCCGCATGGACCAGGACTCGATCGCCTTCGCCCGGGCGTTCTTCGAACAGCACAAGCCCGTCGGCGTCATCTGCCACGGCGCGTGGATCCTGATCGAGGCGGGAGTCGTGAACGGCCGAACGATCACCAGTTACCCGAGTCTCGCGACCGATCTGCGCAACGCCGGCGCGGCCTGGGTCGACCAGGAGGTCGTCGTCGATCAGGGCCTCGTGTCCAGCCGCACTCCTGACGACCTGCCGGCGTTCAACACGAAGGTGATCGAGGAGATCGGCGAGGGCGTGCACCGCGGGCAGCACGCCTGAGCCCGCCCATCTGATTCATGCCCGTGCCCTGTGCCGCCGCACGGCGGCTCGGTTCGCGCAGCGCACGGAGCAGAAGCGCTGACGACCGTTGCGCGTGACGTCGACCACGACGTTCGTGCACGGTTCGGCCGCGCATCGCCCGAGACGGCTCATGCCCCTGGTCGCCAGGTGCAGAGATGTGCCCACGCTGATGACCGCCCGCAGGACGAACGGCAAGGAGTCGTTCTCGTCGCGGTAGTGCAGATGCCAGCCTTCGCCGTCGTGATCGGTCAGACGCGGGTACGCGGCGGCCTGCGCCATCTGCGCGTTCAGCAGCAGTGCACGCTGCTCCGGCGCCGAAGCATCCACGATCTCGAGCCAGTCGTCGATGACACCGCGCACGGCGGCATGATCGTCCGCCCCCGGGGGGAAGACCATCGTCATGCCCATCTCGCGCGTGCGCTCCTCGATCCCGGCGCGAGTCGTCGGCCAGTCGTTCGCGAGGGATGCCGCGAGAAGCACCGCGTACTCTCCGTAAGGGTTGAGATGCATAAGACCATTACATCACGATGGTTCCATGACCTCATTGCACACTCGGCCGATCCCTCGCCCGGACGTCCGCCGCGTCCACGAGCACGGCTGGATCGTCGAATCCCGTCACGCGACGAGCGATGGGTTCGTCGTGTACGTCCGCTGCGGCGATTGCGGCGCCCGGCGAGTCGATCTGCAGCGCGACTCGACGAGTCCTCCCTCGGCCATGAGCGACGTCGTCGAAGGCACGGTCTCCTGACTTCGGGCGTCCCGTGTCAGCGCGGCACGTCGACCACGCGGGAGACTCCGGAGGCGACCGCCCGCCACGCGCCGGACGACCACGCGGCGACGTCGGCCTCGAGCATCGTCAGCGCACTCGCCGGCACCCACACCTCGAACTCGGCGTCCGCCGCATACCGCGTCTCGCCGAGCGACGCCGCATGCGCCGTGATCCAGTCGCGCAGCAGGTTGTCGAATCGACCGGCGTCGCTGTGCGGCACCGCGATGATTGCCTGCGACAAGGGCATCCGATCCAGCATCACCGCGGCATCCAGCGCTTCCGAGACGGCCGACGAGTACGCCCTGACAAGTCCGCCGGCCCCGAGCTTCACCCCGCCGAAATAGCGGGTCACGACGGCGACGACATCGGTCAGTTCGCGGCGCCGCAGGACCTCGAGCATCGGGATGCCTGCCGTACCGGACGGCTCGCCGTCGTCCGACGATCGCGCCCGGTCCCCCCGCGTCCCGGTGACCTGGGCCGAGCAGTTGTGCCGCGCATCCCAGAACTGCTTCTTGACCCTGGCGACGACGGCATCCGCCTCGTCGGGCGATGCCACCGGAGAGACGTGCGCGATGAAGCGGGACTTCTTGATCACCAGCTCGTGCTCGACAGGAGCGCCGATCGTCGCCGGATACGCCGTCATGCCGTGAGCTCGGCGAGCGTGCGGACGGTGCGCAGATTGCGGGCGGTGCCTGCCACACCGAGCGCACGGTCGAATGCCGACTTGGTGAGCTTGGTTCCCTGCACACCGGACGCGTAGTCGATCCAGAGGTCGTGTCCGAGCAGCGCGAGCCGCTCGCCCGGAACCAGCCGCTCCTCCAGCACCTGCACCGCGCCCGCGGTCGGCGCCCCGGCCAGGAACATCGCATGCACGTACTTGTCGAGCCCGTCCGCGAACGGCTGCGCATCGAGAGAGGCGACCAGCTCGGCATGCGTGCGCGCGATCACCGGCGTGTCCACACCGAACCCCGCCGCGATCGCTTTCTGAACCAGGATGCAGGATGCCGCGGCATCCGCCGGCGAGTCGCAGATGATGTTCCCGCTCGCGATGTACGTGCTGACCCCGGTCAGGTCCGTCTCCTCCGCCAGCACCTCGCGCAGCCGCGCCATGGGCACGCGGTTGTGGCCAGAGACGTTCACCGCACGCAGGAGCAGGACGCTGCGCGTCACGGGCGCTCGTCTTCGACCAGCTCGGCGCCCGCGTGGGCGAGCTCGGCCAGCGCCGCCGCACTGGAATCCTCGCCGACCCCCGTGACGAGCCCGGTGAGGATGCGGACGTGCACGCCGTGCGCGATCGCATCCAGTGCGGATGCCCGCACGCAGTGGTCCGTCGCGATGCCGACGACGTCGGCCGTCAGCACGCCGTTCGCAGTGAGGATCTCGGCGACCGTCTCGCCGTCATCCGCCGCGCCCTCGAACATCGAGTACGCGGGCTTTCCCTGCCCTTTGCGCACGTGGTGCGTCACGGCATCCGTCGCGAGCAGCGGGTCGTACTCGGCGCCGGACGTTCCAGCGACGCAGTGCACCGGCCAGGTGTCGACGTAGTCCGGCTCGGCGGCGAAGTGTCCGCCGTTGTCGCCATCCGGATCATGCCAGTCGCGCGAGGCGATGATGACGTCGTACTCGGCGGCCCGCTCTGCGAGGAGTTCTGAGACGGCGGCCGCGACGGCATCCCCTCCGGCGACGGCGAGCGCGCCGCCCTCCGTGAAGTCGTTCTGAACATCGACGATGAGAAGAGCCCTGGTCATACCTCGAGGGTACGCCGACGGCCCCGGACCCGCATGGGTGCCGGGGCCGTCGCGGAGATCACTCGTAGGTGTAGAAGCCCTCGCCCGTCGCGATGCCGAGCTTGCCCTTGTCGATGTAGTTTTCCTTGAGCCAGGCGGCGATCTGCTGGTGGTGCTCGTCTCCGTTCACGGAGATGTTGTACGGCGTGGTGAGACCGATGATGTCCAAGATCTGGAATGGACCCTTCGGCGCGCCCGTGGCGATCCGCCAGACGTTGTCGATGTCGGCCGGCTCCGCGTATCCGCCGAACGCGAGCTCCTGCGCGGCGTCGAGGAACGGCACGAGGAGCGAGTTGAGCAGCCAGCCCGGCTTCTCCTTGCGGATCGGGATCGGAACCATGCCGATCTCGGCGGCGAACGCGAGCAGCGCGTCGAACACGGCGGGGTCCGTGTCGGTCGTGGCCATGACCTCGCCGGTGTTGAACTTCCACACCTGGTTCGCGAAGTGCAGACCGATGAACTTCGCCGGGCGACCCGTGAAGTCCTTGAGATCGCTCAGCGCCAGGGTCGACGAGTTCGACGCGAAGATCGTCTTCTCCGGCGCCACGGCTGCCAACTTCTCGTAGGTCTGCTGCTTGATCGCGAGCACCTCCGGAACCGCCTCGATGACGAGGTCGGCGTCCTTCACGGCGTCCGCGAGGTCGGCCGAGTAGCGGATGCGCTCGAGCGCCTGCTCCCCCTTGCCTTCCGAGGCACCCTCGACGCCGTCGGCGCGATAGGCGTCGATCAGTCCCTCGAAGCGCTCCTTCGCCTTGGCCAGAGCCTCGTCGCTGATGTCGTACGCGGTCACCTGGAATCCGCTGTAAGCGGTCTGGAACGCGATCTGCGATCCCAGTACGCCCGTACCCAGCACGGTGACATTCGTGATGTCGGTCATTGCTGTTCCTTCCCTTGCGTTTCCGCGCGGGTTTCGGCGCGGAAGCCTGTGATGATCTGTTCGATCTGTCGCCGCAGCTGTGCGGCATCCGCCGCGGTGTGCGGCTGGAATGCGAGGCGCGCGATGGCCAGGTGCACGACCGCGAAGATCGCGCGCGCGGCTGCGTGTGCGCCGTCATCCTCTGCGGGTGCGGCCGCCGATTCCTGGTCGGCGCGCAGCAGCGCCGCGAGCGCCGCTTCGAACTCGGCGACGAGTGCGAGCCCCTCGGCACGGAAGCTCTCGGTCGCGCCGCCGAACATCAACTCGCGCTGGTACGCCGTGCTGTTCTCGGGGTGCTGCTGAGCCCAGTCGATGACAGGCGCGACGAACGCCGAGGCTGCGGCGATCGCGTCGGACTCGCGCTCGGCGCGGCCCGCGCCCGCGTCGATGACCGCCCGGTAGCGCTCGTTGTAGACCATGAGGAGGAGTTCGCCCTTGGTCGATGCGTAGCGGAAGAGCGTGCCAGCGGCCACATCGGCCCGATCGGAGATCTGCTGGGTCGTCACCGCCGCGAATCCGCGCTCGTCGAAGAGATCGGATGCTGCGGCGATGATGCGGGACTGCTTCTCCTGCATGTTGCGGTCACGGCGGCCAGCCATCTCATCACCTCACTCGTGGAGTTTCCTCATTAATGAGTATACTCCGCAATGGGGGTGCCGGTACCACGAAGAAGACCCCGTTCTCCCTGCTGGGAGAACGGGGTCTTGCTCTGGAGCCGCCTGTCAGAATCGAACTGACGACCTTCTCATTACGAGTGAGATGCTCTGCCGACTGAGCTAAGGCGGCGTGCGCTGCGAACAGCGGCACGATCAACGATATTACCCTGTCGATGGGCCTACCGCGAAATCACTCGCAGCGCAGACCGTCCTCCGGGACCGTGTCGTCGAGCAGGAACGCCTCCACCGCATCGTCGACGCAGCTGTTGCCCTTGTTGTAACCGGTGTGACCCTCGCCGACCCGAGTGATGAGGACGCCCTCTTCGAGCTGCTCCGCCAGCGCCTCGGACCATGCGTACGGCGTCGCAGGGTCGTTCGTCGTCCCGACGACCAGGATGGGACCGGCGCCTTCCGCGTGGATCTCCTCACGGGCGCCGCTCGGCGGGTACGGCCAGACCGAGCAGGAATCCGGGCCGGACCAGTACGGCGCGACCGTCGGCGCCTTCTCGGCGAGCAGCTTCTCGGCCGCAGCCTCGGCGTCCGGATCGTCCTCCACCGGGTAGTCCATGCAGTTGTACGCACGGAACGCCTCACTGGAGTTGTCGATGTAGACGCCTTCCTCGCGGCCGTTGTAGAAGTCGGCGAGCACGAACATCGTGTAGGGGTCGCCCTGCAGGGCCTCGGTGAGCCCCTGCGTGAGGTACGTCCAGCTGTCCTGGGAATACAGCGCCGCAATGATGCCGGTCATCATCGAATCCGCGCCCATCTCGCGGCCGTCGCCGTTCGGGAGCGGGCTGCGATCGGCGGATGCCAGCAGCGCGCCGAGGTCGGTCATCGCGTCGTCGACGGATCCGTTGAACGGGCACTCCGCCGAATCGAGGCAGGACTGCATGTAGGCGCGCAGCGCGGACTCGAATCCGATGCCCTGCGTGGTGCTGACCTCGAGGCCAGGCGTGGACGGATCGATAGCACCGTCGAGCACGAGTCGGCCGGCCTTGTCCGGGTACAACTCGGCGTAGGTCGCGCCGAGGAAGGTGCCGTACGAGTACCCGAGATAGTTCAGCTGCTTGTCGCCGAGCACCGCACGCAGCAGATCCATGTCGCGGGCCGAGTTGATGGTGGTGATGTGCGGCAGGATGCCGCCGCTGTTGGCATCGCAGGCGTCGGCGAAGGCCTGGTGCGCACCGAGCAGTTCGTTCTCCCACTCTGCCGTGCCGCGAGGGGCCGAGGGGATGTCGTACAGGTACTTGTCCATGTTCGCCGCGTCGAAGCACGCCACGGCCGTCGAGTCGCCGACCCCGCGCGGATCGAATCCGATCACGTCGTAGTTCTCGATCAGGTCGGCGCCGACCGCGTAGTCCAGGCTGTCGCGGATGAGGTCGACGCCGCTCGCGCCGGGTCCGCCCGGGTTCGTCAGCAGCGAGCCGAGCGCGGTGCCGGTCGCCTGGTTGCGCACGACGGAGAGCTCGATCGTCTCGCCAGACCCCGGATTCTCCCAGTCCAGCGGGGCGGTGACGTAGGTGCAGTCGAAGCCGCCCCCGCACTGCTCCCAGGTCAACTCCTGCCCGTAGAACGGCAGGAGGTCCGCGGAGACTCCGTCGGTGTCGGGTGCCTTCGTCGTGGACGGCCGCGGCGCGGCTTCCTCGGGGATGGCTGCGTACAGGCATCCGGACAGGACGAGGGATGCCGCCGCGAGCGCAGCCGTGGCGGCCGCGATGCGGCGCAGGCGAGAAGTCATTCGAGTGGTCACGGTTTCCTCCCGCTCGCGATGGTCACGAGCAAGCTCTCCAAGGCCAGCAGCGCGGCGACGTTGCGCTCCAGCGATTCCCTGGTCTCGGTCAGGTGGTCCAGCACGACCAGCGTACGTGCCACCGGCCAGTCGGCGGCGAGCGCACTCAGTTCGGGCGCGAGTTCTCGATTGATCAGATCGTCGCCGCGGCCGTACTGCAGCATGACCACGTCGCGGTACAGCGACTGCAGATCCGTGAGCACGCGGTCGATCCCGTCGCGCAGGCTGCGGGTCGCGCGCTTGCGCTGCTCGTCCTCGAGGGCGGAGACCTGCGCGCGCAGGGCTTGCGGTACCGCCTGCCCCTCGGCGACGCCGACCGTGCGCAGCAGTGAAGCGCGCTCGGCTTCGTCGCGCTCAGCCGTCAGCGCCTTGGCATCCTCGGTGGCGACCTGGATGATGGTGCCGGCGACATCGACGGCGTCTCGCACGCCGCGCACGCCCAGCACCGACCGCAGCGTGTCGTCGCGACGGCGGCGCGCCGCGTCGTCCGTCGCGAGCCGCTGCGCCATGCCGATGTGCCGCTGCGCGTGCCTGGCGGCCTGCTCGGCGGTGGCCTCGTCGACGCCGGTGCGCAGCGTGATGAGCCGAGCCACGTCGGCCACGTCCGGTTCGCGCAGCCGCAGCGACCGGACGCGCGAGCGGATCGTCGGCAGCAGGTCGGCCTCGCTCGGGGCGCAGAGCACCCAGACGGTGCGCTCTGGCGGCTCCTCCAATGCCTTCAGCAGCACGTTCGAGGTGCGTTCGACCATGCGGTCGGCGTCCTCGACGACGATCACGCGGTAGCGGCCGGTCGACGGAGCGAAGTACGAACGCTCAACGAGGGAGCGCGCTTCGGCGATCGTGATGATGACCTTGTCGGTGCGCAGGGCCGTGACATCGGGATGCGTTCCGGCGAGCACCTGCCGCATGGTGTGTTCATCGTCCGCCCCGCTCGAGATGAGCGCGGCGGCGAAGGCGTATGCGAGCGTCGAACGCCCGGAACCGGGTGGCCCGGTGATGAGCCAGGCGTGCGACATCGACGCCGGATCGGATGCCGCGGTCCGCAGCGTCTCGACCGCATCCTCCTGCCCCCAGACGTCGGCCCACGGGAACGGGGCGACGGGGGCGGTGGTCATTGCTCCAGCCTAACGGCCGCCGCCGACCTCGCAGCGGCGCAGACGGTCAGCGATCGGTGACGAGCGATGCGACGCGGGTGCGGACGGCATCCGCGATCTCGGACGGGGATGCCGCGGCATCCAGCACGAGGAAGCGAGCCGACTCGGCGTCCGCGAGCGCCAGGAAGGCATCGCGCACGCGCACGTGGAATTCGAGCTTCTCGGCCTCGAGCCGGTCGAAGGGCTTGTCTGCGGCGTCGAGGCGCGTCCGTGCGACCTGCGGGTCGAGGTCCAGCAGCACCGTCAGATCGGGAAGCGCGCCCTCGGTCGCCCAGAGCGACAGGTTGCGGATCTCGTCGGCATCCAGCACGCGGCCAGCGCCCTGGTAGGCGACGGAGGAGTCCAGGTAGCGATCCTGGATGACGACGTCGCCGCGCTCGAGGGCAGGGCGCACCACCGTGGCGACGTGGTGCGCGCGGTCGGCCGCGTACAGCAGCGCTTCGGCGCGGGGCGCGATGTCGCCTCGATGATGCAGCACGATGTCGCGGATCAGCTGCCCGACCTCGCTGCCGCCTGGCTCTCGAGTGCGCAGCACCGTGCGACCTGCTTCGGACAGCCACGTCTCGAGCAGGTTCGCCTGCGTCGTCTTGCCTGCGCCGTCACCGCCCTCGAGCGTGATCCACAGGCCGCGCCGATCGGTCACGACTTCTTCGCGGCGGCGTTCGCGGCGCGCGTCGCCGCGGCCTTCTTCGCTGCGGCAGACCGGGCTGCGGCCTTCTCGGCATCCGTCTTCGTCGAAGCCGTTGCGGACTTCTTGGCCGCGGGCTTCTTGGCTGCCGGCTTCTTGGCCGGCGCCTTCTTCGCAGGAGCCTTCTTGGCGGCACCGCGCTTCACGGGCCCCTTGGCGCGCTTGTCGGCGAGCATCTGGACGGCGATCTCGAAGGTGATGTCCTGCACCTGCTGGCCGCGTGGGATCGTGACGTTCGTCTCTCCGTCGGTCACGTAGGCGCCGAAGCGGCCGTCGCGGATGCGGATGGGCTTGCCGCTGACCGGGTCCGCCTCGAACTCGGCGAGCGCGCTCGATGCGCGGCGGGAGCCGGCACCGTACTTCGGCTGCGAGTAGATCTCGAGGGCCTGCTCCAGCGTGACGTCGAAGATCTGCGATTCGCTCTCCAGCGACCGCGAATCGGTGCCCTTCTTCAGGTAGGGCCCGAACCGGCCGTTCTGCGCGGTGATCTCCTCACCCGACTCGGGGTCGGCGCCGACGACGCGCGGCAGGCTCAGCAGCTGCAGCGCGGTGTCGAGATCGATGGTCTCGACGGACATCGAGCGGAACAGGGACGCCGTGCGCGGCTTGGGAGCCGTGTCCTTCTTGGCGCCGCGCTTCGGCTTCGGCTTCTCGGCGACTTCGCCGGTGGCCTCATCGACGGCATCCGGATCGACGGGGTCGTTCTCCTGCACGTACGGACCGAATCGGCCGTCCTTGACGACGACGATCTTGCCGTTGTTGGGGTTCTCCCCCAGTACGCGGTCCCCCGCGACCGGCGCGTCGATGAGCTCCTGCGCCTTGGCGGCGGTGAGTTCGTCCGGCGCGAGGTCCTCAGGAACGTTCACGATCCGCGGCTTGGCGTCCGGGTCGGCCGGGTCAGCGACCTCGAGGTACGGCCCGTACTTGCCGAAGCGGAGCGTCGCGGTGTCGGTGATGCGCGTCGAGTTCAGCGCTCGCGCATCGATCTCGCCGAGGTTGTCGACGACCTGGCGCAGACCCACCTGCTGCTCGGAGCCGAAGTAGAACTCCTTCAACCATTCGACGCGGTTCTGCTCACCGCGCGCGATGGCATCCAGGTCGTCTTCGAGCGCTGCGGTGAAGTCGTAGTCGATGAGATCGGCGAAGTGCTCCTCGAGAAGCTTCACCACGCTGAAGGCGAGCCATGTCGGCACCAGCGCCTGTCCGCGCTTGGTCGCGTAGCCGCGGTCGATCACCGTACCGATGATGCTCGCGAACGTCGAGGGTCGGCCGATGCCGTGCTCCTCGAGCGCCTTGACCAGCGACGCCTCCGTGTAGCGGGGCTTCGGCGTGGTGCGGTGCCCCTTGGCCTCGGCATCCGCCATCCCCAGCTCGTCACCGACGGCGACGGCGGGAAGCGACTGGTTCTCCGCGGCATCCTGCGAGTTGCGCTTCTCGTCGCGACCCTCTTCGTACGCCTCGAGGAAGCCCTTGAAGGTGTAGACCGTGCCGGATGCGGTGAACTCGGCCAGCTGCCCGTCCGCCTGAACGGCGATCGTGACCGTGGTGGTCTCGTACTTCGCATCGGCCATCTGGCTGGCGACGGTGCGCTTCCAGATCAGGTCGTAGACGCGCAGCTCTTCGCGATCCAGCTCGGTGGAAACCGACGCCGGCGTGCGGAAGGTCTCGCCCGAGGGGCGGATCGCCTCGTGCGCCTCCTGCGCGTTCTTGCTCTTCGACTTGTAGACGCGCGGCTTCAGCGGCACAGCGCTGTCGCCGTAGAGCGAGACCGCCTGGCTCCGCGCCGCCTGCACCGCCTGGGTACTCAGCGCCGTGGAGTCGGTGCGCATATAAGTGATGAAACCCTTCTCGTACAGGCGCTGGGCGACGCTCATCGCCTGCTTCGCGCTCATCGAGAGCTTGCGACCCGCCTCCTGCTGGAGGGTCGACGTGGTGAAGGGCGCGTAAGGGCTGCGCGTGCCCGGCTTGGCCTCGACCTTGGTGACGGTGCCCGTGCCGGCGGCGTCCACAGCGTGAGCGAGCGCCTGCGCCTTCTTCTCGTCGAGGATGATGACGGCCTTCTTGAGCTTGCCGGTGTCATCGAAGTCGGTGCCGCGGGCGAGCTGACCGCCGTCGACGCGCACCAGACGCACCTTGAAAGCCGAGGCGGATGACGCGAGCGCCTCCACATCCCAGTAGTCAGCCGAGACGAACGCCATGCGCTCGCGCTCGCGGTCGACGATCATGCGGGTCGCCGCGGACTGCACACGACCGGCGGACAGGCCTGACTTCACCTTGTACCAGAGCACGGGCGAGACGTCCCAGCCGTACAGCCGGTCGAGGATGCGGCGCGTCTCCTGGGCGTCGACGAGCGCGAGATCGAGCTCGCGGGTGTTGCCGATCGCCGCCTGGATCGCGTCCTTGGTGATCTCGTGGAACACCATGCGCTTGACGGGGACCTTCGGCTTGAGGGTCTCCAGCAGGTGCCAGGCGATCGCCTCGCCTTCGCGGTCCTCATCTGTGGCGAGCAGGAGTTCGTCTGCGGACTTCAGCGCACGCTTGAGCTCGGCGACGGTCTTCGACTTGCGGTCGGAGACGACGTAGTAGGGGTCGAACCCGTTCTCGATGTCGATCGAGTACTTCCCGTACGCCTGCTTGTCGGCGGCGGGGATGTCCTTCTTGTCCGCGAGATCGCGGATGTGCCCGACGGAGCTGAGTACTTCGTACCCATCGCCGAGGTAGCCCTGGATCGACCGCATCTTCGTCGGCGACTCGACGATGACGAGCTTCTTGCCTTCAGCCAAGGGTGCGTCCTTTCTTCGAAGCACACCATACACACCGCTGTTCGGATGTGTTCACAGCGGCTGTGTGGAATCGACCGTCAGAATCCCTCGGGTGGCCCGGCACGGGCTCGGGAGACGGCTGCGAGTCCAGCGTACTTCGCCTGGACGGTCACCGTCGCCACGAGTCCCGCCAGATCGCACTGCGTGAGTTCGGTTCCGGATGCCGAGGCCACCCGCGCCGCCAGCGCACAGGGCCCCTCCGGTGCAGGCACCGCCCCCGATGCCGCATCAGCGGCGGCGAGCGCTGCGGCATCGGCCGCTCCGGCCGCGCGCTGCGCTGTCACTGCCGCGCCGCCGACGGCCGCGAGACCGAACGTGAGCGTCGCCGCAACCGCGAGGACGCCCGCCGCGATGCTCGTCCCGGCCATCACAGACCTCCGGCCAAGGCGCAACTGGAGGCCTGCACCGGGATCGAGATGAGACTCCCCACCTGCACATCGGCGTGCGCGGTGACGCAGGCGAGATCCTCCCGCATGCCGGTGCTGACGCTGGCGCCCTCTACGGCCCGTGTGACCGCGGCGGTCGCGACCGCCGCGGATTCACCACGACCGAGCAGGCGGGCGGCGTCGGCCGCGGCATCCTGGAGGCTCACCTGTCTGGCGGCCGCCCCCAGCGCCGAGACGCCGATGAGCAGCACCACCAGGACGGCGGGCACCGCGACCGCCAGTTCGGCGGCGACGGAGCCCTCGTCCCGCGGCCGACGCCCGCTCATCACGACACCGTCAGCGCCCGGCGCACGAGATCGGTCAGGATGCCGCGCACTTCATCCGACCGCATGATGACGACCAGCAGGCCGGCGAAGGCGACCGCCGCCATCGTCGTGATCGCGTACTCGGCTGTCGCCGCACCGGATTCGTCGGCGAACAGTCGTGCTGCTCTGGCGCGGGTGAGCGCCGGGAGCGATGCCTTTCGATTCATGGTGTTCCTCTTCTCTTCCTTCTTCTCTGTATGGATCGCTGGACGATCCGGGGTCACAGCAACGGCAGGGGCGTCGTGGCGAGCACGCTCAGCAGCAACGGCGCGACTCCGAGCAGCAGGAACGCCGGCAGCGTGCAGACGCCGAGGGGAAGGAGCAGCCGACTTGACAGCTTCGCGGCCTTCAACCGACCGCCGATACGCGCGTCCTGGCGGTCCTGTGCGGACGACGCGCGAAGCAGCTCGATCGCCGGGATGCCCGCCGCACGCGAGAGTTCGAGAACTCCGCCGGTTCGCGCTGAGGCCTCGCCGCCGCCCGGCAGACTGTCCGCGACGAGACGCATCGCACGCTCGATCGAGACGCCGCCCGAGAGCGCGACGGCGACGAGCTCGGTGTGCATGCCAGGGGTGCGTCCGTCGGGTTCGGCAGCACGCACGAGTCGGCTCGTCCAGAACCGGGCAGCAAGCACGAGCAGCAATCCGCCGACGACGCAGGCGATGCCGATCGGCTGTGTCGTGATGACTCTCAGCGTGTCGAATCCGAGCGCGAAGCCGAGCAGCAGTCCGAACGGGGGCATCCACAGCAGCAGGCGGGCCGTGCCGGCCGGCTCGGCGAGCGCGATGCGCACGTCGTCCGCTGCGGATGCCGCGTCCTGCAGCGCTTCTGCGAGCGATCGCAGGACATCGGCGAGCGGCGCGCCGACGTGTGCGGCGATCTCCCACGCCGCTGCGACGTCCCGCCACGCTCCGCCCTCGGCCTCGATCGCGATCGGCAGCGGATCCCCGCGGTCGCACCGCTCGATGACACGTGCCGCGCGTTCATCGCCGGTCGCGGCGAGGTGTCGCCAGGCCGTGACTGGTGCGGCGCCGGCTTGCAGCAGCACCGCGAGCATGCGGACGGTGACTGCCGCGTGCGCAGCGGAGGCACCGGCATCCGGCGCCTTCTTCCGGTGGAGAGTCACCACGGGCTCACCTCCTGGATGCCGAGCCGCTCCCCCACGAGTTCGAATCGCCCGGCGCTCTCGATGCGCCGCACACCATCGGCTCCGCGCGCCAGATGAAGCACGATCGTGAACGCGCTCACCACCTGGCGGGCAAGAGCGGTCGCATCCATGCCGGCGAGCGCACCGAGCGCTTCCAACCGGGCGGGAACATCGGCGAGCCCCGAGGCGTGCAGCGTGCCCGCTCCGCCGTCGTGCCCGGTGTTCAACGCGGTCAGCAGTTCGCGCACCTCTTCTCCTCTGCACTCCCCGACGACGAGGCGGTCGGGTCGCATCCGCAAGGACTCGCGCACGAGTCGGGCGAGCGTGATCCCGCCGGCGCCCTCGAGATTGGCCTGCCGCGCCTCCAGCGCGACATGATGCGGGTGGTGCGGGCGCAGTTCGGCGACGTCTTCGATCGTCACGATCCGGTCGTGCGCGGGCGCGGCGGACAGCAACGCGCTCAGCAGTGTGGTCTTGCCCGTTCCTGTGCCGCCGGTGATGAGGATATTGGCCCGTCTGGCGACGAGGTCCTCCAACCAGACGCGACGGCGCTGGTCGAAGCATCCGAGTGCCGACAGTGCAGCGAGATCGCCGGCATGCACGCGCGGAATCCGGATCGACAGTGCCGTGCCGGCCGTCGAGACGGGCGCGAGCACGGCGTGGACCCGGATGCCGTGCTCGAGACGGACGTCGACGCAGGGCGAGCGGTCATCGAGGTGCCGCCCGCCGAGTCCGACGAGCGCGACCGCGAGATCGCGCACCTCGCGTTCGGACGCGCGCCATCCGTCGACCGGCTCGGCACCCCGCCCGCGGTCGAGGAACAGACCGGCGGCGCCATTGACGAAGACATCCGTGACGGTCTCGTCGGCGCAGTGGACCGCGAGCGGGCCGAACGCGGGGTCGATCGCGACAGCATCGGGCGCTGACTCGGCGCCCAGCGGGGCGATGACGAACGGAGTGGTCATGCCTCGACGCTAGAAGCCGCCGAGGACGCAGGAGCGGCCCGAACCCGCGACCTGTGCACAAGACCCGCGCGCCCGGAATCGGTGCAGAAGGAGTCGACCTGCGCGGCGAGACCGCGTCGGACAACGGAATGGGCGGCACCTCACGGGGGGAATGAGATGCCGCCCACGACGCGCCCCGATCGGGGGATGGAGGGCACGCCAAGGCCAGAATGAGAATTCGGCTGTCGTCGAGTGTACGCAACGCCACCGTCCTGACAAAACCCGTGTCCGTACCGACTTTCGGCGGTAATGGATGTCCGGGGCGCACACTAGATTCACCGTGTCACGGTCGTGTGCCCTGCACGACCACGTCCCGCCGCAAAGGAGCGCGTGCATGAGCAGTCAGATCGACCACCTCCTCGACGAGACCCGTCAGTTTCCGCCGTCTGCGGAGTTCGCCGCGGAGGCCGTGGCGAAACCCGAACTCTACGAGCGCGCCGCGTCGGACCGTGAAGGATTCTGGGGCGAGCAGGCCCGCGAGCTGCTGCATTGGCACGCCCCGTTCACGAACGTGCTCGACTGGTCGAACCCTCCGTTCGCGAAGTGGTTCGACGACGGCGAGCTGAACGTCGCATACAACTGCCTGGACCGCCACGTCGAGGCCGGCAACGGCGACCGCGTCGCACTGCTCTGGGAGGGCGAGCCGGGCGATTCCCGCCGCATCACCTATGCCGAGCTGACCGAAGAGGTCAAGCGCACGGCCAACGTGCTCTCCGACCTCGGCGTCGGTCACGGCGACCGCGTGGCGATCTATCTGCCGATGATCCCCGAAGCGGTCGTGTCGATGCTCGCGGTCGCACGTCTGGGCGCGATCCACTCCGTCGTCTTCGGCGGTTTCAGCGCGGACAGCCTGCGTTCGCGCATCGACGACGCCGGCGCGAAGCTCGTCATCACCGCGGACGGCGGCTATCGCAAGGGCCGCGTCTCCGCGCTGAAGCCGGCCGTCGATCAGGCGCTGAGCGACCGCGGGGACGGGGATCAGAAGACCGTCGAGCACGTCCTCGTGGTGCGCCGAGGCGAGAACGAGGTCGACTGGGTCGATGGGCGGGACATCTGGTGGCACGATGCGGTGCCCGCGGCATCTGCAGAGCACACCGCCGAGGCCTTCCCCGCCGAGAATCCGCTTTTCATCCTCTACACGTCCGGCACGACAGGGAAGCCCAAGGGGATCCTGCACACCTCCGGCGGTTACCTCGCCCAGGCCGCGTACACGCACAAGAACGTGTTCGACCTGCATCCGGAGACGGACGTGTACTGGTGCACCGCCGACATCGGCTGGATCACCGGGCACAGCTACGTCGCATACGGCCCGCTCGCCAATGGCGCCACCCAGGTGATGTACGAGGGCACACCGGATGCACCGCACCCCGGCCGCTGGTGGGAGATCATCGAGAAGTACGGCGTCACGATCTTCTACACCGCGCCGACGGCGATCCGCTCGTTCATGAAGACAGGCCGGAGCGTGCCGAAGAAGTTCGACCTGTCCAGCCTCCGCCTGCTCGGATCGGTCGGCGAACCGATCAACCCCGAGGCGTGGATCTGGTACCGCGATGTGATCGGCGCGGGCAAGACCCCCATCGTGGACACCTGGTGGCAGACCGAGACCGGCGCGATCATGGTGTCGCCGCTGCCCGGCATCACGGCGGCGAAGCCCGGATCCGCACAGGTGCCGCTTCCTGGTATCTCGATCGACGTCGTCGACGAATCCGGCGCCGAGGTGGGCAACGGCAACGGCGGCCTCCTGGTCGTCACCGAACCGTGGCCGAGCATGCTGCGCGGCATCTGGGGCGACCCGGAGCGCTACGTCGAGACGTACTGGGAGAAGTTCGCCGACCAGGGCTACTACTTCGCGGGAGACGGCGCGCGGCTCGACGAGGACGGCGACCTCTGGCTGCTCGGCCGAGTGGATGACGTGATGAACGTCTCGGGCCACCGGCTGTCGACCGCCGAGATCGAATCGGCGCTGGTCGCGCACGAGGCCACGGCGGAGGCCGCGGTCGTCGGAGCCGCCGACGAGACCACCGGTCAGGCTGTCGTGGCGTTCGTGATCCTCAAGGAGAGCTTCCTCTCGGAGCACACCCCCGAGGGCTTGGCACAGCAGCTGCGCATCTGGGTGGGCGAGCAGATCGGTGCGATCGCTCGTCCGCGCGACGTGTACATCGTCGGCGAGCTGCCCAAGACCCGCTCGGGCAAGATCATGCGCCGCCTGCTGCGCGACGTCGCCGAAGGACGCGAGGTCGGCGACACCACGACCCTCGCCGACACGGCGGTCATGAGCATCATTTCGGCGCAGGTGAAATAGGCCACCGAACGACGAAGGCCTCCTCCCTCAGAAGGGAGGAGGCCTTCGTCGTAGCGACAATGCTCACGCGAGGATGAACGTGACCTCGACCTCGACGGGGCTGTCCAGCGGCAGCACCGGAACGCCGACGGCCGCGCGTGCGTGCCTGCCGGCATCCCCGAAGATCTCGCCGAGAACCTCGCTGGCGCCGTTGATGACTCCGGGCTGGCCGGTGAACGACGGATCGGATGCCACGAAGCCACCGAGCCGCAGCACGCCGACGATCTTCTCGAGGCCGCCAGCGGCATCCGCGGCGGCGGCGAGCGCGTTGAGCGCGCAGGTGCGGGCATACGCCTTGGCATCGTCCGCAGAGACCCCTGCGCCGACCTTGCCGGTCGCGGGCAGCTCACCAGCCGTGAACGGCAGCTGGCCGGACGTGTAGACGAGGTCGCCGTGCACGACGGCCGGCACGTATGCCGCGACGGGAGCCGCGACGGCCGGCAGCTCGATTCCCAGCTCTTCCAGGCGCGAGGTGAGGGTCATGCTTCGCCGCCCTCGAACTGGCGAGCGGCCTGCTCGGCCGCCGCGAGACCGGCGCTGTTCGCACCGTCTTCCGCGGTGGGGCGCTTGAAGTAGGCGACGAGCCCGCCTTCGGGGCCCTGGACGACCTGCACCAGCTCCCAGCCCTGCTTTCCCCAGTTGTTGAGGATCGCAGCGGTGTTGTGGATCAACAGCGGCGTGGTGAGATATTCCCACGTGGTCATGGCACTCCTGCACGTCGGCGACGTCGTGGCCGGGGCCCGCGTCGAGGTGGTTTTTCAGGGAACTCCCCTACGATCTAGCGTATGCCTCAGAACAATCGCACGCTGAAGGGTGTGCTCGGCGGACTCCTCGGACTCGTCGGGCTCAGTGTCGTCGCCGGAGTTCTCGTCACGGCAACCGTGACCCCGGCGATCGCGATGACCGGCCTCACCGGCTCGGCCGCCGTCGACCTCTTCGAGGACATTCCGAACGACCTCAAGCCGGATGCTCCCATGGAGCCGACCACGCTCTGGGCGTCGCATTCGGACGGCCGCACGGAGAAACTCGCGTCGTTCTACGACCAGAACCGCATCCCTGTGACCTATGAGCAGGTCGCGCCGATCCTCTACGACGCGATCCTCTCCAGTGAGGACAAGACGTTCTACGATCACAGCGGCATCAACATCGGCGCCACTGCCAAGGCGCTCCTGGACTATGCCAAGGGAACGTCCAGCCGTGGCGCGTCGACGATCAGCCAGCAGTACGTGAAGAACGTGCTCGTGCAGCGCTGCGAGAAGGACACCTCTCCGAACGACGCGGAGTTCAAGAACGAGGACGGCGTGTACGACGCCCAGAAGTACCAGAAGGCGCTGCTCGACTGCTGGACCGACGCCACGAACGCCTCGGGCACCGACGGCATGAAGCGCAAGCTGCAGGAGATGCGCTACGCCCTGCAGATCGAGAAGGAATACTCGAAGAACGACATCCTGCTCGGCTACCTGAACCTGTCGAACTTCGGCGGCACCACCTACGGCATCGAAGCGGCGTCGCAGTACTACTACAGCGTCCCGGCGGCGAACCTGAACATCAACCAGGCGGCCACGCTGGCCGGCATGGTGCAGAATCCGAACTCCTACCGCATCGACATGCGTGAAGGATCGATGACGGACAGCAAGACGGGCGCTCTCATCAACAGCGAGGCGGATGGGTACTCTCAGACGCTCGACCGCCGCAATTACGTGCTCGGTCGTCTCCTCGCGGACGGCAAGATCACGCAGGAGCAGTACGACACGACGCTGGCGGAGCCGATCGTTCCCGCCATCAACCCTGCTACGCAGGGCTGTGCCGAGGCAGGGAAGAACGCGTACTTCTGCCAGTACGTGAAGTCGGTGATCCAGTCCGATGAAGCCTTCGGTGCCACACCGGAGGAGCGCCGCGACACGCTGCAGCGCGGCGGGCTGGACATCTACACGACTCTGAACCTGGACATCCAGCAGGCGGCCGTCGACACGATGACGAGGAACGTCGTCGCTACCCACCCCAACCTGTACCTCGGCGCCGCCGGCGTGCAGCTCGAGGTCGGCACCAGCCGCATCCTGTCGCTGACTCAGAACACGGACTTCAACGAGTCCGCCAACCCGGTTCCTGGGCAGTCGGCCCAGGTGTGGGCGGCCGACGCGAAGCACGGGAGCTCGGCAGGGTTCAACGTCGGATCGACCTACAAGTTGTTCACCCTGCTGGACTGGCTCGAGCAGGGGCACTCTGTCAACGAGGTCCTGAACGGCACGTTCCGATTGATCACCCCGTTCACGATCTGCGGGGACACCGTGACCAACACCCACAAGTTCGAGAACTCGGGCAAGGTCGGCGGCTACACAGGCACGCCTATGCGATTCACCTCGTCGTCGCTCAACACCGGATACCTCGCGATGGCGCAGCAGCTCGACATCTGCGACATCAACAAGATGGCTGACCGCCTCGGTGTGACGCTCGGCGGCATCGACAAGGACACGGGCGAGCTCGAGAAGGTCACCAAGTCGAACAATCAGGGCGACGTGATCGGATCCAAGAACATCGCGCCGCTTGCCATGGCGAACGCCTATGCGACCGTGGCCAACAAGGGGATCTACTGCACCCCGCGTGCGATCGACAAGATCGTCGACCAGGATGGCACCGAACTGCCGCTGCCGGAGTCGAAGTGCGAGCAGGCGATCTCCCCCGAGGTGGCCGCCACGGCTGCCTACGCCCTGCGCGGAGTCATGTACGGCGGAACCGGTGGACAGGCGAACCCGAACGACGGCATCCCCGTCATCGGCAAGACCGGTACGCACGAGACGACGCAGACGATGATGATCGAGTCCAGCACCAAGGTCACCACCGCGGTCTGGGTCGGCAACGTCGAAGGCCCTGGGGTGCTGCGCAACTTCTCGTCGAACGGCACGCGCCTGAACAGCCTTCGCTTCCCCATCGCGGAGGACATGCAGCGCACAGCGAACGCGTGGTATCTCGGCGACGCGTTCCCCGAACCGGACAAGAACCTGACTCGCACGATCCTTCGCGACCTTCCTGACGTCGTCGGCAAGACGATCGACGACGCCACGAAGACGCTCACGGACGCGGGATTCACTGTGACCGTCGGCGCCCCGGTCGACAGCAACCTGCCGACCGATCAGATCGCCGCGCAGTCCCCCGGTGCGGGCCGGATCGCGGGCGGCGCCACCGTCACGATCTCGCCCAGCAACGGCCAGGGCGCAACAGTGCCGGACGTCGTCGGTGAGAAGGCGAGCAAGGCGCAGAGCGAGCTCGCCAGCGCCGGGCTCAGCAACCTCGCCTGGGATGCCTCCTGCGGCCTCCCGAACGCCGAGGTCGAGTCGACCAACCCGCCAGCCGGCACCGCGGTGAACCGCAGCACCACCATCGCCGTGGTCTGCAGTGCTGATGGCGGAAACGGCAACGGCAACGACGACTGATGGCGAAGCCTTCTTCGGCTTACCCGGCCCTCATCGCGCTCGGCGCGGTGGGGGCCGCCGGCGTCGCGGCCGCCGTCTGGGGCATCGGCATCGAGCGCTACCTGTTCACCGTGCGCACCGTGTCCGCTCCGGCGCTCCCGGCCGGGTCAGCACCCCTTCGGGTGCTGCACATCTCCGACGCGCACATGGCACCGTGGCAGCACCGCAAGCAGGACTGGCTCGCATCGCTCGCCGAGCTCGAACCCGACCTGATCATCAACACGGGCGACAATCTCGGCCACGAGCGAGGGATCGAGGGCCTCCGTCGTGCCTTCGCTCCTCTGGCCGGCATCCCCGGGGTGTTCGTCCACGGCTCCAACGACGTGCTGGCGCCATCGCCGCGCAACCCGCTGAAGTACTTCACCGGTCCGTCGGAGCGTCCTGAAGAGCCCGACTTCCTCGACACCGACGCGATGAATCACTACTTCACCGATGAACTCGGCTGGACGGATCTGAACAACACGGCGGCACGCCTGCGGGTCGCCGGTACCGACGTCGACTTCGTCGGCGTGAGCGACGCGCACCGCGACTGGGATGAGCTGGACGTTCTTCCCGACGCGCTGGCATCGCTCGGCGCGCGCAGCGACACCACTCCCCTGCTGGGCGTCACGCACGCCCCGTACCAGCGCGTTCTGAACGCATACGTCGACCTCGGAGCCGATGCCATCTTGGGCGGTCACACCCACGGCGGACAGGTGTGCCTGCCCGGCTTCGGGGCGCTCGTCGCGAACTGCGACATCCCGCTGAAGCAGGCGAAGGGCCTGAGCACGTGGACGCACGACGACCGCACGGTCCCGTTGAACGTCAGCGCCGGCTGCGGCCACTCGATCTATGCGCCGATCCGGTTCGCCTGCCGCCCCGAGGCGACGCTGCTGACCCTCACGGCCCGCGCGTGACCGAGGAGCCGCCTCGATTCGGTCTCTCGGAGGATTCGTTGTAGACTCGAACGGTTGTCAAACGGGGTGTGGCGCAGCTTGGTAGCGCGCTTCGTTCGGGACGAAGAGGCCGCAGGTTCAAATCCTGTCACCCCGACAACAGAGAGGGTCCGCCGCAAGGCGGGCCCTCTCGCGTATCCACCGCACTGGAGAGCAGATGACCCCCACGCGCCTCGTCGCCTTCGACCTCGATGACACGCTCGCCCCGTCGAAGGGCGCCATCGATCCTCGGATCGCCGCCCTGCTGCGCGCCCTGCTGCGCACGGTCGAGGTCGCCATCATCTCCGGCGGCAACGAGGACCAGTTCCGCGCGCAGGTCATCGCCCAGCTCGGCGACGCGGATGCCGCGGAACTCGGCCGACTGCACCTCCTCCCCACGTGCGGCACCCGCTACCTGCGGCACGACGGCGAGGACTTCGCCGCGGTCTACGCGCACGACCTCGCCCAGGACGAGAAGGATGCCGCGCTCACCGCCCTGCGCGAAGAAGCCGAGCGCCTCGGACTGTGGGAATCCGCTCCCTGGGGCGAGATCCTCGAGGACCGCGGCTCGCAGATCACCTTCTCCGCGCTCGGCCAGCAGGCCCCGCGCGAGGCCAAGCACGCCTGGGATCCGACCGGCGAGAAGCGCCTGGCACTGCGGGATGCCGTCGCAGCACGCCTGCCCGGCCTGGAAGTCCGGGCCGGCGGTTCGACCTCGATCGACATCACCCGCGCAGGCATCGACAAGGCGTACGGCATGTCGGCTCTGACCGAGCACACCGGCATCCCGCTGTCGGACATGCTCTTCTACGGCGATCGGCTCGACGTCGGCGGCAACGACTACCCGGTCCTGGCGCTCGGTGTGCGCTCGATCGCCGTCGAAGGCTGGGAAGACACCGCCGACAAGCTCGACGAACTGCTCACGACGCTCTGACCGCTCGCGGGATGCTGGACGCCCTACGATGGCGGCATGGACCCGCTCACCCTGGTCATCATCGTCGCTGCCGCCGCCAGTGCGGCCTGCTGGGTTCTTTCGCTCATCACGCGCGACACCTCCTGGGTGGATCGCGCGTGGTCGATCGTGCCGGTGATCTACGTCTGGATCTTCACCGCGGATGCGCTGGCATCCGGGATCGATGCGACGCGTCTCGTGGTGATGGCGCTGCTCGTCACCGCCTGGGGCGTGCGGCTCACGTTCAACTTCGCCCGCAAGGGCGGCTACACCGGCACAGAGGACTACCGCTGGGCGATCCTCCGCTCCCGCCTCCCCGCCTGGTTGTTCCAGGTGTTCAATCTGCTGTTCATCGTCGCGTTCCAGATGACGCTGCTCGTGCTCATCACACTCCCCGCGGACGTCGCGCTGCGCAATCCCGCACCGTTCACCGGATGGGATGCCGTGTTCACCGCGCTGTTCGTCGCGCTGCTGGTCGGCGAGACGATCGCCGACCAGCAGCAGTGGAACTTCCACCAGCGCAAGAAAGCCGCCGGCGGCGCACTCGGCGATGGGTTCCTCAGCGAGGGCCTGTTCCGGTACAGCCGCCATCCGAACTTCTTCTTCGAGCAGGCGCAGTGGTGGATGTTCTATACGTTCGGCACCACCGCGGCCGTGGCATCCGGTGCGGGATTCCTCGGGGGCGTGGTCAACGCCTCGATCGTCGGCCCTGTGCTGCTGACCGCGCTGTTCATCGGCTCGACGATCTTCACCGAGTCGATCTCCGCTTCGCGATACCCCGCGTACGCCGCCTATCGCCGGCGCACGTCGATGATCGTGCTGTGGCCGCCGCGCAGGCGCGTGAACGCCTGAGCGGCGCCGCGTCAATGAATGAGGTGTGCCTCCGCGCCGACGCCGGCGACGGGGACCAGCCGCTGCAACTGCGTGACGTGGCCGGGCTCGAGCTCGGCGATCGACGAGACGCCCAGTAGGCGCATGGTGCGCTCGATCTCGGTGCGCAGGATCGTGATGGTGCGGTCGATGCCCTGACGCCCGCCGGCCATGAGCCCGTACAGGTAAGCGCGACCGATCATCGTGAAGTCCGCGCCGAGCGCCATGGCGGCGACGATATCCGCACCGTTCATGATGCCGGTGTCGATCATGACGGTGAAGTCGTCGCCCACCGCCTGCCGCACCTTCGGCAGCAGGTGGAACGGGATCGGGGCACGATCGAGCTGGCGTCCGCCGTGGTTGGACAGCACGATGCCGTCGACTCCGGCATCCTTCAGCAGGACCGAGTCTTCCACGTTCTGAACGCCCTTGATGACGATCTTGCCGGGCCACAGGTCGCGGATCACCGCGAGGTCGTCGTAGCTGATCGTCGGGTCCATCGCGGCATCCAGCAGCTCGCCGACCGTGCCGCCCGTGGTGCTGAGAGAAGCGAACTCGAGTTTGGGCGTGGTGAGGAAGTCGTACCACCACCAGGGCCGAGGGATGGCGTTGATGATCGTGCCGAGCGTGAGCTGCGGCGGGATCGAGAACCCGTTGCGCTTGTCGCGCAGGCGGGCGCCGGCGACCGGTGTGTCGACCGTGAACTGGAGCGTGTCGAACCCGGCGGCCGCTGCACGGCGGGTGAGCTCGTACGAGATCTCCCTGTCGCGCATCACGTACAGCTGGAACCAGTTGCGTCCGTGGGGGTTCGCCGCCTTCACCCCCTCGATCGAGGTGGTCCCGAGCGTGGACAGCGTGAACGGGATGCCGGCGGCCGCCGCGGCTCCCGCTCCGGCCTCCTCCCCCTCGGTCTGCATCAGGCGGGTGAAACCGGTCGGTGCGATGCCGAACGGCAGCGCGGACGGACCGCCGAGGATCTCGACGGACGTGTCGACTTCGGGGGCAGGCCTGAGGATGCCGGGGTGGAACTCGACATCCTCGAACGCCTGCCGGGCGCGCGACAGCGACAGTTCGCCCTCGGCGGCGCCGTCGGTGTAGTCGAACGCCGCCTTCGGCGTGCGGCGCTTGGCGATCGTGCGCAGGTCGGAGATCGTCAGAGCCGCATCCAGGCGGCGCTTGCGACCGTCCAGCTCCGGCTTCTTGAACTTCATCAGGTCGAGGATCTCGACCGGGTTGGGCAGCTGGCGCTTGACCATCATGGTCCTTTCGGGGTGCTCAGGTTCGGGTGGTGGGCACGCGGGTCAGCCCCGCGGCGGTGTAGTAGCCGGTGATGTGGGTCTTGAGGAGCGTGCGGGCGTGCTCGCCGTCTCCCGCGTCGATCGCCTCGACGATCGCGTGATGCTCGGCTCGCAGGTGCGAGGCCATCGCCGACCAGTCGTCGATGCCGGCGACTCCGGCCTGCACGTAGGACTCGATCGCAGTCCGCAGCCCCGCCATCATCGCGGCGATCACTGCGTTGCCGGACGCCTCGGCCAGCGCGAGGTGCAGCTGTGCGTCGAGGGCGAGGAACTCCCCCGGTGTCAGGGTGTCCGAGTCCATCGCGGCGAGGATGCGGTGCGCCTCGCCGGTGTCGCGGCCGGGGTCGGCGGCGAGAGCGGTGGCCACGGCATCCTCGAGGACGAGCCGGGTCTTCACGACATCCGCCAGCGGGAAGCCCTGTGCGGCCACCTGGAGGCGCAGCAGTGCCGACATGCCCCCGGTGGGCGTCGCGATGACGATCGCGCCGGCCTGCGGCCCCGAGCCGGTCGCCGTGCGGATCAGCCCCATCACCTCGAGAACGCGCAGCGCCTCGCGGACGCTGGAGCGGCCGACGCCGAGATCGGCCGACAGGTCCCGTTCGGACGGGAGGCGGTCGCCCGGTCCGAGACGGCACTCGAGCAGGTCCGTCTCGATGTGCTCGAGCACCGTGCGCCAGGCGCGTGGCGTGGACTCCGGCATCCGATCCTCCTGTGGTCTGACCACAGGTTAGCCTGTGTGGTCAGACCACGCAAGCGCAGATGTCCGCGCAGGTGCGTCCGGGTTGGTGCTGGTGAACGGATCCATGACTCGCAGATACCCGGACACGCAGTCGGGCATGTCCGGGTCTACGCGGGTTCAGGACCCGGGAACCCGCACGAACCCGGACACGCAGTCAGGCATGTCCGGGCATACGCGGGTTCAGGACCCGGGAACCCGCACGAACCCGGACACGCACCAGCACGGGAACCGACACGGAACCGGCGCCACGGGACTCAGCCGAGGCGGCCGCCGGACTCCTCGAGGTAGCAGTTGCCGCACAGCGACTCGTAGGTGACGACATCGACCGGCGCTGAGCCACCCGCGCCCTGGTCGATCGCGACCTGATCGCCGTCGAAGACGAAGCGCCCGCCGACGACCCGTCCGTTGAACACCGCCTTGCGTCCGCAGCGGCAGATCGTCTTGAGCTCCTCCAGTGAATGCGCGATGGCCAGCAGGCGGGCGGAGCCGGGGAAGGCATGCGTGAGGAAATCGTTGCGGATGCCGTAGGCCATCACCGGGATGCCGTCGACGACCGCGATGCGGAACAGATCGTCCACCTGATCCGGCGTGAGGAACTGAGCCTCGTCGATGAGCAGGCAGGCGACATCCGCCGGCCGCTCGGCCGGGATGAGTCCCTCGTCGTCGTGCCGCCGCATCCGCTCCCGGTGGTGCAGGAACAGCTCTCGGGCGTCGTCCTGCGGGCCGATCAGGAAGTCGACGTCACGGGTGACACCGAGACGGCTCTCGATCTGCGACGCGCCCTTGGTGTCGATCGCGGGCTTGGCGAGCAGAACGTGCTGACCACGCTCTTCGTAGTTGTATGCGGCCTGCAGCAGCGACGTGGACTTGCCCGAGTTCATCGCGCCGTAGCGGAAGTAGAGCTTCGCCACGGTCGCCTGCTAGCGGTTGATGCCGAGGGTCGCGGCCGTGGACGTCATCGACTGCTCAGCGGCCGCGGCATCCTCGTTGAGCTTCTCGCCGTACGTCGGGATGAGCTCGCGCAGCGTCGGCTCCCACGACGGGTAGTCCTCGGGGAAGCACTTCTGCAGCAGCTCGAGCATGATCGGAACGGCCGTGGATGCTCCAGGCGACGCACCGAGGAGCCCGGCGATCGAACCATCGGCGGCGGAGACGACCTCGGTGCCGAACTGCAGGATGCCGCCCTTCTCGGGGTCCTTCTTCATGACCTGAGCGCGCTGGCCGGCCTGGATCAGCGTCCAGTCCTCGTCCTTCGCGGTCGGCACGAACTCGCGCAGGCTGTCGACCTTCTTGCCGTGGTTCTTCACCAGCTCGCTGACGAGGTACGTGATGAGATCCGGGTTCGCGAAAGCGACCCGCAGCATCGGCCAGAGGTTGTGCGTACGGACCTGCCCGACAATGTCGAACCACGATCCGTTCTTGAGGAACTTCGGGCTGAAGGTGGCGAATGGCCCGAACAGGAGCGATTCCTCGCCGTCGACGACGCGGGTGTCCAGGTGCGGCACCGACATCGGCGGAGCTCCGACGGAGGCCTGCGAGTACACCTTCGCCTTGTGCTGGGCGACGACCTTCGGGTTCGTCGTCTTGAGGAACTGCCCGCCGATCGGGAAGACGCCGTAGCCCTTGATCTCGGGGATGCCGGAACGCTGCAGCAGCTTCAGCGCCCATCCGCCGGCGCCGACGAAGACGAAACGCGCCTTCACCTCGCTCGGGGTGAGGCCGAGGCCCGTGCGGTACTTGACCAGCCACGTGCCGTCCTTCTGGCGCTTGAGGCTGCGGACCTCCTGGTTGGTGCGCAGGTCGACGCCACTGGAGGTGAGGTGATCGAAGAGCTGGTGGGTGAGCGCACCGAAGTCGACGTCGGTCCCGGCCGGCACGCGCGTCGCCGCGAACGGCTCGCCCTTGCGGCGCTTCTGCATGAGCAGCGGGGCCCAGGTGTTGATGACGCGGGAGTCGTCGGAGAACTCGATGCCCTCGAACAGCGGCTGCTGCTTGAGCACTTCGTAGCGCTCCTTGAGGTAGGCGACATCCTGCTCGCCGCGCACGAACGTCATGTGCGGCGTGGCGTTGATGAACGTCGACGGCTCGTCGAGCACGCCCTTGTCCACCAGCGAGGACCAGAACTGGCGGCTCTGCTGGAACTGCTCGTTGATCGACACCGCCTTGGCGGGGTCGAGCGGGCCGTTCGGGTTCTTCGGCATGTAGTTGAGCTCGCAGAGGGCGGCATGCCCCGTGCCCGCGTTGTTCCACGGGTTGGAGCTCTCCTGCGCCACCTCGCTCAGCCGCTCGAAGGCGACGATCTTCCAGTCCGGCTGCAGTTCGTGCAGCAGCGTACCGAGGGTGGCGCTCATGATGCCGCCACCGATGAGGACGACGTCGACGGTTTCAGTCACCCGTCCAGTCTAGTTCGCCCCGGCATCCGCTCCGACCGGCGGCCGCACGGACCGATCTCGGGTACGGATGTCAGGAAATCCCCCGGATGCAGGGCCATCCAGGGCTGCATCGTCCGACACCCGGGAATCGTCCCGACATTCGTACCGCGGTGTCGGATGAGGCGGCCGGGTCAGGCCGGGACGGCGAGACGCGCGGCGACGATCTCGGCGATCTGGACGGCGTTCAGCGCCGCCCCCTTGCGCAGGTTGTCGTTGCTGATGAACAGCACGAGGCCCTTGTCCTCCGGGGCGGACTGGTCGGCGCGGATGCGACCGACGAAGCTCGGGTCCTTGCCTGCGGCGTACAGCGGGGTGGGGACTTCCTCGAGTACGACGCCGGGTGCGGCATCCAGCACCTCACGCGCGCGGTCGGGGGTGATGTCGCCCGCGAACTCGGCGTGGATGGACAGCGAGTGGCCGGTGAAGACCGGAACGCGCACGCACGTGCCGGCGACGCGCAGCTCAGGGAGTTCGAGGATCTTGCGGCTCTCGTTGCGGAGCTTCTTCTCCTCGTCGGTCTCGTTCTGCCCGTCATCGACGAGGTTGCCTGCGAACGGGATCACGTCGAACGCGATGGGCGCGACGTACTTCTCGGGCTGCGGGAAGTCGATGGAGGATCCGTCGTGCACGAGGCGCAGCGTGTCGCCCTGCGCCAGGACGCCCTCGACCTGTCCGAGCAGCTCCTGCGCACCGGCGAGACCGGAGCCGGAGACCGCCTGGTACGTCGACACGATGAGCCGCTCGAGACCGGCCTCGGCGTGCAGCGCCTTGAGCACCGGCATCGCGGCCATCGTCGTGCAGTTCGGGTTGGCGATGATGCCCTTGGGTCGCTCGTCGATCGCGTGCGGATTGACCTCGCTGACCACGAGCGGAACCTCGGGGTCGTTGCGCCAGGCGCTGGAGTTGTCGATGACGACGGCTCCGGCCTCGGCGAAGCGCGGCGCGTAAGCGCGGCTGGCCGTGGCACCAGCGGAGAACAGCGCGATCTCGATACCGGCCGGGTCTGCCGTCTCGACGTCCTCGGCGATGACCGTGACGCCGCCGAACTCGATCGCGCTGCCCGCCGAGCGTGCGGACGAGAACAGACGCAGCTCGCGGATCGGGAACGACCGCTCGCTGAGAATCTCGCGCATCACGGTGCCCACCTGTCCGGTGGCGCCGACGATGGCGACGGAGAATCCTGAGTCGGAGATACGGGTCATGTGCTTTCCTCGGGCTGATGCAGAACTGCAGGCGAGGCGCTCGGCGCGGCGTCGGAGTGCGGATGCCGCGCCTGGCGCCGATGTCAGGGTTTCGGCGAGTCTACCGCGCCGTGTCAGCGGCCGGTGCCGGCGTGGACCGTCGCCTCGATCTCGTTGTCGAGGCCGTAAGCGGTGTGCACGGCGCGCGCGGCGTCGGCGAGCTCGTCGCCGCGCAGCACGACCGAGATGCGGATCTCAGACGTCGAGATCATCTCGATGTTCACACCCGCGATCGACAGCGCCTCGAACAGCTTCGCCGAGACGCCGGAGTGCGTGCGCATGCCGGCACCGACGACCGAGAGCTTGCCGATCTGGTCGTCGTGGACGAGGCTCTCGAAGCCGATGTCCGCCTGCTCGCCGGCGAGCGCCTTGAGCGCGGCCGCGGCATCGGCCTTGGGAAGCGTGAAGGAGATGTCCGTGCGCCCGGTGGCCGCAGCCGACACGTTCTGCACGATCATGTCGACGTTCGCGCCCGACTTCGCGACGATCTGGAAGATCTCCGCCGCCTTCCCCGGCACATCGGGAACGCCGATGATCGTGATCTTGGCCTGGCTGAGGTCGGTGGCGACGCCTGCGACGATCGGTTCTTCCATGACTTCTCCCTCAGATTCGCGGGGGTTGAGCATCCCCCGACCAAGAACATACGTGCCTTCGGCCGCCGAGAACGACGAACGGGCGTGGATCAGGACGCCGTGGCGGCGCGCGTACTCGACGGCGCGGATGTACAGGACCTTGGCGCCGTTGGCGGCGAGCTCGAGCATCTCCTCGCTGGAGACGTGATCGAGCTTGCGCGCCTTCGGAATGACGCGCGGGTCTGCGGTGAAGATGCCGTCGACGTCGCTGTAGATCTCGCAGACGTCGGCCTTGAGCGCGGCCGCCAATGCGACGGCGGTGGTGTCCGACCCGCCGCGGCCGAGCGTCGTGATGTCCTGCGTGTCGTCGTTGAGCCCCTGGAATCCGGCGACGATGACGATCGCGCCCTCGTCGAGCGCCTCGCGCACGCGCTTGGGGTTGACCTCGACGATGCGGGCGGAGCCGTACTTGTCGTCGGTTCGCATTCCGGCCTGCGGTCCGGTGTAGGAGCGCGCCTCGAACCCCATCGAGTGGATGGCCATCGCCAGCAGCGCCATCGAGATGCGCTCACCGCTGGAGAGCAGCATATCCATCTCGCGCGGAGCCGGGATCGGGGCGACCTCGGCCGCGAGATCCAGCAGTTCGTCGGTCGTATCGCCCATCGCGCTCACCGCTACGACGACGTCGTGGCCGGCACGACGAGTGTCGACGATGCGCTTGGCGACGCGCTTGATGCTCTCTGCGTCGGCGACAGACGAGCCGCCGTACTTCTGCACGATGAGGGCCACGGAAACACTCCCAGATATTTCGGGCGGATCCGCCCACCGCACATTCTACTTTCGCGCCATATGCCCGATTGCGTATGTGACGTCGGCGACAACAGCGCTGGGCCGGTCAGCCGGTCGAGGATGCCGTGATCACGGCGTCGGCGGAGGAGTCGGCGTCACGGCGGGGGCCGAGCGCAGGCGTCCGCCGGTGGCTGCGAACCAGCATCCGATGATCACGAGCGGGAACCCGATCAGCAGGCCGGGTGTGATCGGCTCCGAGAGCACGAGCGCGCCGAGGAGGATGGCGACGATCGGGTTGACGTAGGTGAACAGGGGCGCTCGCACCGGCCCGACTTCGCGGATCAGCGCGAAGAAGGCGAGGAAGGCGATCGCCGTGCAGATGACCGCGAGGGCGAGCAGTGCTCCGGTCGACTCGAGCGTCGGCATCTCGTGCTGTGTCGCGAAGGCGATCGGCAGGTAGATGATGCCGATCGCGAGCAGCGCGAGGGTGATCGTGCCGAGCGACGGCACGTCGCCGAGCTTGCGCGCGATGATGAACGGCGCGATCGCGTACAGCACGGCGACCAGCAGCACCTCCCCCGCCGCGATCAGGTCGCCGGAGGCGAGGCCGGGTCCTGCGACGACGATCGCGACGCCGACGAAGCCGACCAGCAGTCCGCCGAGGCGAAGGGGCCGCAGCACGGTGCGATCGCCGCCGCCGAGCGCGATCAGCGCGGCGAACAGCGGCACGGTCGCGACCAGCAGACCGGTCGGCCCGGAGTGCAGCGTCTGCTCGGCGTGGCCGAGGAACACGAACGGCCCGCCCATCTCGACGAGTCCGAACGCGAGCACCCACGGCCATTTCTTGAGCGCAGGTCGCAGAGCGCCGCTGCGGATCGCGAACGGCAGCAGGAGGAGCGCGGCCACGAGAGTGCGACCGGCCACGATCGCCGGAGGCGAGTACGACTCCACGGCGATGCGGATGAACAGGTAAGGCACTCCCCACAGCAGAGCCATGGCGCCGAACAGCAGCCAGCCCCGCCGACTCACCGTGGTGTGCGCGTTCACCGGGTTTCCTGTGCGTCGATCGTCACAGCGTGCGGCGGCCTTCGAAGGCGCGACCGAGGGTGACCTCGTCGGCGTATTCGAGGTCGCCGCCGACAGGGAGACCGGATGCCAGGCGCGACACGGTGATCTGCATCGTCGTCAGCAGGCGGCTGAGGTAGCTCGCGGTCGCCTCGCCCTCGAGATTCGGATTGGTGGCGAGGATGACCTCCTGCACCGTGCCGTCCGCGAGGCGCGTCATGAGCTGGGCGATCCGCAGATCGTCGGGGCCGATGCCGGCGATCGGGCTGATCGCGCCGCCGAGCACGTGGTACAGACCGCGGAACTCGCGCGTGCGTTCGATCGCCGCGACGTCCTTGGCGTCCTCGACGACGCAGATGAGGGCTGCGTTGCGCCGCGGATCGCGGCAGATCGTGCAGCGGTCCTGTTCGGAGACGTTGCCGCAGACCTCGCAGAACCGCACGCGGGCGCGGACCTCTGTGAGCAGCTCGGACAGCCGCGCGACGTCGAACGACGGGGTCTGCAGGATGTGGAAGGCGATGCGCTGGGCCGACTTGGGGCCGATCCCCGGAAGGCGGCCGAATTCGTCGATGAGCTCCTGGACGATGCCGTCGTACATCAGCTGAACCTCGTCGCCGTCGGGGGCTCGTACGGCTCTTCGCGCACGAACGTCCCACCCAGCACCTGGCGGATCACGGCTTCGCCGTAGCGCTGGATGCCCTCTGGGGCCACGGAGCGAGCGGTGACGACAGGCGCTTGCGGTGCGGGACGCGCCGCCTGGGATGCCTGCGGCGCCGGCGTGCTGACGACAGCGGATGCCGCGGGCTCGGACGGTGCGGATGCCGAAGCCGGCGCGGCCCCGTATCCCACAGGGCCGGGCTCATCCGACGGATCGTACGGCGGTTCGTCTTCGTCCGGAGCCTGGTCGTCGTCCGGCAGCGGCGGTTCGTCGTCCGAGACGCGTCCGTCGACGGGCGGCTGCGGCGCCGACGCGGCCGACTCGACCTCGGCCGGTTCGTCATCGACCGGCAGCGGAGTCTGCGGCGGCTCGTTCCCCTTCGGGATGGGCGCGACGGCCCACTCGGTCACCGGCGAGGACGATAACGCGCTCGGCCGAGGGGCAGGTTCGGATGCCGGTGTCGCCGGCGCTGCGGCGGGCGGCACGGACGCCGCAGCCGGGGGCAGTGGAGCGGGCTTGTACTTCACCTTCACGCCGAGCTCCTGCTCGATCGCGGTGCGCAGGTGATCCGAGGGGCCGGGGCCCGGCGTCGGCCCTTTGAACCGGGTGACGTCCTGCGGGCCGGCGAAGCCGAGCGTGAGCACCTCGGTGTCCGTCTCGTACGCCAACGGCTGGATCGCAGTCACCATCAGCCATGCCGTGCGGCTGATCGACTCGAGACGCTTCAGCACGGCCTGCCAGGCGGAGCGGATCCGGTCGAAGTCCACCGGTGTCGATGCGGCCGGCGGGGTGGCGGAGGCGGGTTCGTGTGCGGGTTCTGAAGCCGGTGCGGGATCTGAAGCCGGTGCGGGATCTGAAGCCGGTGCGGGTTCAGGAGCCGGTGCGGATGCCTCTGGTGACGGGGTCTCCGCAGGAACGCGTTTCGGCTCGCCTGCGGCTCGCTCAACGAGCGAAGCGGGAGGCGCGACCGGAGCGGGCGCGACAACAGGCGCGGAGAGAGGCGCGACCGGAACGGACGCAGAGGGAGGCACGGCCTGAGCCGCGGGCGCGACAGCAGGCGCGGCGGCAGCAGGCGCGGTCTGAGCCGCAGGCGCAACAGCGGGAGCAGCGGCCACGACGGGGGCGAGCACGCGGGCGATCATGAGCTCGAGGTGCAGGCGCGGTGAGGTCGCGCCGGACATGTCGTCGAGCGCGGCACTCACGATGTCGGCCGTCTGCGAGAGTCGCGCCTGGCCGAAGGCCGAGGCCTGCGACTGCATCCGCTGCATCTCGTCGGAGGGAATGCCGCGCAGCACGGCGGCGGCCCCGTCCCCGACTGCCGCGATCACGATGAGGTCGCGCAGCCGCTCGAGCAGGTCGTCCACGAAGCGACGCGGATCCTGACCGGTCTGCACGACGCGGTCGACGGCGGGGAACGCGGCCGCGGCATCGCCGGCCGCCAGGGCGTCGACGATCTCGTCCAGCAGCGCGGCGTGCGTGTAGCCGAGCAGCGAGACCGCGCGCTCATACGCGACGTGGTCTCCATCGGACCCGGCGATCAGCTGGTCCAGCAGCGACAGGGTGTCGCGCGGCGAGCCGCCGCCGGCGCGCACCACGAGCGGCAGCACGCCCTGCTCGACCTCGACGCCCTCTTCGACGCACAGCTTCTCGACGTATTCGAGCATCGCCGCCGGCGGCACGAGCCGGAAGGGATAGTGGTGCGTGCGCGAGCGGATCGTGCCGAGCACCTTCTCGGGCTCGGTCGTGGCGAAGATGAACTTCACGTGAGCCGGCGGTTCCTCCACGAGCTTGAGCAGCGCGTTGAACCCCTGCGGCGTCACCATGTGCGCCTCGTCGAGGATGAAGATCTTGAAGCGATCGCGGCTGGGGGCGAACGTCGCGCGCTCGCGAAGATCGCGCGCGTCGTCGACGCCGTTGTGGCTGGCGGCGTCGATCTCGACGACGTCGAGCGAGCCTCCGCCGCTGCGGGACAGCTCGACGCAGCTCGGGCACACACCGCAGGGCGTGTCGGTGGGGCCCTCGGCGCAGTTCAGGCAGCGCGCGAGGATGCGAGCGGACGTCGTCTTGCCGCAACCGCGCGGGCCGGAGAACAGATAGGCGTGTCCGACGCGATCACCGCGCAGCGCCGTCATGAGCGGCTCGGTCACCTGCGACTGCCCGATCATCTCCGCGAAGTTCTCAGGCCGATAGCGGCGGTAAAGGGCTGTGGTCACCCGTCCAGCCTACGGCGTACCGCCGACATCGAGACCTCAGTCCGGGAAGCCGGTGATCACCGGGATCGCACTCGTCACGACCGGCACGGATGCCGACATCAGCGTGCCGTCATCGCGCCGCGCGTCGGCGAACTGACGAAGCGTCGGACGCCCCGGGATCACGGGTCCCTGACCGGCCAGCGCGACCACGGCATCCTGCCCTTCGGATGCCGTGTACGACGCGCCCCGAACCGAGAACGCCACCGGATCGCCCGAGCGGACATGCATCCGCAGTTCGTTGCGCGTCACGGTGACATCGAGCGCTGCGCCGCGCCACTGCAGCGGGTAGGACAGCGACGGCCAGTCCGCCGGGAGCCGCGGATCGAAGCTCAGCTCGCCCCCGTGATCCCGCATGCCGCCGAAGCCGCTCACGAGCGCCGTCCACACTCCGCCGGCCGAGGCCACGTGCACGCCGTCCGCCGCGTTGTGGTGCAGGTCGCCGAGGTCCACGAACAGCGACTGCTCGAAGTACTCCTTGGCGAGGTCCTGGTACCCCACTTCGGCGGCGAGGATCGACTGCACGACGGCCGACAGCGTGGAGTCGCCGGTGGTCAGCGGGTCGTAGTACTCGAAGTCCGCGAGCTTCTCCTCCGCCGAGAAGTGATTGCCCTGCAGGAACAGCGCGAGCACCACGTCCGCCTGCTTGAGCACCTGGAACCGGTAGATCACCAGCGGATGGAAGTGCAGCAGCAGCGGGCGCTGGTCATCCGGCGTGTGCGCCAGATCCCACACCTCGCGCTCCAGGAACAGCGAATCCTGAGGATGGATGCCGAGGCCCTCGCTGAACGGGATGTACATCGCGTCCGCCGCCTGCTCCCAGGCGTCGGCCTCCCCGGCATCCAGTCCCGTGCGTTCGACGAGGGCGTCGAAGCCGCGCGGGTCGCTCGCAGCGAGCTCGCGGACCACCCGCGAAGCCAGGCGCAGGTTGAAGCGCGCCATGACGTTCGTGAAGAGGTTGTCGTTGACGACGGTCGTGTACTCGTCCGGGCCGGTCACGCCGTGGATGTGGAAGGTCGCGTCCCCGTTCGTCCCCCGCCAGAACCCGAGCGTCGCCCACAGGCGAGCTGTCTCGACGGCGATGTCTGCGCCCTCGCGGTGCAGGAAGTCCACATCGCCCGTGGCGCGCACGTACTTTCCGAGCGCGAAGCTGACGTCGGCGTTGATGTGGTACTGCGCCGTGCCGGCCGCGTAATACGCGGATGCCTCTTCGCCGTTGATGGTGCGCCACGGGAACAGGGCACCTGCTTCGTTCAGCTGAGCGGCCCTGCGACGCGCGGCCGGCAGCATGAGAACGCGGGCGCGCAGCGCATTGCGCGCCCACTGCGGCGACGTGTAGGTGAGGAACGGCAGGACGTAGATCTCGGTGTCCCAGAAGTAGTGCCCGCTGTACCCGGAGCCGGACACGCCCTTCGCGGGGACGCCGGAACCGTCGGCTCGCGCCGAGGCCTGAGCCAACTGGAACAAGCACCACCGGGTCGCCTGCTGCAGGGCATCCTGACCCTCGATGCGCACGTCGCTGCGCGACCAGAACGCTTCCAGCCACTCGGACTGGGCGCGGAACTGCGCGTCGACGCCCTCGACCGCGACCCGGTCGAGCGAGCGGCGGCAGCGGTCGACCAGTTCGCGCGCCGGAACGCCGCGGGAGGTGTGATAGCTCACGAGCTTCGTGATCCGGATCGGGACGCCGGCCTTCGCCTGCACCCGGAACACGTTCTTCGTGATGTCGGGCTCGCACAGCTGCCGCGCGTTGTAGTCGTTGTCCGTCTCGATCATGTGATCGGCGACGACTGCGGCGGTCATGCCCGATTCGGTGACCTGGTACGACAGCGCTGAACGCAGGCCGTCCTGCCAGTACTCGACCGGCTGCAGCACCCGCTCGGTGATCTTCTCGGCGCGGCGCGGATCGAAACCGGCCTTCTTCGCGGGGACCGGCGTCCCGCCGTAGACGTTGCCGCCGTCCTGCCGGTTGAGGATCTGACAGCTGATCGTGACGGGAGCGTCCGAGTTCTCGACGGTCACCTCGAGGCGCAGGATCGCGAGGTGGCGCTCTTCGAAGCTGACCATCCGCTCGTCACGCATCCGCACGCGCTTTCCCGATGGCGTCTCCCACACCAGTTCCCTGGTCAGGATGCCGGTGCGCATGTCGAGGACCCGCGAGTAGTCGCGCACATCCGCCTCGTCGAACGAGATCGGTTCGTCGTCCACATAGACGCGCATGACCTTGGCATCGGGGGCGTTGATGATCGTCTGCCCGACCTCCGCGAAGCCGTACGCCTGCTCGGCGTGCCGGATCGGCCAGGTCTCGTGCAGGCCGTTGATGAACGTGCCGTGCTCGTGCGCGCCTCGCCCCTCGATGTGATTGCCGCGCAGGCCCAGGTAGCCGTTGCCGACTGCGAAGAGCGTCTCGGAGACGCCGTCCTCGGTGTAGCGCGTCTCGACGAGACGCCACGGGTCGACGGGGAAGCGGTCGCGATCGATCATGCGGTCTCCGAAGGTGTGGTCGGGAGCAGCAGGGCAAGGTCATCGACGATACAGGTGGCGCCGGACGCCCGCAGCACGTCGGGTCCGGCGCCGCGATCGACGCCGACGACGGTCGAGAAACCGGCGGCTGCTGCCGAGGCGACGCCGGCCACGGCATCCTCGACGGCTGCCGATGCGGCGACGTCGACGCCGAGCGCGGCAGCGCCGGCGGTGAACATGTCGGCGGCGGGTTTGGACGCGAGCGCGTCGCGCTCGGCGACCACGCCGTCGACGACGATCTCGAAGAAGTCGCGGATGCCGGCGCTGCCGAGCACCTCCTCGGCGTTCTTGGAGCTCGAGACGACGCCCATGCGGATGCCGGCATCCCGCAGCTGCTCGAGCAGGGCGAGCGAGCCGGGGTACGGCACGATGCCCTCGGCCCGGAGGGATGCCGAGAAGGCCGCGTTCTTGCGGTTGCCGATACCGCAGATCGTCTCCGCTTCGGGCGCGTCCTCGACGGCGCCCCAGGGAATCTCGATGTTGCGGCTGCGCAGCAGGCTCGCCACTCCGTCGTAGCGCTTCTTGCCGTCGACGTACGCGAAGTAATCCTCATCGGTGTACGCCGGTTCGATACCCCATCGGGCGAAGACCTCATCGAACACGGCCTGCCACGCACGCATGTGCACTTCGGCCGTCGGCGTCAGGACGCCGTCGAGGTCGAACAGGACACCGGACATGGTGCGCAGATCGGGCAGGGGGTCGGACACGCAGGCCTCCAAGGGAGCATCGGAGTTTCGGGCCGGCACCTCCGTGTGCCACTGCCAGCGTAATGCGCCGAGCGCGCCCGACGCTACGCCCGCACCGCGGCTGCATGGCAGACTGGCGTGCAGATCGAAAGGGGTCCAGGTGCTCGCTGCCGAACGCCGCTCGCGCATCGTCTCCGAAGTGCGCCGCGCCGGAGCCGCGGCCGTCGCCGACCTCGCGACGACCTTGAACGTCAGCGAGATGACGGTCCGCCGCGACATCGACGTCCTCGCGCAGCAGGGTGTGCTGGACAAGGTCCGCGGCGGTGCCACGATCCCACGGGTGTCCGAGAGGTCAGACGTCGATTTCGCGTCCCAGACGCGCCTCCGACTCGCCGAGAAGAACGCCGTCGCCAGGAGCGCGGCCGAACTCGTCGAGCCGGGGATGGCGATCGGACTCTCCGGTGGCACGACGGCGTGGGCACTCGCCCGCGTGCTGCGCGGCATCGCGGACCTGACGATCGTGACCAACTCGCTTCCGGTCGCCGATGTCTTCGCGCGCCCGGACCGCGCCGACGAGCCGTACACGCAGACGGTGGTGCTCACCGGCGGCGTCCGCACACCGGCCGATGCCCTCGTGGGCCCGATCGCCGTGCGCGCGCTCGAAGTGCTGCACTGCGACCTGGTCTTCCTCGGCGTGCGAGGCGTCGATCTCCAGGCCGGCCTGACGACCTCGAATCTGCTCGAGGCCGAGACCAACCGCGCCCTCATCGCGACGGGAAGCACGTCCGTCGTCCTGGCGGATCACTCGAAGTGGGGCGCCGTCGGGCTCACCACGATCGTGGACGTCGACGAGATCGACCGCCTCATCATGGACGACGCGCTGCCGGCCGATGCCGCAGAGCAGCTCGCCGCCCACGTCGAACTCACGCTCGCCCCGGTCGAGGCGCCCGCCGCGGACTGAATCAGCGTTCGGTCGACGCGCGCTTCACGATGCGCGCCCCGACGACGACGTGCCGCACCGGCATGTCCATGCCGGGCGGCGTGTTCATCTGACGTTCCAACTGGTCCAGCGCTGCGTCCACGAGCGCACCGTCGTCCGGGGCGACCGAGGTGAGCGTCGGGGCCGAGAAGCGCGCGGCGTGCACGTCGTCGAAGCCGATCACGGCCACGTCGGTCGGGACGCGCGCACCGGCGTCGTGCAGCGCCGAGAGCACGCCGAAGGCGAGGGAGTCGTTCGAGCAGACCACCCCGTCGCACGCTACGCCGCGGGCGAGAAGATCCGCCATCGCGCGGTGCCCCTCCTCCGGCGTGAACGCATCGACGGTCGCGACGAGCGACGCGTCATCGCCGATACCGAGCCGGTCGACCGCCGTTCGATAGCCGGCGAAACGCTGATCCGCGGCATCCGACGGCAGGGCATCCCGGCGGCCGATGAACGCGATGCGGCGGCATCCTGCATCGGCGAGGTGCACCGTCGCGGCATCGGTGCCGCCCTTGTTGTCGACCGTCACGTGCGTGAACGGGCTGACCTGGATGTGCTCGCCGAGCAGCACGATGGGCCCCGGCGCGGTGCGCCGGGTCAGATCGCCGACCGTGAGCGACCGAGGGATGTGGATGAGCCCGTCGATCGGAGGGAGGCCGACCCCGTTCGCGATGTCGACTTCGCGCTCGTGGAGACCCGCGGTCTGCTGGATGAGGATCGACAGTCCTCGCTCGTGCGCCCGCGTGACGAACAGCGACGTGAGTTCCGCGAAGTACGGCTCGTTCAGGTCAGGGACGGCGAGCGCGACGATGCCGGTCCGCGTGCGCCGGCTCACCGGCGCACTGCGCGCATGCGCTTCGTTCACGGCCACGCTCCTCGTCGAGATGCTCTGGGATCTCACGCTACCGCCCACGGACGGCTCACCTCTGCACCCGGAACGCGACGACGCGCGCCTGCCGTGCGCCGTTCGTCGCGGACACCACCAGGCGCACCGCGGAGAAGGCCCCGAGATCGGCCGGCAGCGCATGCTGACGATGCCGGCGCCGGTTGTCCTGCACATCGGCGATCATGGTCCACCCGCCTGAGCCGAGGACCTCCAGCCGGTAGTCCCGCACCAACTGCGGGATGACACGGTCAGGGCTCCGGTGGTGGTGCAGCGTGTTCAGCTCGAGGTCGACGTCGTCGTCGAAGACCAACCGGATCTCGCTCGCGATGACGGGTTCATCCCAGTCCAGGCGCAGCCACTCGTCGCGTCCGGGGATCATCGGCTCCGACGCCCACATGTTCGGTCCGTCGTAGGGTCGGTTGAATCCGCCGGTCGCGCGCTCGGGGGCGAGGACCGCGGATTCCCGAAGCGCCCGGAACAGCACCGAGCGTCCTCGGAGCGGTTTGGTCGGCCACTGCACGACCAGTTCGCCTCGGCTGATCTCGACGTTCTGATCGTCGTTGTCGATGCGATGGACAAGGGTGAGGACGCCAGGAGGCAGCTCGGTGGTGGTGAACAGCGTCACCGTCGGATCGTGCCGGACGACCACGATCACGTTCCGCGCGCGATCGGACATGTACGGCAGCTCGATATCGATCCAGCGCGCCTCGCCCGCCGGGACGGGAACGGATGCCGCGGCCACCCGTTCCACCGGGATCACGTTCTGCGGGAGATCGGAGACGAACGCCTCGACGACGAGCGTCGTGTCGGCATCGGCCGCCACGCGCAGGGCGATGCCGCCGAGCTCGTCGGTCACCGGCACGACGATCCCGATGTCGTCGGTCAGCGGGTGCGGGATGCCGTCGCCGGCGGCATCCGTGCCGATCGTCCGGGTGAAACCGGATGCCGTGACCGACGCCGCCCTGGCGAGATCGTCCGGATCCTCGTTCGCGACGCCGATCAGCGTGGCGTCGGCGCGCAGAAGGGTCTGACGCAGCTCCGGCAGATGGTGCTGATGGAGCCCTCGCGGCGACGTATCGCGGGTCACGCTCAGCGCCGCGGCGGTACCGGCGGCCTCCCCCATCGCTGCACAGGTGGCCATGACCCTGGCCGCACCGAACGCGATGTGCGTCGCGGAGACGAGTCGACCGGCCATGAGCAGGTTGCTCACGTTCTGCGAATACAGCGAGCGGTACGGGATCTCGAAGACGCCGTTGGAGAAGCGCTGGACCGCGCCGGCACCGGTCGCGTACATGCCGCCGGCCGGGTGCAGATCGATGGACCACCCGCCGAACGCGACGCCGTCCTCGAAGGACGTCTGATCGACGATGTCGCCCTGATGCAGCGTGTAGTCGCCGATGAACCGGCGGTACTCGCGCTTGCCGGGGATGTTGCCGATCCACTCCAGATCGAGGGTGTCGGCGACGAAGCGTCCTGAGTTCTTGATGTAGTCCCAGATGCCGAGGATCACACCGCGCAGTTCGTCGCGGATGCGCTCGTTGTCGTCGACGATGTCCAGCTCGCCGCCCCACTCGACCCACCAGTACGCGGCTCCGCTGTCGCCGGAGCGGATGATGCGGGACTCAGGGATCGGGGTCGTCGTGATGTCGATCGTCGAATCGGGCGCGACGAAATCGACCGGGCGTCCGAGGTCCTTGGAGTAGAACAGCAGCGTCGAGCCGAGGAACTCCTGTTTCGGCTCCTCGGGTGCCCACTCCTCCCCGAACTCCGCCTTGCCCTCCTTGCCGAGCCGGTAGCGCGCACCGGCCAGGTGACCGACGAGACCGTCGCCCGTGCAGTCCAGGAAGACCGGCGCGGTGAAGACCGTGGTGATCTCCGACCCCATGGTCCACCCGGTGACGGAATCGATCACCCGGTCGTTCTCCGGCCCATGTGCGGCCACCTCGCGGACATCGGTGTTCAGGAAGAGCGTGATGTTCTCCTCCGCCCTGACGGCATCCAGCACCACGTCATCCCAGTGGATCGGGTTGCCCTCCGGGTTGCGGTACTGGTTCTCGACGTACAGCTCGCCGATGACCCCGGTCTCGCGTGCCCAGCGCTGGTTGCCGTGAGCCGTCGCCCCGCACACCCACACCCGCACCTCGGACGACGAGTTGCCGCCGAGGACGGGCCGGTTCCCGATCAACGCCACGCGCTGTCCGAGCCGGGCGGCTGAGATGGCGGCCGAGACCCCGGCGAGACCTCCTCCGACGACGACGACGTCGGTCTCGATCCTCTGGCTGCGCATGCTGATGGGTTCCTTCCGTGGGTGGTGGGTGTGCGGGACGCGGGCGCCGGGCTCAGCCGGTCGCGGCGATCGCTTCTATCTCGAAGACGCGTGCGACGTCGGTCTCCGATGCCGAGGGGTCCGAGATCTCCAGGCGCACGCCGTCCGCGATCAGGCCTCCGACGTCGACTCGCACGAGCCGATCCGCGTTGGCGGTATACGTGCCGACCTCGGTCCAGCCGTCCGCGGTGTGCACGAGCACCGTGAATCCGCGCAGCACCGCTGAGGTGCCCGGATCCACGCTGTAGCCGCTGCGGACGCGGACCTCGTCGAGCGCGCTGGCCTCGAGCCAGGTGATCTCGATGCTCGGTGCAGCGTCGCCGACCGCCGAGATCCAGCGGCTGGCGTCCGTGCAGAGCCCGTCGACGGCGCGCTCCGGTCCGGTGTCGGCGCGGAGCTGGGACGACGCGACGACGCTCGCCCCCTGGGCGACGTTGGTGCCGCCCAGATCCCCGCGCAACGCGTCGACGATGTCCGCAAGCTGCTCGCCCTGGCGACGCGGGGCGAGACGTGGGACCTCGGCATACGACAGCCGAGCCGGGTTCGCGTTGGGCGCGCTGAGATAGAGCAGGTCGGTGCCGGCGCCTGTCGTCGTGGCCCGGAGCCGCTGCTGTCCGCTGCGCTGCTCGCCGACCGGCTCGTACGTCCAGCCGTCCTGCCCCTCGGCCCGCTCGATCTTCACCACCTGGCTGCGCAGCTCGCCGCACACCTGGGCGGTGACGGCGGCGTACACCCGCACGGTGGCGCCGTGCGCCGTCATGTCGATCGTCGCGCTGGTCGCGGTACCTGTGCCGAGTTCGGAGACATCGACGAGCGTCTCGCTGGACCAGGCGGTGCCGTCCCAGGACGCGTGCAGCACGTCGTAGGCGGTCGCGTCCTTCTCGATGAAGCGGTACGTGATGCCGACGAGCTGATCGCCGCGCAGCGCCATCTTGGCTGTCTGGAGCGCGGGCGTGTAGCTGGAGATGTCCTCGTCCGTGCCGAAGTCGCGCCAGATCACCGCACCGCCGCTGTCCGGCGTGACCGGCCCGGCGATCGTCTGACCGGCGATGTCCTCGGTCGCACCGGTGGCCGGGTCGTACACGGCGTACGACCCGAGATGACGCGACGGGTCGGCGGGCCAGGGGCCCCATTCCCAGAGCACGTGCACTCTGCCGTCCGGGTCCACCTGGAGGTCATCGGGGTAGAACGAGTACCCTGCCGCGCCGGCGATCGTCGTCGCGCGCTGCCAGGCTCCGGCATCCGGGTCGTAGTGGTAGAGCACTCCGTCGCGCCGCCCCTGCGGGTCGGCGCCGCTGCGGACCAGCAGCCAGGCGTCGCCGTCCGCGCCGTGCGCGGTGATCGGATAGGTGATGGTCGCCGTCTGATCGGGCATCTCGGCTGTCGCGTCGACGAGGCTCGTGACATCGCCCGCCGTCGTCGAGCGGAAGTAATTCCACTGCTCGTGATGCATCGAGACGAAGGCATGGATGACGCCCTCCCCGTCGACGACGATCGACGGCTGGTTGTGGCCGTTGTCGTCGACGAAGCTCACGCATGCGCCGGCGGCATCCTGAAGACACCCGTCCGTCCACGCTCCGTCCTGGGAACGCGCAGCGAGGTGCACCTGGTGCGTCGCCGCGGTCGGACCAGGAGCGTTGTAAGCGAAGTAGGCGATGCCGCCGACCTCATCGATCGGATTCCACCACCCCGCCTGATTGGAGGCGTCCACGCGGAACGGCAGGTCCTCCACGGTCTTCTGCATCGGTGCGGCGACGGCGGGGACGAACCCCGCCGTCGCGAGCACCGCGCCGGCGAGCACGCCGACCGCGATACGACGACGCATGACTCAGCCGACGAGCTTCTGGGCGGCTTCGCCTGCCGCCTTCATGGCGTCGGCGGGTGTCGCCGAGCCGACGAGGACGGCCTGCACCTGCTCGGCGATCTCGGTCTCGATCTGGGAGTACGTCGTGAAGGCCCAGAACGGGTTGGACGTGGCCGTCGCCGTGATGCGCTCGCTGAACAGGGTCCCGAACACGTCGTCCTTGACGACGTCGGACTCCTGCGCCTCGGTGGTCACCGGCGGCAGGCCGCGCACGGCGTAGTCTGCCAGCACGGTGTCGAGGTCGCTCGTCGCGAACTGGGCGAAGTCTCCGGCGGTGGGTGCGCCTTCCCCATCGATGACGGCGATCGCGCCGCCCCAGACCAGTGCCCTCGGGGTGTCGCCGTCCTTCAGGACCGGACGCGAGACGGGAGCGAGCTTGTTCGCGAGGTCGGGGTCCGGCGATTCGCCGACGACCGCGTTGCGCCCGACCGGTGCGTCGTCGTAGATCGCGGCGCGCCCCTGCGCGAAGAGCGAACGCGCATCGAACCGATCGACATCGGCCGCGATGAGTCCCTGGTCGTACAGCCCCTTGTACCAGGTGACGGCCTCGATCGAGGCGTCGTCGCCGATCGTGACGGTGTCGCCTTCGACGAGCGGGCTGCCGAAGGTCTGCATCCAGATGAGGATGTCCTTCAGCTGCGCCGCCTTGGTGGATGCCGCGTAAGGGATGAGTCCTCCGCCGAGCCCCTTGAGGTCCTTGAGCGTCTTCTCGTACGCGTCGATCGTGGTCGGGAACTCTTCAGGAGTCACCCCGACCTTGGCGAGGAGTTCGGAGTTCGTCACGAGCCCGATCGCGCCGATCGTCCACGGCAGGGCGTACTGGGTGCCGTCGAACTGCGCAGCCTTCAGCGCGGCATCCGTGTAGCCGCGTCCCTCGGTGAGCGACGAGAGGTCCTGGAGTTTGCCGAGTGCGGCCAGCGACCCGAGCCACGCGACGTCGACGTGTGCAGCACCGGTGAACTGACCGCCTCGCACCTGCAGCAGCAACTGGTTGAAGTACTCGTTGTACGGGAACGAGACGTCCTTCACCGTCACGGACTGCTTGTCCTGGTAGGACGCGACGATCTGCTCCAGTGCGGGGGCCGCGGCCTCCTCGGTGAAGGACCACGAAGCGAACGAGAAATCGGTCGGATCGGCACCGTTGAGTCCGGCCGCGGAGCCGGCACCGGCCGCCGGACCCGTGCCGCCGCCGGTCCCGGTCGGCGCGCAGGCCGCCAGCGTCACGGCTGCGGCGCCGATGCCGAACAGCTGCAGCGCACGGCGGCGATTGAACTCGAGGTTCATGAGGGGTGATGCGGACATATCGTCCTCCTTGTCGATGTGTCTGGTGGGTGGGAATACGCGTGCGGATCAGCCCTTGACCGCGCCGGCGGTCATGCCACCGACGAGGAAGCGCTGAAGCAGGATGAAGGCGATCGCGACGGGGAGCGAGACCACGAGGGATGCCGCCATGAGTTCGGGCCACGCCGTGGACGCCTCGCCGACGTACGTGTTGACGAGTCCGGGGGGCAGCGTCTGCTTCTCGGGTCCGGCGAGCGTCAGCGCGAAGATGAAGTCGTTCCAGCCGCGGACGAACGCGAACAGCCCGGCGGCCACGAGGCCCGGTGCGGAGAGCGGCAGCACGATGGAGTGGATGATGCGAAGCCGTGAGGCGCCATCAACGCGCGCAGCTTCGATGAGCTCGTCCGGAATCGTGTCGAAGAAGCCCTTCAGCATCCAGACGCACAGCGGCAGGGTGAAGGTCGTGAACGACAGCACCAGCGCGGTGTAGGTGTTCAGAAGGTTGTACGCCGCGAACACCGTGTACAGCGTCACCAGCAGCAGTGCCTGAGGGAACATCTGAGACGCGAGCACGAAGTACATCAGCGCGCGGCGCCCCGTGTAGCGGAACTTCGAGAACGAATAGCCCATGTAGGCCGACACGAGCACCGAGAGGATCGCGGTGATGACCGACACGATGACGCTGTTCTGCAGATAGACGAACAGCTGCGGGTTGGAGAACAGCGACGTGTAGGCCTCGAAGGAGATCTCGGTCGGGAAGAGCTTCGGCGGGTACGCGAAGACATCCGTCTTCGGTGTGAGCGACGTCACGAGCAGCCAGTACACCGGCAGCAGCGCGAAGCCGCCGAAGACGATGATGGTGAGCCACGCGGCGATGCGCACGCCAGGGCGCTCACGCCGCTCGGCGGATGCCGGGCGCGGCTTGCGCGCCTTGCGAGGAGGGAGCACCTGAGCGGCCGTGGCCCCCGCTGAGGCGGCCGGGTTCTCCGGCAGCAGTGTGGCGGTCATTTCTTCTCCCCCTTCTCCGAGAAGCGCACGTACACGACGACGAGGATCATCAGCAGCAGGAGCCAGAGCAGGCCCAGAGCACCCGCGCGGCCGAGGTCGAAGCTGTGGAAGGCGGTCTCGTACACGGCGGTCGCGAACGTCTGCGTGCTCCCCGCCGGCCCACCGCCGGTGAGGACGTAGATGATGTCGAAGTGCTGGAAGTTCCAGATGAACTCGAGCAGCAGGACGAGTCCGATGATCCCCTGCATCTGCGGGACCGTGATGGAGAAGAAGCGGCGGATCGTGCCGGCGCCGTCGATCTCGGCGGCCTCATGCAGTTCGCGCGGCACGGTCTGCAGACCCGCCAGAAGCATGACCATCATCCAGGGGAACGACTGCCAGGTCTTGGCGATGATCACGGCCAGCATCGCCGTGCCCGGCTGCGCGAGCCATGCCTGCGGTTCGTCGATCAGGCCGATCCCCTGCAACAGGGCGTTCATCACGCCGTAGTTCGCGTTGAAGATCCACATCCACAGGAACGACACCACGACACCGGGCACCAGCCACGGGATCAGCATGAGTCCGCGCATGACCTTGGATCCCGCGATGCGGGTGTTCAGCGCCAGCGCCAGCCCGAACCCGATGATGAACGGCAGCACCGTGGTCCCGATCGTGAAGACCATCGTCTGGGCGAACAGCGTCGCGAACTCGCTCTGGAGGACGTCGATGATGTTCTGCATCCCGACGAACTCCCGGCCCGGGTACAGCAGGCTCTGCTCGAAGAAGGCGGTGACGAGACTCGTGATCAGCGGATAGACCACGACCGCCGCGAGCAGCGCGAGCCCGGGGACGACGAGAAGGAAAGCGAACATCTTGTCCGAGATGCGTCTCGGTTTGTTCACTTCTGTTATTGGTTGTGAAGTCATGTTTCCCACGTCTCTGTGCGGACTCTGTCGCCTTTGAGCAGACAACCCAGCAGGGGTGCGGAACCAGCATCGCCGAGCCGGAGCTCCTCGTCAATTCACAACGGTAACGCTTGAGTAACAGGAAGTTCTTATCTGTTCTAATTAGTTACCTTGGCGTGTTCATTTTGGACATCGTGAAGCACTCTGCTTCCAAAGAGCAGGGGAACGAACCGCGTCAGGCCAGGCTGAGCGCCTGTCGCGCGATCTCGAGTTCCTCGTTCGTCGGGACCACCAGGACCTCAACGCTCGACGTCGCCGTCGAAATGCGCCGGATGCCGGGGCGCCGCTGATCATTCGCCTCGTCGTCGATCTCGAGACCCAGGAATCCGAAGGTCGCCAGCGACTCGGCACGCACACGCGCGGCGTTCTCGCCCACACCAGCGGTGAACGAGATGACGTCCACTCCCCCGAGCTGCGCGATGTACGCCCCGACGTAGGCCCGCAGGCGGTGGATGTACACGTCGAACGCCAGCGTCGCGGCATCCTCTCCAGCGTCCACACCGGCGAGGATGTCGCGCATGTCGCTGCGTCCTGCCAGCCCCAGCAGGCCGCTCTGCTTGTTCAGCAGCGTGTCGAGGCCGTCGGTGCTCATGCCGGCGCGGCGCGCGAGATGGATCAGCACAGCGGGGTCGATGTCGCCGGAACGCGTGCCCATCACGAGTCCCTCGAGCGGCGTCATGCCCATCGAGGTCTCGACCGACCGCCCGCCGTCGATCGCGGTCATCGAGACGCCGTTGCCGAGGTGGAGCACGATCTGCCGCAGGTCCTCGAGCGGGCGATCGAGGAAGAGCGCCGCCTGCTCGGAGACGAACTTATGACTCGTGCCGTGGAAGCCGTATCGGCGCACCCTGTGCCGCTCCGCCACGGTCCTGTCGATCGCGTACGTGTAGGCCGCCGGCGGCAGCGTCTGGTGGAACGCCGTGTCGAACACGGCGACGTGCGGCACGGATCCGAAGGCCCGACGGCCCGCGCGGATCCCGGCGACCGCACCGGGGTTGTGCAGCGGTGCGAGCTCTGAGAGGTCCTCGATGTTGATCTCGACCAGATCGTCGATCGGCGTCGGGGCGAAGAAGCGGGCGCCGCCGTGCACGACGCGGTGCCCGACCGCGACAGGCGGGCTGTCATCCAGCTGCGGCCCGTGCTCGGCGAACTGCTCGAGCATGACCCGGAACGCCTCGTCGTGGTCGGCGATCCGCCGCGAACTGCGATGCTTCTCATCGAGGACGGTCGGGGCCGCAGACCCGTCGGAGACGCGCCGGACGGTGTGCGTGATGTCACCGGCATCCTGCCCGATGCGCTCGATCAGCCCCTCGCCCAGCGGGAGCTCGCGGTCCATGTCCATCAGGCTGTACTTCAGCGACGACGAGCCGCTGTTGATGACGAGGACGACGCTCATGCGGCACCGCCCTGCGCCTGGATCGCCGTGATCGCCACCGTGTTCACGATGTCGTCGACGAGAGCGCCGCGACTCAGATCGTTGATCGGCTTGTTCAGTCCCTGCAGGACCGGTCCGATCGCGACGGCCCCCGCCGAGCGCTGCACGGCCTTGTACGTGTTGTTTCCGGTGTTGAGATCCGGGAAGACGAACACGGTGGCACGCCCTGCCACGTCGGATTCGGGCAGCTTCGCCTTCGCGACGGCCGCATCGGCGGCGGCGTCGTACTGGATCGGCCCCTCGACGAGGAGCTCCGGCGCCCGCTCGCGCACGAGCGCCGTCGCTTCGCGCACCTTGTCGACATCGGCCCCCGATCCGGACTCTCCCGTCGAGTACGACAGCATCGCGACCCGCGGGTCGATGCCGAACTGCCGTGCCGTCTGGGCGGACGAGATCGCGATGTCGGCCAGCTGGACGCTGGTCGGGTCGGGGATCACAGCACAGTCGCCGTAGACGAGCACCCGATCGGCGAGCGCCATCAAGAAGACGCTGGAGACGACGTCGACGCCCGGTCTGGTCTTGATGATCTCGAAGGACGGCCGGATCGTATGCGCCGTGGTGTGCGCCGCCCCCGAGACCATGCCGTCGGCGAGCCCGAGATGCACCATCATCGTTCCGAAGTACGACACGTCGGTGACGGTGTCGGCCGCCTGCGCCAGTGTCACGCCCTTGTGCGCACGCAACCGCGCGTACTCGGCGGCGAACTTCTCGACGTACGAAGGATCCGTCGTACTGATGATCCGGGCTGCCGAAATGTCCAGCCCCAGCTCCACGGCTCGCGCCCTGATCGCGGACTCCTCGCCCAGGATCGTGAGTTCGGCGACGTCACGCGCCAGCAGCGTGGCGGCCGCCCGGAGGATGCGGTCATCACCGCCCTCGGGCAGCACGATGTGCTTGCGGTCGGAGCGCGCCCGCTCGATGAGGCCGTATTCGAACATGAGCGGCGTGACGACCGTCGCCTCGGCCAGCCCCAGCAGACGCGTCAGCTCCGAGATGTCGACATGCGTCTGGAAGAGGCCGAGCGCGGTGTCGTAGCGGCGGCGCGAATCCGCTGCCAGGCGCCCCCTCGCGCCCATCACCCGGACGGCGGTGTCGTACGTGCCGAGGTCCGTCGCGATGATCGGAACGCGCGACGCGAGCCCGTCCAGGAGCCTCTCGATCGTCTCGGGGAGCGGGAAGGGTCCGTTGAGGACGATGCCGGCGATCGACGGGAAGGTCCCTGCCGCGTCCGCCAGCAGCGCGGCCAGCAGCACCTCGGTGCGGTCGGCGGGGATGATGACGACCGAATCGGCGGTCAGCCGCGGCAGCACGTTCACCATCGACATGCCGGCCACGACGACGCTGAGCGCCTCCCGCGCGAGCAGGTCGTCGTCGCCCTTGACGAGGCGGCCGTCGACAGCGGTCAGGATGCCCCGGATCGACGGCGCGACGAGCGAACGGTCTTCGGGGATCGTCCACACCGGAGTCGCCTCCGACTGCACCGCATGCACGGCATCGATCGTCTCGATCGCGGCATCCGGGTCCGCGCGGTTCACGATCACCGCGAACAGTTCGGCCCGCTCGGCGGCCAGCTCGGCGAGCGCGAGGGCCGCCAGCTGGCTCACAGCGGCCGGGGTGCGCGCGGTGGTCGTGCCGAGCTGCTCGGCTCGCTGCTGCTGGTCGCGGCCGGACAGCACGAGCAGCACCGGGGCCGCGAGATTCGCGGCGATCCTGGCGTTGTAGCCGAGCTCGGCCGGACTTCCGACATCCGTGTAGTCGCTGCCGATGACGACGACCGCATCGCACTGCGCCTCGACGGCCTTGAACCGGGCGATGATCGTGGCGAGCGCCTTGTCGGGGTCGGCGCGGACGTCGTCGTACGTGACACCGACGCAGTCCTCGTAGTCGAGATGGACCCCGTCGTGCGCGAGCAGCAACTCCAGCACGTAGTCGCGCTCGGCCGACGAGCGCGCGATCGGGCGGAACACCCCCACACGCGGCGTCACGCGCATGAGCGCGTCGAGCACCCCCAGGGCGATCGTGGATTTGCCGGTGTGCCCCTCAGCCGAGGTGATGTAGATGCTCCGCGCCACGCCCCCAGCCTACGGCGGCGCACCTGTCCGCGGTGGACCCGGAACCGGAGAAGTTCAGCCGCTGCTCTCGCAGGCGCCGGACAGCGCATCGACGACGGCCTCGGCATCCGATCGGAAGGCCGCGTAGTGCGTGGGGTCGGTGTTGATCTGCACCCGGTGGATCGCGAGCGACGGCTCGAGGTCCTGCCAGCCGGGCAGCCGAGCGAGGCGGTCGTAGAACAGCGCGGCCGACGATGCCGGATCCATCCGCTGCTCGATGCTCCCCCACCAGTCCTGCTGCTGGAAGAGACCGATGCTGCTGGTCCGCGAACCATCGGGATTCGTGACCCCCGAGGTCTCCCAGTCGCCGTAGTCGATCGCACGCAGGGAGCTCTCGCCCATCGCCGCCATCACGCCGATGACCTGTCCGTCACGGCCCAAGCCCCGCTCGCGTGCGGTGAGCACGATCGTCGCGGCGTTCTCGAGCTGCTCGCCCTGCCAGCCCTCGATCCCCGCGGCCGGGAAGCTCGCCGGTTCGGCAGCGCAGACCGGAGCCTGCGCGGTCGTCATCGGCAGCAGAACGGCCAGCGCGGCGATGGCCGCGACGGAGCCGGCGCCGATCAGCACGCGCCGCAGCACGAGCCGACGTCGCCGTCGCAGCGCCGCGCGCTTGCGGGCGCTGAGCCTGCGTCGGCGCGCGGGTCGCCGCTTGACGGGACGCCGCTTGGTCGCCGTGCGGCGAGTGCTCACGCCCGCCGCCCCGGGGATCGCCCGATGAACACGGCGATGCCGCCGCCGATCGCGCCGAACAGATGCGCCTGCCAGGAGACGCCATCGGCTGCTCCGAACACGCCGACGAACATCGCGGTGCCGTACAGCACGATCACGATCACGGCGATGAGCGCGTAGCCGATCCGGTGCGCCACGCGGCCCGGCGCGAACACCCGCACGACGACGTAGCCGAAGTAGCCGAACACGAGGACGGATGCGCCGACCGTCAAGGTTCCCGGCGTGTTCACGAGCCACGTCCCCGCACCGCCGACGACGGCGATGATCGCCGTCACGAGCCAGAACCGGGCGGCGCCCTCGATCGCGACGAGGCAGCCGAGCACGAGGAACGGCAGCGAGTTGGCGATCAGATGCGCCCAGTTCGCGTGCAGGAGCGGGCTGAGCACGATGCCGCCGAGCCCTGACGGGTCCCACGAGCGGAGTCCGAATCCGGTGAACGACCCTGGCAGCACGGCATCCGCGAGCTGGACCGCCCACATCAGCGCCAGCAGGATCACCGGCGACGCGAAACGGGCGACGGCGCTCTGCCTGGCGGGGGTCCGCGGTGTGGTCACATCCAGATCCTGTCAGTGCGCACCCGAAGGATGCTGAGAGAGCAGGCATCCGGAGACGGAAAGACCCTCCGCGCACCCGACAGAGCCCGGTTACCCTTGCTACGTTTCCGTCCTGGGGGAATTGGCCTGGATGCCGTCACGCGGAGGGCTTCGAACAGTCTACCGGGCTTCGGAGGGTGCTTTCGCCCTCGCCCATCTGGCCGGTGCGTCCGGTCCGTCCCAGACCTGGATCACGCCCCACAGCGCCGCCGTGATCGGCACGGCCAGGATCGCGCCGACGATGCCGCCGAGCACTGTGCCCACGGTCAACGCGACGAGGATGACGAAGGCGTGCAGCTTCATGGACCGGCCCATCAGGACCGGCTGCAGGAAGTTGCCCTCGAGCTGGTTCACCAGCACCACGATGCCGACGACGAACAGCGCGTTGACCCACCCGTTCGCCACCAGCGCGACGAGAGCGGCGAGGATGCCCGCCACCGTGGCGCCGACGATCGGGATGAACGCCAGCAGGAAGACCAGCACGGCCAGGGGGATCGCGAGCGGCACCTGCAGGATGAGCAGACCGATCAGGATGCCGATGGCATCCACCGCCGCGACCGTGGCGGTGCCGCGGACGTACGACCCGAGCGTGCTGACCGTCTTGTCGCCGATGCGGCGAGCGCGCAGATAGTTCTCCCCGCGGAACGGCCGCAGCAGGAACTCCCACATCTGCGGGCCGTCCTTGAGGAAGAAGAACAGGATCGTCACCATCAGCACGAGGCCGGTGACGAAGTTGGCCACGGCGCTGACGCCGGCGAGCGCTCCGGAGCCGAACTGGGCACTGGTGAGGAAGTCGGTGAGCGTCGCGATCCACTCATCGATCTGCTCCGGCTGGAGGAATTCGAACGGCAGCGTCTGCGACCATGCGAGCAGCTGCTGGACCCCCTCCTCCGCCTGGGAGTAGAGCTCGTCCCACTGGTCGCGCACGGCCCACACGATCAGCCAGCTCAGCAGGCCGAGGATGACGACGATCGCGAGCAGCGTGATGACCGTCGCGAGCGCCGACGGCACTCCTCGTCGGCGCATCGCGTTCATGACCGGAGTGAACGCGCAGGCGAGGATGAGGGCGATCATGAGCGGGATCGTCACGAGCGTGAGCTGCTGGATCGCGAAGATGATCCCCGCAGCGACCACCACGACGACGATGATCTGGATGGCCCGGATGCCGAGCTTCCCGAATCCGTCCGCCCAGAGGCTCCACGGGGCCCGAGTGGCTTTCAGCTCGACGTCCTGCGACTCCAGTCGCACACGCTGCGGATCATTGCGGAAGAGTCCCATGCGTCGAGGCTAACCGCATCCGCCATCCGGCGGTACGCCCGCGCCCCCGGCGGGTTACGATCGATTCACACCCGATGAGGGGCGAAGGCAGGGCGAGAGGGGACGCATGCACCAGGACGCATCCGCCATGACGGCCGAGCGGTTCGCGGAGCAGACCTCCGCCATCCTCGATTCCGTCGGCAAGGTCATCGACGGCAAGGCGGATGCCGTGCGCAGCGCCCTCGTGTGTCTGCTGGCCGAGGGGCACCTGCTCATCGAGGACGTCCCCGGCGTCGGCAAGACGATGCTGGCGCGCGCTCTCGCCGCAAGCGTCGACGCGACGGTGCGGCGCATCCAGTTCACGCCCGACCTGCTGCCCGGCGACGTCACCGGCGTCAGCGTCTACAACCCCGTCGACCGCGAGTTCGAGTTCAAGCAGGGCGCGATCTTCGCCCACATCGTGATCGCCGACGAGATCAACCGCTCCTCCCCCAAGACGCAGTCGGCGCTGCTGGAGGCCATGGAGGAGCAGCAGGTCACGGTCGACGGCCGCACGCACCCGCTGCCGGATCCGTTCCTCGTCGTCGCCACCCAGAACCCGCTCGAGATGGAGGGCACGTACGCGTTGCCTGAGGCGCAGCGCGACCGCTTCATGATGCGGATCTCGATGGGCTACCCCGACGCGGCCGCCGAGGCTCTGATGCTCCGCCAGCGCGACACCGTCAATCCGCTGGCGGCGATCCGCCCCGTGGTCGGATCGCGGGACGTGAGCGCCCTCATCGAGGCCGCCCGTGCCGTGCATGTCGCCCCGAGCATCGAGGAGTACGCGGTCGCCCTGGCGCAGGCGACGCGCTCCGACCCGAGCCTGCACCTGGGTGCGAGCCCGCGTGCCACGCTGCAGCTGGTCCGTGCCGCGAAGGTCTGGGCCGCACTGGATGCCCGTGAGTTCGTGATCCCCGACGACCTCACCGCCCTGCTCGTCCCGGTCTTCGCGCACCGGCTGCTGCCGGCGCGCGGCGTCCATCGCGCCGGTGCGCAGCCGGTCGAGGCCGCGCTCGCGCAGATCATCGATCGGGTGCGCGTGCCGGTCGCGACCCGCCTCTGAACGGACTCCGATGTCCGATCGCCGCCGACGTCCTCTCACCGCCCGCGGGCTGGGTGCGCTCGTGCTCGGCGTGCTGTTCACGATCGCGGCGAACATCGTCTCGGCGCCGATCCTGGTCTACGTCGCCGTCCTGCTGTTCATCCTCACCGCTTTCGCCGTGCTCGCCGTCTACGTCCCGCGCCGCAGCGGCACGGTCACCCGGCAGGTCTCCACGGATCTGCTGACCGTCGGCGAGGAATCCCGCGTGGCGGTGCGCTTCGCGCTGCGCTCGCTGCGCATCCCGCACGGGCTCTGGCGGGATGTCCTCCCGGATGCCGTGACCGGCAGCGCTTCGGGCGAGTACCCGCCGGATTCCGGTGTGCTCCGCTACCCCATCACCGGGGTGCGCCGCGGCGTCTGGCCGGTCGGTCCGCTCATCCTGCGCACGGTGGATCCGTTCGGGCTCGCGCAGCGCGAGCAGGCGTTCGGCGACACCAGGACCGTCACGGTGGTCCCCGAGGTGATCCCGCTCGCTCCGCTCGCCGCGCACTGGGGCGCCGCCGGCGGCACGGCCCACACCGCCTCCAGCAGGCTCGGTCAGGGCAGCGACAACCTCTCGCCGCGCCACTACGTCTCAGGCGACTCGATGCGGCGCATCCACTGGCGAGCGACAGCCCACCGCGGCGAACTCATGGTGCGTCAGGAAGAAGAGGAGTCGAGCCCGGACGCCATCGTCGTGATCGACCGTGCCGCCGGGCGCTGGGCGCGTGCCGACCGCGGCGTCGATCCGGCATTCGAGGCTGCCGTCTCGGCGTGCGCGTCGATCGCACTGCACCTCGCCACCGAGGGATACAGCGTCGATGTCGTGGACAGCGCCGGTTCCGTGATCGGCACGCTCCGCGGCCATGAGGACGACCGCGACGAACTCCTCGTGGCGCTGGCCATGCTCGCGCCCCGCGGCGAGGCGCGCGATCTGGCGACCATCGTCGGCGGCACACCGCCCGGCCCGCTCGTCGTCATCACCGGCCGCATCGGGGCAGCCGACCACTCGGTGCTGCATCACGGCGGCGCTGCCGTCCCGATCCTGCTGGCCACCGACCCCGCCCCCGAGGTGATCACCGCGGCATCCGCGTCCGGCTGGACCAGCGCCGTGCTCACCGACGACATCTCGGCATCGTGGGAGCTCGCGCTCCCGGAGCGGATGCTGAGCGGAGGCGGCCGTGTCCCGCGTTGAGACGCCGACCGGCGCCTGGGCGATGGACGTCGAGCCGAGCCGGGAGGGGATCGTCGGCCGGTCGCTGCTGGCCGCGTTCGCGTCGGTGGTCGCCCTGTGGCCGTACGTCCCCGTCGTGCAGGCCGGCCAGTGGAGCCTCATCGTCGGCACGCTCATCTTCATCGTGACGCTGATCGGGGCGATCGTCCGCGTCCTCATGGCGGACCGCTCAGCCCCGGCACGGACGCTGACGACGGTGCTCGTGCAGCTCGCGGCATCCGTCTTCCTGCTGACGGCGATGCTGCTGCCGCAGACCGCGCTGCTCGGCATCCTGCCGACGCCGGCGACCGCGACGGCGTTCACCGAACTCGCCGTGCAGGCGGGCGTCGAGGTCTACAACGGGTCAGCGCCACTGGAGGACACGCTCGCGCTGCGCACCGTGTTCGGCACGGCGTTCGCCGTCGTCATCATCCTCATCGACGTGCTGATCGCACACCGCAGGGCACTGCCGGCAGCGGCGCTCGTCACCGTCGTCGGCGCGCTGCCGATCATCATCACCCTCGGCGACGCGAACGTGGTCTGGTTCGTCGCCCTCGCCGCCCTGATCCTGATGCTGCTGCGCAGCAGCGCCGGTCACGACCGGCATTCGGCTCGGCGCACCTCCACCGTCGTCATGGCCGGTGTCGGCGTCGGGGCGATCGCGCTCACCGTGGTCGTGGCGCCGATCCTGCCGGTCTCGGCGTCGTGGATGGTGCCGGGGTCCGGCGTGACCGTCGACGCCTCCCTGCGGCTGGGCGATGATCTGCGGCGGCCGAATCCCACGCAGGTGATGTCGCTCGCGACGACCGCCGAGACAGCCCCGTACCTGCGGATCGCCACGCTGTCGCGGTTCAACGGCGAGGTGTGGCGCCCGGACCGCGACGAGACGCAGTCGCTGTCCGACGGCTTCGGCGACCCCGAGTGGAGCGACGAGCTCGCCGGCGACGACCGGCGGACATCGATCCGCGTCCTCGGGCTGTCGAGCTCGCGACTTCCCGTCCCCTACCCGGCGGAACGGCTCGTAGGCGTGTCGACGGGCTGGGAGGTGATGCCCTCCAACCGGACGGTCGTGTCGGAGGCGGTCGACGCATCAGGGCGCGACTACACGGTGACCTCTGCGCTCGTGCGGCCGACGTTCGAGCAGATCGCCGCATCCAGGGCCGCCGGCGGCGATCAGACCGTGGACGACCTCTCGGAGCTGCCTGCGATCATCCCGCAGACCGCGGCCGACGTCACGGCCGACTCCGCGAGCGACTACGAGAAGCTGATCGCGCTGCAGAACTGGTTCCGCAGCGAGTTCGAGTACTCCATCGACACCCCCGTCGAGGAGGACTTCGACGGCACAGGCGCCGAGGCCGTGGCGACGTTCCTGGAAGTCCGGTCCGGCTACTGCGTGCACTTCGCCGGCGCCTTCGCCCTGATGGCCAAGACGCTCGGGATGCCGGTGCGCATCGTGGTCGGCTATCTGCCGGGTGAGCTGACGGACGAGAAGCGCGGCGACGACTACGTGTACGCCGTCATGAGCGACCAGCTGCACGCGTGGCCGGAAGTGCACTTCGAGGGCATCGGCTGGGTGCCGTTCGAGCCGACCGCGACGCTCGGCACGCCGACCGCCTTCGCGCGCGGTGAGACGACGGGTGGGACGGGCTCCGGCCCTGGCCAGACGCCGACGCCCACGACCGCGCCATCGGCCGCGCCGTCCGATGTCCCGACGATCGCGCCGGAGAACCCGGATGAGGCGCTCGGCGGCGACGTGGTCCGGCAGCGGCTCGACCCGACGCCGGTGCTGCTGACGGTCGCCGGGGCGCTGGTCGTGCTGCTGCTTCCGCTGCTGGCGCGGAGTCTGCGCCGCGCCGCCCGGATGGGGCGTGCGCGCGGCGGCGACGCGGCGAGCGCCTGGCTCGAGCTGCGCGACACGATGGTCGATCTCGGCCTCAACCCGTCCGATGCGCAGAGCCCGCGCGTGCGCGCAGCCGAACTCGCCACGGAACGGGGCGCGGATCCGGAGTCGCTCGGGGCGCTGGTGCGCGCGATCGAGCGCGCGAGTTATGCGCCGGCATCGTCGGGGACGCGCAGCCGGCGGGCGCGGGATGCCGAGGATCTCGCCGAGCCGCTGCATCGCGTCCTCAAGGAGCTGCGCGGGTCGGTCGACGCCCGCTCCCGGTTCGTCGCCCTGTGCGCGCCACGATCGCTGTTCGTGGCGCGGCCGGCGGTGCAGCTCAGCGTGTGAGGTCAGGCGGTCGGTGCGAACCCGTTCGCCGCGGCTGCGTGCGCCGCGCAGGCGAGCGCTCCGCAGTCCTCGCAGACCACCTGCTGGACTCGGCATGACGGATCGGGACAATTGGCAGTGCGCTTCGTGGCCGTCCGGCATCCGACGCACTCCCCGATGACGGCGGCATGATCGGAGAAATCTACCGACCCACGGCCGTCGAAGACGTACAGCGACCCGTCCCACAGTCCGTCGTCTCCGAACGTCTCGCCGTATCGGACGATGCCGCCTTCGAGCTGGTACACCTCGCCGAACCCGCGTGCGCTCATCAGACTCGACAGCACCTCGCAGCGGATACCGCCGGTGCAGTACGTGACAACCGGCTTTCCCTTCAGATCGTCATAGGCACCGGAATCCAGCAGCTCGACGAAATCGCGGGTTGTCTCAACGTCGGGGACGACAGCATCCCGGAATCGTCCGATCTGCGCCTCGAGCGCGTTGCGCCCGTCGAAGAAGACGACGTCGTCGCGTTCGGCGACGAGGTCGTGGAGCGCTTCGGGGGTCAGACGCGTGCCGCCGCCGACGACGCCGTGGTCGTCGACCTGCAGTTCGCCAGGGGCCCCGAAGGACACGATCTCGTCGCGCACCTTCACGCTGAGCTTGGGGAAGTCGAGGCTGTGACCGGTGTCGTCGACACCGGTGCCCTCGCTCCACTTGATATCGGCGTCCTTGAACGGGGCGTAGGAGCGGAACGAGCGCGCCCACTTCTTGAGGGCAGGGAGATCGCCGCCCAGGGTGCCGTTGATGCCGTCGTTCGAGATGATCAGCCGGCCGCGCAGGCGCAAGGCTTCGCCGAGGTCACGCTGCCACAGCCGGATCGCCTCGGGGTCGGCGAGCGGGGTGAACACGTAGAACAGCACGATCTTGGGAGTTGCCACTCCAAGATTTTAGGCGCCTTCCCTGGCCCTGTCCCGCGAGACGGCCGGCGTGGTCACGGGCGCGCGGACGATCGGATAAGATGGACAGGTTGTTCCCTGGTGACGTGTCCGAGCGGCCGAAGGAGCACGCTTGGAAAGCGTGTGTTGTGCAAGCAACCGCGGGTTCGAATCCCGCCGTCACCGCCAAATGCCGAAGGGCCCCACGAAGTGGGGCCCTTCGGCATTTCTCGCTGACGGCTGGCACTTCGATACCCCGGGCCCCACGACGCCAGAGGCTCCGCGCGGCGCCCGCTCCCCCAACGGAACGCACCTACGAGCCCAGCGCCGTGTGGAGTGGGCGACGAGGGACCGAATCCCGCCGTCACCGCCGAGAACGCCGAGGGCTCATGAAGTGAGCCCCAGCCTTCGGCCAACGCCAGAACGCCGAGGGCGCACGAAGTGAGCCGTCGGTCGTTCGGCCCGCGTCAGAACGGCCCGCGTCAGAACGGCCCGCGTCCGTCGATCAGCTGTCAGATTCCCCGAACCGGACCCCGTACTCGACGGTTCCCGCAGGACTCGGCAACCGCTGCATCCCGATCCGCTCGTAGAACGCCCCTGCTCCGATATTCGTCGGGCTCATCCCGAGGTGCAGTCCCGGTACGCCGCGGCGACGCAACTCGGCGAACAGCGTCTCGATGAGGCGCCGCCCCATCCCCTGCCCCTGCGTCTCGGGGAGCAGATCGATGTGCAGGTGCGCGGGGTACTCGCCCGCGTTGGGTTCGCGCCCCGGTGCCCGTCCGTACGCGTAGTCGAGCATCTTCTCCTGGCGCGACTGCGCATCGACCGGCTTCGGGAATCGATCCGTGAATCGCGGCCACCATTCGTCGCGGAACCACTGCTCGAAGGCATCCGTGTCGTCTGTGGCGACGATGTATCCGATGACGCGACCGTCGTCGGCCTCGACGACCCAGCACAGCTCGGGGTCGCGCTCGGCGTACGGCACCGCGAACAACAGGCCCCACAGCTCGTCGTCGGAGAACAGGCCGGTCGCATCAGCTCCGGAATCCGCCGTCTTCACGCAGACGTCGAACAGGCCGTCGCGGTCCTGGGGACGATACGGGCGGATCTGTGACACGGGCTGCTCCTTCGCGATGTGCGGACGGCCGACGGCGGAGCCGGCCGGAACCACCCTATCCGGCAGGATCCGGTCGCCCTGAGCCGAAGCGATCGGCACCGCATCGCGGCGCACCCACGGAACCAGCAGCGCGGCGATCAGCAGGGCCGCTGACGCCCCCACCAGCGCACCGCCGATCGTGTCCGTGAGCCAGTGCACCGACAGCACGGTTCTGGACAGCGCCATGGTGAGCACCCACAGCGCCCCGAGCGCGTACATCCACACCCGAGGGAACAGCACGCACAGCACCACGGCGATCGTCGCCGCGTTGGCCGTGTGACCCGACGGATAGGAGCCGTAGTCGCTGACGACGAGCATGTCTTCGGGGCGCGCCCGCCCGAACAGCTCCTTGAGCAGCTGCACCAGCACGGCGCTGGCGGCGAAGGCGGCGAGCGCGAACACGGCCGACCGCCAGCGTCGCGCGATCAGCAGGCCGACCGCGACGATGCCGGGGACCACGAGGATCGCGATCCACCCGCCGCCGATGCGGTTCATCAGGTGCGACACCGCGACGAGTGCATCCGGCGCCGCATCCACCATGAGGTCGTGCCACCAGCTGTCCAGCTGGGACGGCTCAGCGGCTCCCCCGTCGATCGTGACATACGCGCCCAGCGCGATCGCGGCGAGCAGCGTGCCGAGCCCCCACCACAGGAAGTGCCGTCTCATCCGCCCATTCTGCCGTGCGGCGCCGGGTATGCCGGCATCCGGATCAGGGATTGAGCATCCCGACCGTGCGCGGACGCACGATCAGCCAGAGCGAGAGGATGCCGAGGACAGCGCAGCCGACCATGACCGATGCCATCGTGGTCGCCGTGACGTCTCCGCTGCCGGCCACGAGGAACACGACCGGGGAGATGATCGCCGCGACCCCGTTGTTGCAGGCGCCGAGGACGGATGCCGCGGTCCCCGCCGCTTTGCCGTGCCTGTCGAGCGCGAGCACCTGCACGCACGGGAAGGTGAAGCCGCACGAGGTCATGAACACGAACAGCGGGATCACGGTCCCCCACAGGCCGAGTCCGAGCTGATCCGTCAGGATGATCGCCAGACCGGAGAGCAGCAGCGCCGAGGTCGAGAAGGCCAGCACCCACTGCGGTCCGAACCGTGCGGCCAGGCGCGAGGCGGCCTGGACGCCGATCACGAGCCCGACGGAGTTCGCCGCGAACAGCCAGCCGTACTGCTGCGCGTTGAGCCCGTGCGTCTGCTGGAACAGGAACGAGGATGCCGACAGGTAGGAGAACAGACCGGAGAAGGTCATCCCGCCGATGACCAGCACGCCGATGAACACGCGGTCCGAGAAGACGCTCTTGTAGCGCTGCAGCACGGTGGTCGAGCCGCGGTCCTGGCGGCGCTCCTTGGGCAGCGTCTCGGGGATGAGGAACAGCCCGCACACGAGCATCGCCCCGCCGTAGCAGGCGAGGACGACGAAGATGCCGCGCCAGTCCATGACCGCCAGCAGCGCGGAGCCCAGCAGCGGCGCGACCACGGGTGCGACGCCTGAGACGAGGGCGAGCCGGGACAGCATCACCACGAGTCGGCGTCCGCCGAACAGGTCGCGCACGATCGCCATCGCGACGACGCCGCCGGCCGCGGCGCCGATACCCATGAACACGCGGGCCGTTCCGAGCAGGATGAAGTCGGGAGCCAGGGCTGCGGCGACGCTGGCGAGCACGTGCAGCGCCGTCACCGAGATGAGCGGGATGCGCCGACCGACCTTGTCGCTGAGCGGCCCGACGACGAGCTGACCGATCGCGAATCCGATCATGGTACCGGTCAGCGTCAGCTGGATCGCGGCCGCCGTCGTCTGGAAGTCGCTCTCCAGCAGGGGGAAAGCCGGGAGGTACAGGTCGATCGTGAACGGTCCGAGAGCGGTGAGCGCCCCGAGCAGGAGGATGTAGATCGTGCGGCGGCGCGCCGAGATGGCGTCGCCGGGGTGCAGCATGATCGGCGCGGTCGCCGGATTCGGGCCGAGCGTGCGGATGGCGCCGGTGGGCGTCGAGGTGCGGATGCTGCCGGTGATCGTGCGGATCGTTCCGCTGGGTGTGAGATCGGATGCCGGAGCAGAAGTCGTTTCAGGGTCCGTATGGGGCGTGCTGGTTTCGTGGCGAAATGAGTCGGTCAAGAGAGCTTTCCGGGGCGCGGGGGATCGAATCGATTCGAGTGCATCGATCCGACCATGTTACTCCCCGCTCCGGGCGCGCCGAAGGCCGCGAGACTTGCTTTGCGGGCGAGACCGACCTGACCAGGCCGAGAACCGCCCCCAGACCAAGCCTCGGGGGCCGGGGGCGTCAGCGCGAGATGCGGGCCAGGCCCTGCTCGAGGTCGGCGATGAGATCGCGCACATCCTCGATGCCGACCGACAGCCGCACGACGTTCTCGGGAACCGCGAGTGCCGTTCCGCGCACCGATGCGTGGGTCATGTCCGGCGGGTAGCCGATCAGTGATTCGACCCCGCCCAGCGACTCCGCGAGTTGGAACACGGTCGTGCTCTCGGCGAAGGCCCGAGCCGCCTCGGGGCCGGCGGTCAGTGCGAGCGACAGCATCCCGCCGAAGCCGCTCATCTGCCGTGCCGCGATGTCGTGGCCGGGGTGCGAAGCGATCCCCGGGTAGAACACCGTCTCGAACTCCTGATGCTCCGCCGCCCATTCCGCGATCGCCTGAGCGTTCTCGCTGTGCTGACGCACCCGCACGGCGAGCGTCTTGATGCCGCGCGTGGTGAGCCAGGCATCCAGCGGCGCCGATACCGCGCCGACGGCGAACTGCTGGAACTTGACCGACTCGTAGAAGCGGTCGTCGCCGAACACCACGGCACCGCCGAGCACGTCGGAGTGACCGCCGAGGTACTTGGTCGTCGAGTGCACGACGAGGTCCGCACCCAGTGCGAGCGGCTGCTGCAGCGCCGGCGACGCGAAGGTGTTGTCCACGACGACGATGGCGCCAGCGGCATGCGCGATCTCGACGATCGCGGCGATGTCGACGATCTTCAGCAGCGGATTGCTCGGCGTCTCCACCCAGATGATCCTGGTCTCCGGGCGCAGAGCGGCACGGATCGCGGCGGCATCCTCGAGGGCAACGATCGTCGTGTCGATCCCCCACGGCGCGAGCACAGTGGTCAGCAGGCGGTAGGTGCCGCCGTACACGTCGTTGCCGAGGACGACGTGGTCGCCCGGCTTCAGGATGCCGCGCAGCAGCGCATCCTCTGCCGCGAGCCCCGAAGCGAACGACAGCGCGGCGGAGCCGCCTTCGAGCGCGGCGAGCTGCGTCTCCAGCGCGCTGCGCGTCGGGTTGCCCGCCCGGTTGTACTCGTAGCCGCCGCGGAAGCCGCCGATGCCGTCCTGCACATGCGTGGAGGCCTGGTAGATCGGCGGGATGATCGCTCCCGTCTGAGGGTCGGGCGCTTGGCCTGCGTGGATGGCACGGGTGGCGAAGGAGTACTCGGACATGACCACAGCCTACGTCCGGCGCCCCTTCGCGACCCGTGCCTGTTACGTCAGGGGTCAGCCCTTCGTCGACCCGGCGAGCAACCCGCGGACGAAGTAGCGCTGCAGTGCGAAGAACACGATCAGCGGAACGATGATCGACACGAACGCACCGGCCGTGAGCAGGTACCAGCCCTCACCGCGTCCGGTGATCTCGGCGAGCACCTTCGTGATCGGCGACGCCGCGCCATCGGCGAACACGAGGGCGACCAGCAGGTCGTTCCAGACCCAGAGGAACTGGAAGATCGCCACCGACGCGATCGCCGGCATGGTCAGCGGCAGCACGATGCGGAAGAAGATCTGGCCGCGCGATGCGCCGTCCACCCTCGCCGCCTCGATGATCTCGCCGGGGATCTCCGACATGAAGTTGTGCAGCAGGTAGATCGCCAGCGGCAGGGCGAACATGGTGTGCGCGATCCACACCTGCGCGTACCCCTGCGACGCATCGATCGACTCTGTGATCTGCAGCCCGAAGAGGTTGATGCCCTTCGAGAACGAGGTCAGCAGCGGAACCAGTGCCATCTGGATCGGCACGATCTGCAGGGCGAACACGAAGATGAACAGCGCGTTGCGCCCCTTGAAGTCGATCCAGGCGAAGGCGTACGCCGCCATGGCCGCGATCATCAGCGGGATCAGCGTGGCCGGGATCGTGATCGCGATCGAGTTGACGAACGACTGCAGGATCGTCAGCTGCGTCGTCCCCGACTGCAGCACCTCGACGTAGTTCTCGAACGTGAACTCCGGATCGGCGAAGATCGTCCACCACCCGGAGGTGTTGATGTCGTCGCGAGGCCGGAACGAGGAGATGAACAGTCCGAGCGTCGGGATCGTCCAGAGCACGGCGATGACGATCGACGCGATCGTCGCCCACGGCCGGCTCAGCCGCTTGCGGGTGCGTCCTGCGGATGCCTCGAACTTCCCCCCGGTCGTGATCGCCCGGGTGGAATTCGCATCGGTCTTCACGGTGTCGGTCATCGGATCTCCCGCTGCTTCTTGATCTGGCGCGCATTGTAGATGACGATCGGCAGCACCAGGATGAACAGGATGACGGACAGCGCGGCACTGCGCCCCGCCTCGAACTTCGAGAACTGGGTGTACATCTCGTTCGCGAGCACGCTGGTGCCGTAGTTTCCGGCCGTCATGGTGCGCACGATGTCGAAGACCTTCAGCGAGGCGATCGAGATCGTCGTCAGCACGACGATGAGGGCCGGACGGATGGCGGGCACCGTGACCGACCAGAACCGCTGCCAGGCGTTGGCGCCGTCCAGCTCGGCGGCCTCGAGCAGCTCGGCCGGCACGCCCTTGATGGATGCCGAGAGCACCACCATGGCGAACCCGGTCTGCACCCAGATGAGCACGACGATGAGGAACAGGTTGTTCCACGGCTCGTTCAGCAGCCACTGCTGCGGCTCGCCTCCGAACCAGACGACGATCTGGTTCAGCAGGCCGATCTGCTCGAACTCGGGTCCGCGGTAGGCGTACATGAACCGCCAGATGATGCTCGCGCCGACGAACGAGATCGCCATCGGCATGAACACCAGGATCTTGTAGATCTTCTCGCCTCTGGTCCGATCGATGAAGACCGCATAGGCGAGGCCGACCAGGGTCGACACGACGGGCACGATGAGCACCCAGACGATCGTGTTGACGACGGCCGTGATCCCATCGGATTGCGTGAAGATCCAGATGTAGTTGTTCAGGCCGATGAAGCTCTTGCCGCTCGAGTTCCAGAACGACGCGTACACCGTCTGGATCGACGGGAGGATGAGTCCGACGAGCAGCAGCAGGATCGCAGGCGCCATGAACGCGACCAGCTGGATCAGATATCCGGCGCCGTCGCGCGAACGATAGTCAAGGAGGAAGAACAGGGCACCGACCACGACGGCGACGCCCATCGCCCAGTACCAGGAGTTGAAGAACCACATCACCGCGAAGGGGACGACGAGGCACATCGCGAGGCGGATCCACGTGTACAGCGTTCCCTTGCGCGGTGCGATGTCGACCAGGAGCAGGATGACCGCCACCACGACGGCGAACGCGATCACCACCACCACGGCCTGCAGAACGGGCGGAAGCGCCCCGACCCATCTGAAGAATTCTGTCGCGTTCACGCAGTCCCCTTTTCATGACGCGAGGTGTGAAGGCGTGAGCGACTGTGCGCACGCCGGGGTGTGGGAGGGCCGCCCCCGCCGGAGCGGAGGCGGCCCGTCGAACTGATTACTCGCTCGGCCAGCCGGTCTCGATCTGCTCGAGCACGGCGTCGGTCGAGTCGCCGTTGATCCAGGCGACCATACCCTTCCAGAATGTTCCGGCGCCGACGGCACCGGGCATCAGGTCGCTGGCGTCGAAGCGGAACGTCGTCTCCTCGTCCTGCAGGATCTTGATGGTCTCCTGAAGGATCGGATCCTGAGCGCTCTCGGGATCGAGGCCACTGTTGGCGGAGACCACGCCGCCGAGGCTGACTCGGGCGTTGGCCCACTCCGGGCTGGACAGGTACTCGAGCACCTGCTGCGTCGCCTCGGAGTCGCTGAACGCGCCGACGATCTCGCCACCACCGGTCACCGTGGTCTCCCCCTCGGTCTCACCGGGAAGGATGAACGCCCACACGTCGCCGTCCTCGGCGACCTTCGTGCCCTCCGGGTAGAAGCCGGAGAGGAACGAGGCCTGGTGCGTCAGCGCGCAGGTGCCTTCGGCCAGTGCCGGTGCGACGTCGCCGAATGCGGTCGAGTTGATCGAGCGGACGTCGCCGAAGCCGGCGTTGACGTAGCTCGGGTTCAGCAGGATCTCGCCGACCGAGTCGAACGCCGTCTTGATCTGCGGGTCCGTGAAGGGCACCTCACCGGCTGCCCACTGGTCGTACACGTCCGTACCGGCCTGGCGCAGGACGTAGTCCTCGATCCAGTCCGTACCGGGCCAGCCGGTCGCGGTGCCGGACTCGAAGCCGGCGCACCAGGGTGCGGCGCCCGACGTGGACTGGATCGTCGCGGTGAGCGCGTTCAGCTCGTCGAGCGTCTTGGGGACCTCGACGCCCCACTCCGCGAACTTCGCCGGCGAGTACCAGATCCACCCCTTGACGCTCGCCATCAGCGGTGCGCCGTAGAACGTGTCGTCGACGGTGCCGTAGTTCACCCAGTCCTCGGACCAGTACTCGTTGGCGTTCTCCACCACGGCCTCGGGCGCGGGCTTGAGGAAGTCGCGCGACGCGAAGTCCGCCATCAGGCCCGGCTGCGGGAAGATCGCGATGTCCGGCGGGTTGCCGCCCTGCGCGCGCGTGCCGAGCTGCGTCTCGAAGTCCTGGCTGCCCTCGTACTTGATGTCGATGCCGGTCTCCTCTTCGAAGTCCGCCCAGGACTCCTGCAGCAGTTCCGCCTCGGCCTCGACGATCGTGCCGTAGATCGTGACGGTCTCGCCGTCGACGTCACCACCGCCGCCTCCGCCACCGCCGGTCGGCGCGCCCGGAGCGCCGCATCCGGCCAGGGCGATGCCCGCGACCCCCAATAGTGCCAGCGGCGCGATCAGCCTCTTGCGCTGCGAAAGAGTCATGTGATTTCTCCTCCTCGAGTTCACGTCCCCAGAAGAATCGACCGTCTCGTCCGCGGCCGAATCGGGAACCGATTCCAGGCCAACCTACTTGCCCGAGCCCGCCCGGCACAATGGGGAATCATCACAACCCGACAACCTTTTGCCCGTGTTGCCGTGCGAGTGTGGGAGCGCTCCCGCGCCAATCGTGTGGAACCGGTTCCGTTTCACGCTCCGCGGGGCTATCCTCGACTTCGTGCGCGCTGGAGCGCGCGGTGTCGAGGAGGACGCATGAGCACGATCGCGGATGTCGCGGCGCGGGCCGGGGTGTCCAAGGCGACGGCCAGTCGCGCGCTCAGCGGGCGCGGCTACGTCTCGGACGACACACGGCAGCGCGTGGTGGATGCCGCGCGCGAACTCCTGTACGTCGCCCACTCCTCCGCGACCAGCCTCGCCACCGGACGCACCGGCACCATCGCGGTGATCGTCCCGACGCTCGACCGGTGGTTCTTCACCGAACTCGTCGCCGGCATCCAGGAGTCGCTGCTGGACGCCGATCTCGATCTCGCGCTGTACGACATCCGCGAGGGCAGTCGCATCCGCGCACGCGTCTTCGAGGAGGTCCTCCCCCGCCGCCGATTCGACGGACTCATCGCCGCCGGCATCCAGCCCAGTGCGCAGGAGCTCGAGCGGCTGCTCCGGCTCGAGCGCCCTCTGGTGTGCATCGGCCCGTACGGCGAGGGCGCCAGCGCTGTGTCGATCGACGACATGAGCGTCGCGCGCATCGCGACCGAGCATCTGCTGGATCTGGGGCACACGGACATCGCGTTCATCGGCACGCTCGAATCCGGCGACGGCAGCATCGGCGACGAACGGCGACTGGCCGGCTACCGTGACGCGATGGCGGTCGCGGGCGCGGAGCCGCGGGTCGCGTTCGCGGAATCCACGATGTCGAGCGGCTACGCGGCTGCGGCCGACCTGCTCGGCGACCGGCGTTCGCGTCCCACCGCCGCTGTCGGCGTGTGCGACGAGGCGGCGATCGGAACGATCATCGCCGCTCGCCGCCTCGGGATCGCCGTCCCGTCCCAGTTGAGCGTCATCGGCATCGACGACCACCGTGACGCGGAGATGTTCGCTCTGACGACGATCCGCCAGCGGCCGCGCGAGCAGGGCCGCGAGGCCGTCCGTCTGCTGCTGGTCCGCCTGGAGGATCCGGATGCCGAGATCGAGCATGCGGCCGCGGCATCCGCTCTCGTGATGCGCAACTCGACGGCTGCACCGGCATCCTGAACCGGATGCGCAGAAAGGCCCCGGGGCGAACCCCGGGGCCTTTCGAAGCGTTGAGACGCTGTGATTACTTGAGGGTAACCGTGGCGCCTGCCTCTTCCAGAGCAGCCTTGGCCTTCTCGGCGGCTTCCTTGTTGGCGCCCTCCAGGACGGCCTTCGGAGCGCCGTCGACGACAGCCTTGGCCTCGCCGAGGCCCAGCGAGGTGAGCTCGCGGACGGTCTTGATGACCTGGATCTTCTTGTCGCCAGCGGCCTCGAGGATGACGTCGAAGGAGTCCTTCTCCTCTTCAGCCTCGGCAGCGCCTGCGCCACCAGCGGCACCGGCAACGGCGACGGGAGCAGCAGCGGTGACCTCGAACTTCTCCTCGAACGCCTTGACGAAGTCGTTGAGCTCGACGAGGGTCAGGCCGGCGAACTGCTCGAGCAGCTCCTCAGTGGTGAGCTTAGCCATGATGTATCTCCTAATAGATGGGGTTTGTTGATCGAGAACACCGGTCGCTTACGCGGCCTCGGCGGTCTCCAGCTTTGCGCGAAGAGCGTCGACGGTGGCGGCAGCCTTGCCCATCGTCGCCTTCATCATGCCCGCAGCCTTCGCCAGCAGAACCTCACGGCTCTCGAGCGAGGCGTACTTGTTGACCTCGTCGGCGGAGAGCGCGTTGCCCTCGAAGATGCCGGCCTTGATCACGAGAAGCGGGTTGGCCTTGGCGAAGTCACGAAGAGCCTTGGCAGTGGCGACGAAGTCACCGTGCACGAACGCGACGGCCGACGGACCCTTGAGGTCGTCGTCCAGCGCGGTGATGCCAGCCTTGTTGGCGGCGATCTTGGTCAGCGTGTTCTTCACCACGGCGTACTCAGCGTCCTGACGGATGCTGTTGCGCAGCTCCTTGAGCTGGGCAACCGTCAGACCGCGGTACTCGGTCAGCAGAACGGCGGACGAGTTCTCGAATGACTTCGTGAGCTCGGCGACCGATGCATCCTTCTGCGCCATGGTCACTCCTTGGTGTGTACGAGGCGCCTCACGGCGGTGAGGCACCGACCTCGACCTTCACAGCAACAAAAAAGCTCCGGCGCAAGCGCACGGAGCTGAATCAGTTCGTGTCCTGCGCGGGCCCCTGCATTGCAGTGCTTCGATCGCCGTACTCGCGCACGACGATGACCAGCGGTCTTCGGTTACGACAAGGATACCCCGGGGAACTCGTCCCCACAAATCGAGGGTCTGGTGGCGAGCGGCCCCGGCGTCTACTGTGAGGCCCATGCGCGACGAGACGGTCCTGGAAGATGCGGTTTCCGACGATGCGACGACCCTGGTCATCTTCGGCGCCTGCGGCGATCTGAGTTCACGGCTGCTGCTCCCGGCGCTCGGCCAATTGCTCACCATCGAGGAGTCGCGCAGGATCCGCCTTATCGGCGCGGATCGCGAGGACTGGACCGACGACCAGCTGCGTGACATCGTGGCGATGTCGTTCTCGAGCGCGGATGCCGGGGCCGCCGTCGGCCAGTTGTCGATCGAGTACCGGCACTGCGATCTGATGCAGCCGGACCAGGTCCGCTCGCTGCTGGGCGAGCTTCCGGAGCGCTCCGCGCTCTACTTCGCGGTACCGCCCTCGGTCGCCGCGACGGCGTGCGCGTCGCTCTCCTCGGACGACCTCCCCGCCGGGACGATGTTGGTGCTCGAGAAGCCCTTCGGCACCGACGAGGCCAGCGCTGCAGAACTCAACGCGATCCTGGCGCAGCTGGTTCCCGAGCGTCAGGTGTTCCGCGTGGACCACTTCCTCGGGCGCTCGACGACGCTGAACCTGCTCGGCGCGCGATTCGCGAACCGACTGCTCTCGCCGGTCTGGTCCGCCGAGCACATCGAGTCGGTCACGATCGTCTTCGACGAGAGCCTCGGGCTCGAAGGCCGCGCCGGCTACTACGACGGCGCCGGCGCCATGGACGACATGATCCAGAGCCATCTGCTGCAGGTGCTCGCCGTGCTCGCGATGGAGGAGCCTGCCGCCCTCGACGAGATCGACTTCCGCGAGGCCACCACCGCGGTGCTGCGTGCCACGCGCGTGTGGAAAGACGACCCCGCGTCGGCATCGCGGCGGGCGCGTTACACGGCGGGGACGGTGGGCACCGCGACGATGCCGTCCTACGCGGACGAGCCGGGCGTCGACGCCGCGCGCGGCACCGAGACGCTGGCCGAGGCCACGTTCGAGGTGCGCAATGCACGGTGGACTGGAGTCCCGTTCACTCTGCGCTCCGGGAAGGCCATCAGCGACCCGCACCAGCTCGTGTCAGTCCGCTTCCGTCCAGTCCGCCATCTGCCGTCCGGATTCACGGGGACCGCAGACGGAGCGGAGCTGCGCTTCTGGCTCGGTCCGGACCGCATGGATCTCGAGATCAACGTCAACGGAGCCGCTGACCCGCTCGAGCTCGAACGGGCGACGCTGTCCACGGAATTCGGGGAGGGCGCGTTGCGCGCATACGCCGAAGTCCTCTCCAGCATTCTGGACGGAGACCCGATGCTGGCGGTTCGCGGCGACGCCGCCGAGCAGTGCTGGCGGATCGTCGATCCGATCGCGCGCGCCTGGGAGAACGACGAGGTGCCTCTCGAGGAATACGAAGCGGGATCAGCGGGTCCGTCGTCCTGGGCGACATCGCGCTGAGCTTGCGGCGGTGGGTCGTCCCTGCGGCGTCGGCAGTCGGGGTTATGGTCTATTGGTGACCCCCGAACTCCAAGCGCGCATCATCGCGGACTCCCGCGATCGCGTCGCCTGGCTTCGTGCCAGAGCACGAGGGATCACCGCGACCGATGTCGCCGGCCTCTCCGGCGAGAAGTCGATCACCCGCGCCGCCGACTCCAAGCTCGGTCACGGCGCGCGATTCGGCGGCAATGCCTACACCGATCACGGCCGACGCCGCGAACCAGAGATCGCCGCCTGGGTGGCGGCCACCCACGGCATCCAGCCCTCCTCCGCGCTGTTCCGCGCCGAACTCGAGCACCGCCACCTGGCGACGCCGGACGGCATCATGGAGGATGCGACCGGCCGTGTGACGCTGGCCGAGATCAAGACCACGAACAAGGACTGGCGGACGATCCCGCGCACCTATCTGCGTCAGGTCTGGTGGCAGCAGCATGTGCTCGGCGCCGACCGCACGCTGTTCGTCTGGGAGGAGCACGACCAGTTCCGGCCGATCCACGATGAACCCCGATGCGTGTGGATCGACCGTGACGACAAAGAGATCGGGCGACTCGTCCATATGGCGAACCGACTGATCGACGAGCTCTATCACCGCACGACCGGGCAGCAGCCTCCATCCAGGACCGCACCGGCGGACGACCGGCGCGAGGCTCTGAGGGAGCGGGACATGTTCCGTGCCCTCGCCCTCTCGGATTGATCCTCAGCGCTCGAGGACCCGCATCGCCTCGGTGGAGATCTCCGCCGCGATCGCGTCGAGCAGGTCGGAACGCAGGTTCCACTGCTGCCAGTACAGCGGAACCCGCACGATCTGCCCGCCCAGCCGCTGAAGGCTGCCGGAGCCCGCGGCATCCGGCGCCTGCAGCGCCGGCACCATCCCCCAGCCGAGACCGAGCTCGACGGCCTGCGCATAGTCGTGGGACGCCGGCACGTAGTGCCGCGGGACTCCCAATTCGTCCACACCATGAGCTGCGAGCCAGCTGTGCTGGAGCGAGTCGCGCCGATCGAAGTCGACGAACGGTGCGCGACGAAGCGCCTCCGGCGTGACCCCCTCCGCGAACCAGCGCTCGACGTACTCGGGCGTCGCCATCGCCTCGTAGGCCAGCACGCCGAGGCGTGTGACCGTGCAGCCGGCGACCGGCGAGTCCTCGGACGTGACAGCGGCCATCACTGTGCCCGACTCGAGCAGCCGCGCCGTGAAGTTCTGATCGTCCCGGTGGAGATCGAAGTCGATGCCTCGATCACGCGCCAACCGCGCCAGCGGGGGCAGGAACCAGGTCGCCATGGAATCCGCGTTCACCGCAAGCGGCACGGCGACCCGCGACTGCGCGGAGTCGTCGAGCCCGAACCCCGCCAGGGCATCGTGCTCGACGAGAGCGACTTGGCGTGCGAGACGCACGATCGCCTCACCCGCGGTCGTCGCCGTCGCAGGGCGACCCCGGATGATGAGCACGCGTCCGAGCTGCTCTTCCAGGCTCTTGAGCCGCTGGCTGACCGCGGACGGCGTGACGTTGAGCACCCGGGCGGCCTTGTCGAGACTGCCCGTGTCGACGATCGCGGCGACCGTCGCCGCCGCATCGAGCGGAATACTCATCACATTAGCCACTCTAATGGAGCCTTACAGATCTTCGCTGTACCTGAAGATGTCCTCGTCATAGCGTGGAAGCATGCTCTCCTTGCTCGCCGGTCTCGGCCTCGGCCTCTCGCTCATCATCGCCATCGGCGCACAGAACGTGTTCGTGCTTCGACAGGGCATCCGACGCGAGCACGTGCTCGCCGTCGTGATCATCTGCGCGGCGTCGGACGCGGTGCTGATCGTGGCGGGTGTCGCCGGCCTCGGATTCCTCCTCGAGAGTGCACCTCTGCTCGTCGACGCGGCTCGCTGGCTCGGTGCGGCGTTCCTGCTCGGCTACGGTCTCCTCGCTGCGCGGCGAGCGTGGCGCGGAACCGGCGAGGGGCTCGATGCCGGCAACGGAGTCGAGCGGGATGCCGGAGTCGAGACCGGGTCCGGTGCTGTCACGACCCGCATCGCGACCACGAAGACGGCGCTGTCGCCGGTCGTTCTGACCGCCCTCGCGCTCACATGGCTCAATCCCCATGTGTACCTGGACACGGTGCTCATGCTGGGCTCGATCGCCGCCACGCACGGCGACGCCCGATGGCTCTTCGCTGCGGGTGCGGTCGCGGCGAGCTGTCTGTGGTTCACCGCACTCGGATTCGGCGCCCGCTATCTGGGACGCGTGCTGCGCACGCCCCTCGCCTGGCGGATCCTCGATGCGGTGATCGCGATCGTCATGGTCGGCATCGCGGTGAGTCTCGTCCTGCCGGTCCTCACTGCATGATCGCGCCCGCTGCCGATTGCTGAACCTGGCGGCCGGGTCAGCCGAGCGCGTCTATCTCGTCGCGCCGTGCCGTCACGATCGCGCGGAGCGCTTCCCCGGAAAGCGGGTCCTCCGCCTGGAACGTGATCGTGCCCTTGCCGCCGACGTGGCGTGCGAGCTGCGCCGAGACGGCGCTCACGACGGATGCGCTGAACGGATAGAGCCCGAAGTGCGTCTTCGTCCGCTTGACGGAGATCAGCGGACGTCCACGATACGTGAGAGCCGGCATCCCGTAGCCGACGCCCTGTACGGCGTCCGGCACAAGCTCCTGTGCCAGCGCGTAGACGCGTTGGATGGCAACGCGATCGGGCTCGGAAAGGGTCTCGAGATAGTCATCGACAGTGCCCATGGGCCCATCCTGACATCTCGGCCGCACGCGGGCGAGCCTTAACGCAAAAGAGGCCACTCCAGCATTGGAGTGGCCTCTTTTTAAAAGAAGTCCGGCGGTGTCCTACTCTCCCACAGGGTCCCCCCTGCAGTACCATCGGCGCTGTGAGGCTTAGCTTCCGGGTTCGGAATGTAACCGGGCGTTTCCCTCACGCTATGGCCGCCGAAACACTATTGATGTTTCAACAAAAACCTAAAGACACACGTGGTGCCTGTAGGGTTCTCGACCGTACATCGAGAACCACAAAGTGGACGCGTAGCAAATCAATCAATCGTTGATTCGAAGTGTTATCAAGTCATCGGCTTATTAGTACCAGTCAGCTGCATGCGTTGCCGCACTTCCACATCTGGCCTATCAACCCAGTAGTCTGGCTGGGAGCCTCTCACCCGAAGGTATGGAAATCTCATCTCGAGGGGGGCTTCATGCTTAGATGCTTTCAGCACTTATCCCTTCCGCACATAGCTACCCAGCTATGCCTTTGGCAAGACAACTGGTACACCAGCGGTGCGTCCATCCCGGTCCTCTCGTACTAAGGACAGCTCCTCTCAAATTTCCTACGCCCACGACGGATAGGGACCGAACTGTCTCACGACGTTCTGAACCCAGCTCGCGTACCGCTTTAATGGGCGAACAGCCCAACCCTTGGGACCGACTACAGCCCCAGGATGCGATGAGCCGACATCGAGGTGCCAAACCTCCCCGTCGATGTGGACTCTTGGGGGAGATAAGCCTGTTATCCCCGGGGTAGCTTTTATCCGTTGAGCGATGGCCCTTCCATGCGGAACCACCGGATCACTAAGCCCGACTTTCGTCCCTGCTCGACTTGTAGGTCTCGCAGTCAAGCTCCCTTGTGCCTTTACACTCTACGAATGATTTCCAACCATTCTGAGGGAACCTTTGGGCGCCTCCGTTACTTTTTAGGAGGCGACCGCCCCAGTCAAACTGCCCACCTGACACTGTCTCCCACCCCGATAAGGGGTGCGGGTTAGAATGTCAATACAGCCAGGGTAGTATCCCACCAATGCCTCCACCGAAGCTGGCGCTCCGGCTTCCAAGGCTCCTACCTATCCTGTACAAGCTGTACCAAAATTCAATATCAGGCTACAGTAAAGCTCCACGGGGTCTTTCCGTCCTGTCGCGGGTAACCTGCATCTTCACAGGTACTATAATTTCACCGAGTCTCTCGTTGAGACAGTGCCCAGATCGTTACACCTTTCGTGCGGGTCGGAACTTACCCGACAAGGAATTTCGCTACCTTAGGACCGTTATAGTTACGGCCGCCGTTTACTGGGGCTTCAATTCAGAGCTTCGCGCGAACGCTAACCCCTCCTCTTAACCTTCCAGCACCGGGCAGGTGTCAGCCCCTATACTTCGCCTTACGGCTTCGCAGAGACCTGTGTTTTTGCTAAACAGTCGCCTGGGCCTATTCACTGCGGCTCTCTCGGGCTTGCACCCAAAAGAGCACCCCTTCTCCCGAAGTTACGGGGTCATTTTGCCGAGTTCCTTAACGAGAGTTCTCTCGCTCACCTTAGGATTCTCTCCTCGCCTACCTGTGTCGGTTTGCGGTACGGGCACCTTGAATCTCGCTAGAGGCTTTTCTTGGCAGTGTGGAATCAGGAACTTCGGTACTATATTTCCCTCGCCGTCACAGCTCCGCCTTCACGGTAATGGGATTTGCCTCATTACCAGCCTAACTGCTTGGACGTGCTAATCCAACAGCACGCTTACCCTATCCTCCTGCGTCCCCCCATCGCTCAAACGATTCATAAGGTGGTACAGGAATATCAACCTGTTGTCCATCGCCTACGCTCTTCAGCCTCGGCTTAGGTCCCGACTAACCCTGAGTGGACGAGCCTTCCTCAGGAAACCTTAGGCATTCGGTGGATGAGATTCTCACTCATCTTTCGCTACTCATACCGGCATTCTCACTTCTAAGCGCTCCACCAGTCCTTACGGTCTAGCTTCAACGCCCTTAGAACGCTCTCCTACCACTGACATCATAGATGTCAATCCACAGCTTCGGTGATACGTTTAGCCCCGGTACATTTTCGGCGCAGAGTCACTCGACCAGTGAGCTATTACGCACTCTTTAAATGGTGGCTGCTTCTAAGCCAACATCCTGGTTGTCTAAGCAACTCCACATCCTTTTCCACTTAACGTATACTTTGGGACCTTAGCTGGTGGTCTGGGCTGTTTCCCTCTTGACTACGGATCTTATCACTCGCAGTCTGACTCCCAAGGATAAGTATTTGGCATTCGGAGTTTGTCTGAATTCGGTAACCCGATGGGGGCCCCTAGTCCAAACAGTGCTCTACCTCCAATACTCTTACCTTGAGGCTAGCCCTAAAGCTATTTCGGAGAGAACCAGCTATCTCCAAGTTCGATTGGAATTTCTCCGCTACCCACACCTCATCCCCGCACTTTTCAACGTGCGTGGGTTCGGGCCTCCATCCAGTGTTACCTGGACTTCACCCTGGACATGGGTAGATCACCTGGTTTCGGGTCTACGACCACATACTCTATCGCCCTATTCAGACTCGCTTTCGCTGCGGCTCCGTCTCTTCAACTTAACCTTGCATGTAATCGTAACTCGCCGGTTCATTCTACAAAAGGCACGCTATCACCCATTAATGGGCTCTAACTACTTGTAGGCACACGGTTTCAGGATCTATTTCACTCCCCTTCCGGGGTGCTTTTCACCTTTCCCTCACGGTACTGGTTCACTATCGGTCACTAGGGAGTATTTAGCCTTGGGAGATGGTCCTCCCTGCTTCCGACGGGATTTCTCGTGTCCCGCCGTACTCAGGATCCACTCAGGAGGGAACGAAGTTTCGACTACAGGGTTTTTACCTTCTGTGACTGGCCTTTCCAGACCTATTCATCTACCCCGTTCCTTTGTAACTCCATGTAGAGTGTCCTACAACCCCAAGAGGCAAGCCTCTTGGTTTGGGCTAATCCCGTTTCGCTCGCCGCTACTAAGGGAATCGCGTTTGCTTTCTCTTCCTCCGGGTACTTAGATGTTTCAGTTCCCCGGGTCTGCCTTCAGTTACTCTATGTATTCAAGTAACGATACTATCCCATTACGGATAGTGGGTTTCCCCATTCGGAAATCTCCGGATCAAAGCTTACTTACAGCTCCCCGAAGCATATCGGTGTTAGTCCCGTCCTTCATCGGCTCCTAGTGCCAAGGCATCCACCGTGCGCCCTTTCTAACTTAACTTGATTTGGCTAAAGATGTTACTCTTTACCCTAATTCTTCTATTTACATAGAGAATCTAAGATGGCGATTACTCGGTTTTATCTTGGTTTTTCTTCTATATGATTTAGTTTTCAAAGAACAATTTTATATCATGAGGAATTGCTCCCTCAAAACTGAACAACAAACTGTCAACAATCTATGAATGGAATAAATCCATTTTTCCTTAGAAAGGAGGTGATCCAGCCGCACCTTCCGATACGGCTACCTTGTTACGACTTCACCCCAATCATCTATCCCACCTTAGGCGGCTGGCTCCCAGAAGGGTTACCCCACCGACTTCGGGTGTTACAAACTCTCGTGGTGTGACGGGCGGTGTGTACAAGGCCCGGGAACGTATTCACCGCGGCATGCTGATCCGCGATTACTAGCGATTCCAGCTTCATGTAGGCGAGTTGCAGCCTACAATCCGAACTGAGAATGGTTTTATGGGATTGGCTCGACCTCGCGGTTTTGCTGCCCTTTGTACCATCCATTGTAGCACGTGTGTAGCCCAGGTCATAAGGGGCATGATGATTTGACGTCATCCCCACCTTCCTCCGGTTTGTCACCGGCAGTCACCTTAGAGTGCCCAACTAAATGCTGGCAACTAAGATCAAGGGTTGCGCTCGTTGCGGGACTTAACCCAACATCTCACGACACGAGCTGACGACAACCATGCACCACCTGTCATCCTGTCCCCCGAAGGGGAACGTCCTATCTCTAGGATTGTCAGGAGATGTCAAGACCTGGTAAGGTTCTTCGCGTTGCTTCGAATTAAACCACATGCTCCACCGCTTGTGCGGGCCCCCGTCAATTCCTTTGAGTTTCAGCCTTGCGGCCGTACTCCCCAGGCGGAGTGCTTAATGCGTTTGCTGCAGCACTAAAGGGCGGAAACCCTCTAACACTTAGCACTCATCGTTTACGGCGTGGACTACCAGGGTATCTAATCCTGTTTGCTCCCCACGCTTTCGCGCCTCAGCGTCAGTTACAGACCAAAGAGTCGCCTTCGCCACTGGTGTTCCTCCACATCTCTACGCATTTCACCGCTACACGTGGAATTCCACTCTTCTCTTCTGCACTCAAGTCCCCCAGTTTCCAATGACCCTCCACGGTTGAGCCGTGGGCTTTCACATCAGACTTAAAGGACCGCCTGCGCGCGCTTTACGCCCAATAATTCCGGACAACGCTTGCCACCTACGTATTACCGCGGCTGCTGGCACGTAGTTAGCCGTGGCTTTCTGGTTAGGTACCGTCAAGGTACGAGCAGTTACTCTCGTACTTGTTCTTCCCTAACAACAGAGTTTTACGATCCGAAAACCTTCATCACTCACGCGGCGTTGCTCCGTCAGACTTTCGTCCATTGCGGAAGATTCCCTACTGCTGCCTCCCGTAGGAGTCTGGGCCGTGTCTCAGTCCCAGTGTGGCCGATCACCCTCTCAGGTCGGCTACGCATCGTCGCCTTGGTGAGCCGTTACCTCACCAACTAGCTAATGCGCCGCGGGCCCATCTGTAAGTGACAGCGTAAACCGTCTTTCAGCTTTTCTACATGAGTAGAAAAGGATTATCCGGTATTAGCTCCGGTTTCCCGAAGTTATCCCAGTCTTACAGGCAGGTTGCCCACGTGTTACTCACCCGTCCGCCACTGATCCACAAAGCAAGCTTTGCTTCAGTCCGTTCGACTTGCATGTATTAGGCACGCCGCCAGCGTTCATCCTGAGCCAGGATCAAACTCTCCGTAAAAAAGAAATGCATACCACCACGGGGAAAACCGTGACAGCAGCGAGTTTGAAACTGACCAAAGAGACAAAATCAACTGACTTCATCCGAATGCCAACCCCCAACAAAGAAGGTTGGTCTTTGATCCAAAGGAATTCTCACCCCCACCGAAATGGAGACAAGGATAATTTGGCATTTGACAAGTGCACGCTGTTGAGTTCTCAAGGATCAGACGCTCCCCCGACCCAGCCTCACGACCAGGCCCGAAGGGCAACTTCTCTATCTTATCCGTGCCGTTCAGCTTGTCAAATCGACATGCTGTGCGGCCCAGAACCAGAGGTGATGAAGCGAAGCTTTAGAGCTTCGAGACAACTTCTCTAGCTTATCCGTTTCGCGGTGCCTGTCAAATCGGCGCTTGAGGATCGAAGATCCGCTGCGCAGCCGGTGACTGCGTACCACGAGGTGGATCCCCCATCCTAGACGCGAACGTCCTGACTCTCAAGAGTGAGAAGGAATCGGGGGTGGTTCTCCGCTTGAGGGGGGTGAGGCTCTCGGCCTTTCCGCTTCCCTGTGGGGCGAACAAGTAATAACTTACGCGGGATCCGGGGGCCGGGCAAATCCGGGCTCTCCCATGGCGTGTCGCGCCGGATTCCGCGGGCCGACGGCATCCATATCCCGCCCTCGCCGGCACCCACCGGGTACGACGAAGGGCCCCCGCCGGAGCGGAGGCCCTTCGAAGAAGCGAGTCGTCGACTCAGATGGCGTTGACGTCCAGCGGGATGCCGGGGCCGAACGTGGTCGACACCGCACCCTTCTGGATGTAGCGGCCCTTCGCGCTCGACGGCTTCAGACGCACGATCTCCTCGAGCGCTGCACCGATGTTCTCGTTGAGCTGCTCGGAGGTGAACGACGCCTTGCCGACGACGAAGTGCACGTTGGCGTGCTTGTCGACACGGAACTCGATCTTTCCGCCCTTGATGTCCTCGACGGCCTTGGCCGGGTTCGGCGTGACCGTTCCGGTCTTCGGGTTCGGCATCAGGCCACGCGGACCCAGCACCTTGCCCAGTCGACCGACCTGGCCCATGAGCTCGGGCGTGGAGACGGCAGCATCGAAGTTGGTCCACCCGTCGGCGACCTTCTGGATGAGCTCGGCGCCGCCGACCTCATCAGCGCCGGCCGCGATCGCAGCCTCGGCCGCCGGGCCGGTGGCGAACACGATGACACGGGCGGTCTTTCCGGTGCCGTGCGGCAGGATGACGGTGCCGCGCACCATCTGGTCCGCCTTGCGGGGGTCGACTGCGAGCTTGAGCGCGACCTCGACGGTCGAGTCGAACTTCGCCGAGCCGGTCTCCTTGGCCAGGGCGACAGCCTCAGCGGGAGTGTAGAAACGGTCTGCCTCGATCTTCTCGGCGGCAGCCTGGTAAGCCTTGGACTTGGTAGCCATGATTATTCTCCTCAGCCCTCGACCGTGATGCCCATGGAGCGGGCGGTGCCGGCGATGATCTTCGAGGCGGCCTCGATGTCGTTCGCGTTGAGGTCAGCCTGCTTGGTCTCGGCGATCTGACGGACCTGGTCCTTCGTGATCTTGCCGACCTTGACCGTGTGCGGCGTGGACGAGCCCTTCTGAAGACCGGCGGCCTTCTTGATGAGCTCCGCAGCCGGCGGGGTCTTCAGGATGAACGTGAAGCTGCGGTCCTCGTAGACGGTGATCTCCACGGGGATGACGTTGCCGCGCTGCGACTCGGTCGCGGCGTTGTACGCCTTGCAGAACTCCATGATGTTGACGCCATGCTGACCGAGCGCGGGGCCGATCGGCGGCGCCGGGTTGGCTGCACCGGCGTTGATCTGAAGCTTGATCAGGCCGGTCACCTTCTTCTTCGGTGCCATTCTCTTTCCTTTCATCGAATCGGATGCCTGGGCATCCGTTTCTCCCACAGGCCCGGCATCTCCGGGTCGTGGTCGTCTGCGCGCACGCCGAAGCGGCGCACAAACCAGCCAAGTCTACCTGATCGGATCGAGTGCCGTGCTCACCCGACGTCAGCCGCGTAGAGTGCGGCGATCCGCTCCCCCAGCGTCTGCAGCGCTTTGCGCACCTCCGGAGGCTCGACGACTTCGGCGGCTCCGGTCCAGCCGGCCAGTTGCTCCGCCAGTGCGTCGATGGTGTGCGCACTCACCTCGACGAGGGCGGCCCCCTCGGCATCCGGTGCCCGCATCCGCGCCTGGGCTCCGAAGCGGTCGCACAGCGCGCGGACCGCCCAGGGCTGAACACGCACCACGGCGCGCACCGTGCCACGCATGTCCTCGACGCGCTGGACCATCTCCGACCACGCGCGACCGCTGTCGAAGTCCGCCGGCGCCGCGCCGCGGAGGGGAAGGGTCTGCAGTGCGCGGACCCGATCGATCCGGTACGTCCGAATCCGGGCAGGGTCGGCCGTTCCGTCATCCAGCGGGGGCGCCGCGAGCAGGTACCACGTCGATCCGCGGCTGCCGACGACGAGCGGAACGGTGTCGGCCTCCGCCAGGCCGTGCGATCCGTCGTATTCGATCCGCACCTGGCGCATCCGTGCGATCGCGCGCTGGAGCTCCGCGAGCGTCGCCGCTGTCGCGGGGTCGTCCACTTCTCCCCACGGCACGTCCCGCACGGTCGCCGCAGCCACACGCTGGACACCGTCCCGGAACGAGGCGGGCACCGCACGGACGAACTTGCGAATCGCGGCGACGCGCTCGGGGTCGGATCCGGTGCTCTGCGCGATCGCGATCAGGAGAGCGGTCGCCTCGCCCTCGGTGAGCCCGGTCAGGTCGGTGCGCGCGCCGCCGATCAGACGCCAGCCGCCTCCTCGCCCTCGAGTCGGGTAGATCGGGATGCCGGACATCGCGAGAGCCTCGAGATCACGGCGGGCGGTGGGCACGGAGACCTCGAGTTCAGCCGCCAGCTCGGCGGCGGTGATCTGCGGACGCCCCTGCAGCAGGAGCAGCGCCTGGATCAATCGGTCGGCACGGATGTCGGAACTCGCTTTTCTGAAGTGATCAGTTGGTGATCACTTCACCGTCGAGCATAGAAGAAACACCCACGAACAAGGAGAAGAGACAGATGTTCCGAGGACTCGCCAATCTCAACCTCGTCGCCGAGGACATGCCGGCCGCCGTCGCCTGGTACAGCACGGTGTTCGATTCGGCGCCGTACTTCGTTCGGCCTGAGCAGGGCCCCTCGCACTACGCCGAATGGCGGTTCGGCGACGACGAGGACGAATTCGCTCTCATGGACGCCCGATTCCGCCCCGCGCTCGCGCAGCCGGGTGGCGCACTGGTCAGCATGCATGTCGATGACATCCAGGCGAGCGTCGATCGCCTGATCGGACTCGGCGCGACGACGTTCGACCCTGTCACGCAGCGCGGTGAGGGCTGGTGGTCGGCATCGGTCAGCGACCCGTTCGGCAATCTGATCGGACTGATCCAGAGCCCCCACTGGGCGGCCCAGCACGACGACTGACCGGCATCCGCCCGCATACGAGAACGGCCGCCCCATCGGGGCGGCCGTTCCTGTGAGAGCGGGTGTCAGATCATCTTGGTGACCTGGTCGAACGACAGCTCGACCGGGGTCTCGCGCTCGAAGAGGGAGACGAGCACCGTGAGCTTGCCGCTCTCGGGCTTGATCTCGCTGATCGAACCGGGAAGACCCGCGAACGAACCCTCCTTGATCGTGATGGTCTCGCCGATCTCGAAGTCGACCTCGGCGGCGACCGGACGAGCGACGGCCACGCCGCCCTTCGACTGGACGTTCTTCGCGGTCGGGACGTCCTTGACCTCGACGAGCGACTTCAGCATGTTGAAGGCCTCTTCGAAACGCAGCGGCGTCGGGTTGTGGGCGTTGCCCACGAAGCCGGTGACACCGGGCGTGTGGCGGACGACGGACCAGGTGTCCTCGTTGAGCTCCATGCGCACCAGCACGTAGCCGGGGATGCGCACGCGGGTGACCATCTTGCGCTGGCCGTTCTTGATCTCGACGACGTCCTCCATCGGGACCTCGACCTGGTAGATGTCATCCTCGACCTCGAGCGTCGACTTGCGCTGCTCGATGTTGGCCTTCACCTTGCGCTCGAAACCGGCGTAGGAGTGGATGACGTACCACTTGCCCGGCAGCATCCGCAGGTCGAGACGGAACTCCTCGTAGGGGTCCGCCTCCTCGTCGCTGTCCTCGCTGTCGGCGGCGCCGTCTTCGTCGCCGTTCACGTCCGGGCCGTCGTAGGGACCGACCTCGTCGGCCTCGGCCGCCTCGCGGTCGGCAACCTCTTCGGCAACCGAATCGTTGATGACCTCGGCCGCTGCCTCTGATTCGGCTGCTTCATCCAAGTTGAGAGCGTCGTTCACGATCGCGTCCGCCTCCGGGTCGTCGATGTCGATGTCGTCATCCGTGTCGTCGTCCTCCTGGTCATCGCCCTCGACATGCAGGGCGACATGCTCGGCCGGAGCGACGGAGGCCTCCTGAGCGGAGAGGACGCTGCCCTCCTGCGCTTCGTCGTCCTCGCTGGACTGCTCCGCCGCGGTCGCCCAGTCGGCGTCGTCGGAATATCGTTCAGACACGTTTATTCTTTCCATTCACTGCGGCGCGAGCCGCGGGATTGGGGCTCTTACTGCGGAACCCCGAAGACCTGAGCCGTCAGCCACGAGAAGGCGGTGTCCAGGCCGTAGACGAAAGCCATCACGATCACCACGAAGACGAGGACCACACCGGTGAACTTGAAAAGCTCCTTGCGCGTCGGTGTGACGACCTTGCGGAGTTCACCGATGACCTGACGGAAGAACAGCGCGATACGGCCGAAGAAGCCGAGCTTCTTGACACTGGCTGCGCCGCCTGCCGCGACGACTTCGCCGCGCGGTTCGTCCTGATCCATCCTGAATGTACCTTTCGTGTGCCAGCGTGGCGCTGACGCGCAGGGCGGACAGGAATCGAACCTGCAACCTGCGGTTTTGGAGACCGCTGCTCTGCCAATTGAGCTACCGCCCTAGAGACCGTGTGGCCCCTGGATCCGCATCGCTTCTGCACCCGTGGGCACGGCGAAACAATGCAGACAACTGCCTCACCAGTGTAGGGCATCCTGCGGGCCGCGGCGAACCGAGGCCCGCCTGTTAGGCTCGTCAGTCGGTCGAGGGAGGGCGCTTTGCACGGGGAGATCCAGCAGTTCCAGGTCGATCTGCGGGGTGTCGTGGATCTGCTGAGCAGGCACATCTATTCGAGTCCGCGCGTCTATCTGCGCGAGCTCCTCCAGAATGCGCGTGACGCCATCACGGCGCGCTCGGAGGTCGACGGTGCCGGCGGCACGATCCGCATCACCCCGCTCACCGAGGCATCCGGCGAGTTCGTCCTGCGCGACGACGGCGTCGGACTGACCGCGACCGAGGTGGCCGAGCTCCTGGCGACCGTCGGGCGCAGCTCCAAGCGCGACATCTTCGATCTTCCACGCAGCGACTACCTCGGACAGTTCGGAATCGGCCTGCTCAGCTGCTTCATGGTCGCCGACACCATCGTGATCCGCTCGCGCAGCGCGCGCGGCGGCGCGAGCGTCGAGTGGACGGGCAGCGCGGACGGCACCTTCCAGGTCGCCGAACTCGACGAGGAGCTCCCGATCGGCACGAGCGTGCACCTGATCCCGCGCTTCGACACCGACGATCTGCTGCGTCCGGCCGCCGTGCGCGAGCTGGCGACCGTCTTCGGCGAGTTCCTGCCGGTGCGGGTCGTGCTCGAAACCGAGGGCGGCGACGTCGACATCACCCGCCCGGCCCCGTTCCTGGACGCTGCGAGCGATCCGGATGCCGCGGTGCAGTACGGCAGGGATCTGCTGGGATCCTCACCGCTGGATGTCATCGAGCTGTCGGAGCCCGCCACCGGTACGCGTGGCCTCGCCTACGTGCTTCCGTTCGCTCCCCCTCCCGGCTCCCGCCAGGCGACCCGCATGTACCTGGGCCGGATGCTGCTGTCCGAACGAGCCGACGACGTCCTGCCGGATTGGGCGTTCTTCGTCAGGGCCGTCGTCGACTCCACCGGTCTCGCGCCGACGGCCAGTCGCGAGTCCCTTGTCGAGGATGCCGCGCTGGAACGCGTCCGGGAGCAGCTCGGCGCCGGCATCCGGCGCTGGATCCTCGAGCTGGGTCTTCGCGAACCGCATCGCCTGGCGCAGTTCGTGGCGATCCACGAAGTCGGGCTCAAGTCGCTGGTCCGCCACGACGAGGAGCTCGCCGCCTTCATCACGCGCTGGCTGACCGTCGAGACCACGCACGGAAGCATCCGCATCGGCGACCTCGTCGAGCGGTTCGGCCACCTGCGGTACGCGCAGACGGTCGACGAGTTCCGACAGGTCGCCGGGATCTCCCCGAGCGCCGAGGTTCTCGTCAACGGCGGCTACCTGTACGACGCGGATCTCATCCGCATGATCCCCGACCTGTACCCGCACGTGACCGTCGAGAAGGTCGACGTCACGGGCGAACTCGACCGCCTCGACCCGCCGCCGCTGGACGATCGCGCGGCCGCGGTCGCGCTCGAGGATCGGGCAGGCGCCGTGCTCGCGGCATCCGATTGCTCCGTCGTGGTGCGATCGATCGACCGACCTGAGCTCCCCGGTCTGTACGTCGCGGACCCGGAGGTGCTGCGTTCGCTGGACCGCAGCCGGACCAAGGGGATCACCGGAGCCCTGTGGGGCGGCGTGCTCGCCCGCATCGACGACACCCTCGCCGCCGGCCGAGAGGACGATCTGAGCGCCCGGTTGTGCCTGAACTGGTCCAACCGCGTGGTCCGCTCGCTGATCGGCGTCCGCGACGACGCCGTGTTCTCCCGCACGGTGCAGCTGCTCTACATCCAGGCGCTGCTGGCGGGCCACCACCCGCTCTCGGATGCCGATCGCGCGCTCATGACCACCGCACTCGCGGACCTCGTCTCGCTCTCCGCCGGGCTCGACGTCGACACGATCGACGACCCCCGCTGACCACCGCCGCCGCAGAAGGATTCCCCATGGCACGTCCCAAGAAGCAGTTCCAGCAGCTCCTCGAAGAGATCGACAGCACGCCCTGGGGGCCCGCAGAGCAGGCGCTCGTCGCTCAGGCGGTGACGCTGGCGCAGGAGATCGGCGACGACCGCCTCGAGTACCAGGCCAGGATGCGCCAGACCGCCTCGGCGAACATGGGCGGCGCGACCGACGTGATGCTGAACTCCTTCGCGTGGTGCCTGGCACGGCACGACGCCGACCCGACGCGGTTCCCCGCCGACATCGACAACGGCGGCGCCGACCTGATGTGGCAGTTCAAGTGGATGGCCTCGGCGCTGCGCTCCTCCCCCGCGTTCTCGCAGGACCAGATCACCGCCGTGCTCGACGATATGGAGGCGCACTACCGCCAGGCCGGTCTCGGCATGAGCGGGGTGCTCACCGCGCGCTTCGAGGACGCCTGGGACGCCGGTCGCACCGAGGACGCCGAGCGGCTGCGCGTGCAGCTGGAGGCCACTCCGCGCGACGAGCACAGCCATTGCGATGCCTGCAGCCGCAGCCAGGTGGCCGGATTCTTCGTCGACACCGATCGGGATGCCGAGGCGATCCGTCTGGTCGAGGAGATGATCGAGGGCGGCTTCTCCTGCGGCGAGGAGCCGGAGCACGCTCTCTCGCGCGTTCTGCTGCCGTATCTGCGTGCGGATCGCTTCGACGAGGCCAAGACGGCGCACCTGCGCAGCTACCGCCTCGCCAAGGACAACCCCGACAATCTCACGATCGTCGCGAACAACATCGTCTTCTGCGCCGTGAGCGGCAACGAGGCCCGCGCCCTGTCGCTGGTCGAGCGCCACCTGGGCTGGCTCGCACACGACGGCCTGAACGTGGATGCCCACTTCACCGCGCTCGGTGCTTTCGCGTTCGCGCTGGACCGCGTCTCGGCGGCTGGGCACGGCGCGACTCCGGTGCGCGGTGCGGATGCCGCCGGGCTGGTGCCGTTCTTCGGCGAGCACGATGGTGTCTGGTCGGCCGCCGAGCTGGCCGCCGCCAGCTGGGCCGCGGCCGAGCGCATCGGCGCCGAGTTCGATGCACGCGACGGCGGCGACGCGCACGCCGACCGGCTGCGCCGTCTGCGCGGTCTCGCCGACACGGGCTTCGATGTCCCGATCCGCTCCGATGCCTTCGTCGAGCCGGTCTCGGCCGCGTTCCCCGCGGATGCCGACGCCTGGTTCGATCGCGTGGTCGAGCTCGCCGACTATGGTGCAGAGGCCGAGACGATGGCTGCTCTGCCGCATGCCTTCGGCGTGACGGATGCCGAGAAGCAGGCGCGCCTGCATTCGGTGCGTGTCGCGGTCCTCGTCGCCGGAGAACGTCTTGAGGAGGCGCGAGCGGTGCTGCCAGAGCGCATCGCCGCTCTTCGTGTGGCCGGCGACGACGCGCAGGCCGATCTGGAGGAGCGCCTTCAACTGGCGACGTTCGGCGACGCCGCGGCCGAAGCCGTGGCCGCGCTCGATCGCGAACTGGCCGACGATGCCGCCCTGCCGCCCCGTTCGCGCGGGGACCTGGCGATCAGCCGCGCCTCACTGCATCTGAAGACGGAGGAGTACGACGCCGCGCTCGACGTCGCAGAGCGGGCCCACCGGGCGTTCGCCGAGGCCGACGATGCGCGCCACGTGCACGCCACGAGCCTGCTGGCGATCTTCGCGCTGCTGCAGAGCGAGCGCCTCGAGCGTGCCCTCGGACACCTCGACCGTCTGCTCGCCGAGGAGAACCTCGGTGCGGGGCACCGCGCTCGCGCCCTCGAGATCCGCGCCCGCATCCGCGGCGGTCAGGGCGACTTCGCCGCCGGCGCGACGGACGCGGATGAGACATGCCGTCTGCTCGCCGCGCTCGGTGCCGACGGCGCCCTGGCAGCGACCCACATGCTCGCCGGCGCGCTCTGGGAGGACGCGGGCGACGCCGACAAGGCCGTGACCCGCTACCGGACCGCCGCTCACCTCGTCGGCCGCGAGGGCGGCGATCTGTCCGGCATCGACTTCCGCCTGGCCAGGGCCATGCTCTCGGCCGGTGACGCCGCGGAGGCGGCCGAGCTCTTCGGCGACGTGCTGCGGCGCGAGGAGGAGGCCGAGGTCCCCGAGGGATCGCGCGCCATGACGGTCATGATGCTCGCCCGTGCACTGGCGGCATCCGGTGAGTTCGGCCAGGCCGTCGGCGCCTTCGGCTACGGCGCCGAGCTGTTCGGCGCCGCCGATGAAGGGCCGGATCAGGCCATGGCTCTCAGTGAGCAGGCGAAGATCCTCGCGCGCTTCGAGGAGCACGACGACGCCATCGAGCTGCTCGAGAACGCCGCCGAGATCGTCCGGCGGTCTCCGGACGCCGTCGGAGCCCTCAGCGAGGTGCTGCACAACCTCGCGCAGGCGTACGCCGGACAGCAGGACGAGCGCGCATTCGCCCTTTTCGACGAGGTCGCAGCGCTGGCGACGCAGCACGAGGCCGGCTGGCTGCTGGCCGACGTCACCGACTCCCGTGCCCGGGCGTTCGCGAGCCTGGGGCGTGTGGATGAGGCGGTCGCAGCGGCCCTCACCGCAGCGGACGGATTCCTGACGCTCGGGGATGCCGGAGCCGCCGGCGGTTCGGAGCTGTTCGCCGCGCGCGTGCTGGCCGGGAACGAGCGCGCTGAGGACGCCTTCGCGATCTATCGCACCGTGCTGGAGCACGGTGCGGAGATCCCGCCGCTGCGGCAGGTGGCGGCTCTCGAGCTCGGCGACGCCCTCGAGGCCCTCGGTCGCGTCGCCGAGGCCGCGGAGGCGCGCGCGATCGCGGAGGCGTGAGCCCGTTCTGAGGGTCCCGCTGCCGGGGCCCTCAGAACAGTTGGCGCCAGTTCGCGCGCGCCAGGTCCAGCAGTTCGTCCCCGCGTCCGGACATGACGGTGCGGATCGCGTACAGCGCGAATCCCTTGACCTGGGCAGCTTCGATCGCCGGCGGCATCGACAGCTCCTGCCGCTCGGTCACCACGTCCAGCAGGGCAGGACCGTCGTGGTCGAGGACCTCGCGCACGGCATCCTCGAGGTCATCGCTGTGCTCGACCCGACGCGCGAAGATGCCCATCGCGCCGGCCACAGCGGCGAAATCGGGATTGACGAGATCCGTGGCGTAGGTGACGAATCCGGCCGCCTTCATCTCCAGCTCCACGAAGTTCAGCGAAGAGTTGTTGACGACGATCGTCTTCACGGGAAGCCGGTTCTGCGTGAGGGTGAGGAGTTCGCCGAGCATCATCGAGAGTCCGCCGTCACCGGCGAGTGCGACGACCTGGCGATCGGGGTGCGACGCCTGAGCGCCGATGCCGTGCAGCAGGGCGTTCGCCATCGACCCGTGCGTGAACGAGCCGATGAGGCGCCTTTCCGCGGTCATCGTCAGGTACCTGGCCGCCCACACGGTCGGCGATCCGACGTCCGCCGTGAAGATCGCGTCGTCCGCCGCGTGCTCGTTCACCAGTCGCGCGAGATACTGCGGGTGGATCGGGTTCCTGCCGCGTGAGGGCACCGCGAGATCGTCGAGCTTCGCGCGCGTCCTGCGGTAGTGCTCGACGGAGTCGTCCAGGTGCGAACGGTCCGTCTTCTCCGCGAGACGCGGCAGGAGCGCCTCGGCTGTCGGCCCGGCATCCCCGACGAGTCCCAGATCGAGCGGATGCCGTTTGCCCAGCTGCGCCCCGCGGATGTCGACCTGGATCGTGGTGGCGTCGTCCGGGTAGAACTGCGCGTACGGGAAGTCGCTGCCGAGGATGAGGATCGCATCCGCGGCCTCCATCGCCCGATAGCCGGAGGCGAAGCCGAGCAGTCCGGTCATCCCGACGTCGAACGGATTGTCGTGCTCGATGAACTCCTTGCCCCGGAGCGCGTGCACGATCGGCGCGCCGAGGCGATCGGCGAGCGCGATGACCTCGTCGTGCGCACCCTCGACTCCGGCGCCGGCGAGGATCGTCACCCTGCGGGCGGCGTTCAGCAGCGCGGCCGCCTTCTCCAGCTCGTCCCCGCTCGGAACGACGACCGGCCTGGCGTGCTCGATCACCGTCGCCCGATCGGATTCGATGTGGGCGAGCGCGACGTCGCCGGGAATCACGAGCACGGCGACGCCGCGCTGCTCGATCGCGCTGCGCATGGCGATCTCGAGCAGACGCGGCATCTGCCGCGGGTCGGCTACGTACTCGGCATACACGCTGCATTCACGGAAGACGTCCTGCGGATGCGTCTCCTGGAAGTAGCCGGTGCCGATCTCGGTCGTCGGAATATGGGCGGCAATCGCCAGCACCGGCATACGCGAACGGTTGGCGTCGTAGAGCCCGTTGATGAGGTGGAGGTTGCCCGGCCCGCAGGAGCCGGCGACGACCGCGAGTCCGCCGGTGGTGGCGGCATCCGCTGCGGCGGCGAAGGCTGCGGTCTCCTCATGGCGCACGTGCACCCAGCGGATCGTGCCGTCCTTGCGCAGGGCGTCGGTGAAGCCGTTGAGGGAATCGCCCGGAATGCCGTAGACCCGTTCGATCCCGTTGGCGCGGAGTGTCTTGACGATGTTCTCGGCGACGGTGACCATGTCTCCGACCATACGCGTCACCCGCCGGTCGATCGAGGTCTCGACCGGCCGGCGGGTGCGATCCGCGTCGGGATCAGCTCATCGGAATGACGGCATACAGCAGCCAGGTGAGGAGGAACCCTGCCATGCCGAGCACGGTCGTGAGCGGGGTCCAGGTCCGCAGACCGTCCTTGACCGACAGGCCGAGATAGCGCGTGACCACCCAGAAGCCGGAGTCGTTCACGTGGCTGAGTCCCAGTGCGCCGTAACCGATCGCGATGGCGACGAGAGCGATGTGGATCGTGTCGAGGCCGAGGACCGCGACCGTCGGCAGCAGCAGCCCTGCCGTCGTCGTGATCGCCACGGTGGCCGATCCCTGCGCCGCTCGCATGATGAGCGAGATGAGGAAGGCGGCCAGCAGCAGCGGCATCCCTGTCCCGGCCAGGACTTCGGCGACGGCACCGCCGATGCCGGTCTCGGTGAGGATGCGGCCGAAGGCACCGCCGGCGCCCGTGATGAGGATGATCACGGCCGCACTCGGGAGAGCGGATTCCATGACCTCGCCGAGCTTGGCACCCGACCAGCCGCGGCGTACGCCGAGCAGGAACATCGCGGCGGCGATCGCCACCATGAGGGCGAAGATCGGCTGGCCGATCATCGAGAGGAAGCCGTTCCAGAACGTGCCGGGGGCGAAGGCCGGCGCAACGGTCGTGCCGAGCATGATCAGCACGAGCGGCAGCAGGATGATCGTCAGCACCGTGTAGGCGCTCGGCGCCTTCTCGCCCTCGCGCAGCCCGCTGTTGGGTGATGAGTCCTCGGATCCGAATCGGTCGAACATCTCCTTGGTCGCCTCGATCATCGCGAACTCGCGTCGGTTGATGAGCTTCGCCACGAGATACGAGAGCACCGCGAGCGGGATCGAGATGAGCAGCGAGAAGATCAGCACCCAGCCGATGTCGGCGCCGAGGATGGTCGCACCGCCGACGATGCCGGGGTGCGGAGGGACGGCGACGTGAACCGCCAGCATGATGCCCGCCACCGGCAGCCCGAATCTGATCGGGTTGAGCCCGGCGATCTTCGAGAACGCGAAGATGATCGGCACGAGGATGATGAATCCGGCATCGAAGAACACCGGGATGGCGAGGATGCCTGCGGCCGCCACGAGGGCGATGCCGACGCGCTTGGGGCCGAGCCACGACGTGAACTTGCCGGCGAGCGATTCGGCGCCGCCGGACAGCTCGATGATCTTGCCGAGCATCGAGCCGAGCGCGACGAGCACGGCGACGGAGCCGAGGGTGCCTCCGACGCCGGCGATGATCGCCTGGATGATGCCGAGTTGCTCCGGAGCGGTGTCCGTCGCGGGGATCGTGGTCATCGGCAGTCCGGCCGCGAGGCCGACCACGATCGAGACCAGGATGAGGGCGTAGAACGCCTGCATCTTGAAGCGGATGATCAGCAGGAGCAGCAGGGCGAGGCCTGCCACTCCGATCGCGATCAGAGCGGGAAGAGGGAGCGTCATCGAATCTCTTCTTTCCGGCGAATGCGCCGTACGGTTCGGGTCAGGACAGTCGTTCGGGGGCGATCACGCGGACCACGGCCGAGTCGTCGTGGGCACCGAGGCCCTGCGCCTCGCCGAGCAGGAACAGCTGCTCGGCGGCAGCCGCGACAGGGGTGGACAGATGCGCCCGACGTGCGGCGTCGCCGACGATGCCGAGATCCTTGACGAAGATGTCCAGGCGGCTGAGCACCTCGGCGCCCTCCTCGTCGTACGCCTGCAGCGCGCGGGGTCCGCGGTTGCCGAGCATGAAGGAGTTCGCTGCGCCGGCGGTCAGCGCCTCGAGCGTCTTCTCGCGGTCGAGTCCGAGCGCATCGGCGAGAGCGAGGGCTTCGGCCGCTGCCGCGATGTGCACGCCGCACAGGAGCTGGTTCACGGTCTTGAGCGCCTGACCGTCTCCCGGGCGCGCCCCCACGATCGAGAGCGTCGAGGCGAGCTGCTCGAGGATCGGGCGGGCGATCTCGAGCGCATCCGGTGTCGCGCCGACGACGATGAGCAGGTCGCCTTCGCCTGCGCGGACCGGTCCTCCGGACAGCGGCGCGTCCACGAGGTGCGCGCCGTGCTCGGCCAGACGCGCGGCGACGTCGGCGATGCCTTCGGTGCCGACCGTGCTGGTGAGGATCACGACGGACCCGTCGGCCAGATGCGGCGCGAGACCGCTCTCGCCGAAGAGCAGGTCGTCGAGCTGCGCGCCGGTGCGCACGGCCACGAGCACGGCCTGCGCATCCGCGACGGCCTCGGCGGCGGATGCTGCGGGCGCGACGCCCTTCTCGGCCGCGATGGCGACGCGTTGGGAGGCGATGTCGAACCCGCGGACGGTGAAGCGCTCGGCGAGGCGAGTCGCCATGGGAAGCCCCATGGCTCCGAGCCCGATGACGGCGACGGTGGTGGTCATCTCGATTCCTTTCAGAAAGATCAGTGCGTGTCGGCCAGCGTCGCGACGACGCGGGCGAGGGAGTCTGCGACGCCGACGTTGCCGGCGAAGACGATGTAGGGGATGCCGACGGCGGGGCCCGTCTCCGGCTGCCAGAGCGAGACGATTCCGGGGAGCATCGGACCGAGAACGGTCGCCCTGCGGATCTCGAGCGCCTCGCTCGCGACGTCACTGGAGGTGATGCCGCCCTTGGCGATCACGAAACGTGGCGGGGCGATCGCAAGGACTCGGCGGACCAGCTCCACGACCGCGCTGGAGACCTGCCTGGCGATCTCGAGGCTCGCCTCTCCCGTCGTGCCGGTCACGAGCTCGCGGGTGGTGTGGACGATGACGGTACCCGACTCGAGCGCCTCGGCGACGGCGCGCGACTGGGCGTCCAGGTGTGCTTCGCGGCGTTCGTCGATGAGGCGGCGCACGTCGAGTTCGATGGTCGCCGTCTCGGGCCTGGCACGGCGGAGCTCGTCGAGCTGCTGCGTCGTGAGCGGCACGTGGCTGCCGACGACGACCAGTCCACCGCGGTGATGGGCGAACGGGATGTCCTCGGAGTCGACGGGCTGCGCGATCTCCTGTCCGATGTGGGCCCGCACGTAGGGCGGACCAACGCGCAGCAGGACGCCGCGATCGCCGAGGGCGTTCAGAGCGAGCGCCACGACGCGCATGTCGGACTCCTCGACGACGTCGACGGCGACCACGGTGCCGGCCGGCAACTCGCGCAGGAACGACGTCACAGCGTCGACGCCGGATCGGATGATCCCGACCGTGAGTGCCGCGACGTCGGTGGCGGGGATGCGCCCGGAAGTCTTCTCGGCCACCCAGTCGCGCAGGTCGGACGAGGAGAACCCGAAGGTCGCAT